>URSN01000099.1 GCA_900550525.1 uncultured Eubacteriales bacterium
CGGCTTGTCTTAGCGCGGCCCCTCCCGGCCGAGCGCGGCGGCGTGCGCGGGCGCAGCCCCCGGATCCCCGTCGGCCGAGAGCAGCCGCGCGGCGTTCTTGCGCGCCTTGGGCTCCGGGCAGGCGAGCGCGGCGTGCAGCGCGTCGCGGCGCAACTCCTTTTGCAGCGCCTCCCGCTGCGCCTGTTTTTTGGCAAGCGCGCACAGCTGCGACAGCGCGGCGGCGGCGGCCGTCCAGTCCTGCCGGGCGGCGGCCTGCGCAAACAGCGCGCCCGCGGCGCTCATGCCCGTTTGCCGCCGTGCGCGGCGGCGGCGCGGATCTCGCGCAGGACCTCGTCCGTGCCGTCGAGCAGGGCGTCGGCCTGCATGCGCGCGCGGTATTCCGCCCGGCGCGCATACAGCGCCAGCACCGCGTCCGCGATGGTATTCGGCGTGGCCGCGTCCTGATCGACCATGACGGCATAGCCGCGCTTTTCAAAATATTTCGCGTTCTCGATCTGGTCGCCGCGGCTGGCCGAGAGCGGCAGCGGCACGAGCACGGCGGGCTTGGCGAGCGAGAGGAACTCGAACACCGCGTTCGCCCCCGCGCGCGAGAGCACCACGTCCGTCAGCGCCAGCAGGTCGGGCAGCTCCCGGTCGATATATTCGTATTGCAGATAGCCGGGGCAGGCGGCCGCCGCGTCCACCTTACCGCGGCCGCACAGGTGCACCACGTCGAACGTGGGCAGCAGGCGGGGCAGCGCCGCGCGCACCAGCTCGTTGAGGCGCTGCGCGCCCGAACTGCCGCCCATGACCAGCAGCACGGGCTTTTGGCCGGACAGGCCCGTGAACGCAAGCGCGCGCGCCCTGTCCCCCGCGTACAGCTCCGGCCGGATGGGCGTGCCGGTGTGCACCGCGCGGCCGCCGCTGATGTGCCGGGCCGTATCCGCAAACGTGACGCATACGCGGTCGGCATAGCGCGCGGCGATGCGGTTGGCCAGCCCCGGCGTCAGGTCCGATTCGTGCGCGACGACCGGCGTTTTGCCCGCGGCAATCACCACCGGCACGGATACATACCCGCCCTTGCTGAAGATCACGTCCGGCCTGCACTCCCGGATCAGGCGGCGCGCCTCGCACACGCCGCGCAGGATGCGGAACGGGTCCGCAAAGTTCTGCCAGGAGAAATAGCGCCTGAGCTTGCCCGTGGAGATGGCGTGATACGCCACGCCCGGCACCGCGGCGACCAGCTCGCGCTCCACGCCGCTTTTCGAGCCCGCATAATCCACCTGCCAGCCCTCCGCCAGCAGCCGCCGCATCAAAGCAAGGTTCGGCGTGACGTGCCCGGCCGTGCCGCCGCCCGTGAACAGAATCCGCATGGTTTCCTCTCCAGCCTCCGTACCCGTGTTTCTCATCCCTATTATACAGCATTCGGCGCGTTTGTTACGCCCGTTTTTTTGCCGCCCCGTCCCGCCGGCCGCCGCGCCGCCGCCGGCGGCGCAGTCCTTCTCCTCAAAAAACAATCCTGCGGGGCTGTTCCTGAGAAACGCCCCGCAGGGGAAGCGGCCGTGCGGATACGGGGGATCGCGCCGCCCGGTCAGGGGTCCGTGCGCGCGGGCGCATCGCTCCCGGCCGCGGGTTCATCGTCCTCCGCGGGGGCCGTAGCGTCGGCCGCCGGTGCATCGTCCTCCGCCGCCGGCTCTTCGTCCTTCACCGCGAGTTCATCATCCTCCGCCGCGGGCTCGCCGCCCTCCGCCGCCGGTGCATCATCCTCCGCCGCCGGTGCTTCGCCCTCCGCTGCCGGGATGGAGAAGCGGCGCGCGCAGGCGTAGAGCTCCTGCAATTCCGGCCGGAAGCCGGCCACGAGCGTGCCCTCGTACAGCTCGGTCACGGTGGTGGAGTGGATGACGTTGCCGCCGCCCAGACAGACCATGACGTGGCCGATGCGCGAGCCGCGCTCGTTGTAGAGGAACACGACGTCCCCGCGCTCGAGGCGCGCAATGTCCTCCACGGCGCGCAGGCGCTCGTTGAGCTTATGGAAGGCGATCTCCTCCTCGCCGCGGTAGAGCCGCTCGATGTTGGCAAGGCCGGAGGCGGTCGTCTCCCACATCTGCAATTCATCGTCGCGCAGGAAGCGCCGCACGCCGGCGCTGCGCAGGCCCCAGCAGACGATGCCGGAGCAGTCGTAGCTGGCGTCGCCGGTGCGGCGGGCGTTGCTGTAGGGCGTGCCGAGGCGGTCGTACATGGCGCTGATGAGCGTCTCGCACAGGTGCGCCGCCTCGTCCACAACGCTCGGGTGGATGCGGCGCGCGCAGTCGAAATAGGCGATCAGCGGCGATTCGCTCACCCGCTCCACGATCACCGCGCGCCCCTCCTGCACGGTGAGCATGCGGTCGTCCCCGAGCGCGACGCCGCAGGCGGTCACATAGCCGGAATCCGGCCCGCGCAGCACGACCTCATACGTGGGCACGACGGCCAGATCCGCCGCGCCGTATTCGGCAAAGAACAGCAAATCGCCGCGCTGCACGTCGGCATAGTCGCCGATGTGGGCCCATTCCGTCTCGCCGCCGCGGTACTGCACGAGGTTCCCCGCGCTGTTCCACAGCCGGAACAGCAGCGAATTGTACACGGGCGCCTGATACAGGCCGAGCGGGTAGAGCTGCACGTCGCCAAGCGGCTTGACGAAATGCCCGTAATAGCCGGGCGAGAAATACAGCCCCGCGCGCGTGAGCTCCTCGACGATCAGCTCCTCCGCCGAGGCGGCCGCCTCGCCGGCGCGCGCCTCCACGGCCGCGGCGAACGCCTCCGGGCGGAACGGCTCCTGCGCGTGCGCGACCGTGCCGGCGGCCAGATACTGCTCGATCTCATCGCGCGTGGTCATGCGCAGCTGCGCCGGGTCCATGAAGCCGTAGCGCCCCTGCTGCGTGACCACGAACGCAAAGTCCCGCACCGTGCCGAGCACGCGCACGGCCTGATAGTCCGCGCGCGCGAGCACGTCGCTTTGCAGCGACGGCGCGCGGTAGAGCGCGCAGCCGGGCCGCTGCATCAGCGCAAAGCCCGCCACGCCCTCCGCCGCGAGCACGGATTCGCGCGTCTGCTGCACGGGCATGTACCCCTCCGTGCCGTCAAACGCGGTGCGCACGCGGTAAAAGGGCGTGGGCGCGCCGTCCTCGTCCGTCCCGGCGACCTCCTCGAGCACGATCACCTCGCTGTAGGCGGCGCTGGTGCTCAGGTTGCGCGCATTCTCGCGCGGCGCGGCCAGGTCCGGCGCTTCGTAGAGCCAGATGCGGTTCCCCCGCGCGCGCAGCAGCAGCAGCTCGTCCATGGCGAGCAGCAGCGCGTCCGCCTCCGCCTCGCCCAGGAAGCTGGTGGGGCGCGGCGTGGGCGCGGGCGTGGCCGTGGGCGCGGGCGTATCCTGCGCGGCGGCCGGCACATCCGCACAGCCGGCGGGCAGCGCGGCGCACAGCATGGCGAGCGCGAGCAGCAGCGCGGCAAGCGGCCTGATCCTGACAAATCGACTGTGTTTCATACCCATCCCCATCAAAGAACTGTCATCCTCTGCCATCATAGCCGCTCAGCGCCGCGCTGTCAAGCAAAACGGCCCGCGCCGGGCCGTTTCCGCCCTTTCCGTCCCTTTTCGGAAGGAGCCGGAGCGGAGCGCCCCGGATCCGGCGGACGGCGGGTAAAGTGAAGGAAATCCTGCAAAACAATTCTTTTCTGCATCAAAAAATATATTTTTGCAGGAGGCCCTGCGCGTATTGACTTCCCCGCACCGCCGGGCTATGATGAAATCGTCCGCCGGATGCGGCGGCCAGATCCATCCGCAATCCCATCGACCGCAACTTCTGCAACAGGAGGAACTCCATGAACGTCTATATCGAACGAGTCCTTGCCGACACCCGCGCGCGCTGCGCCAACGAGCCGGAGTTTTTACAGACCGTGGAGGAGGTGCTCGCCTCGCTCGACCCGGTCGTCAGCCGCCATCCGGAATACGAGCGGGCGGCGCTGCTCGAGCGCATGGTGGAGCCGGAGCGCGTGATCGAGTTCCGCGTCGTCTGGCAGGACGACGCCGGCCGCGTGCAGGTCAACCGCGGCTACCGCGTCCAGTTCAACAGCGCCATCGGCCCCTACAAGGGCGGGCTGCGCTTCCACCCGTCGGTCAACCTGTCGATCATGAAATTCCTGGCCTTCGAGCAGGTGTTCAAGAACAGCCTCACCACGCTGCCCATCGGCGGCGCCAAGGGCGGGGCGGATTTCGACCCGCGCGGCAGGTCCGAGGCGGAGGTCATGCGCTTTTGCCAGGCGTTCATGACGGAGCTGTACCGCCACATCGGGCCGGACGTGGACGTGCCCGCGGGCGACCTGGGCGTGGGCAGCCGGGAGATCGGCTACCTGTTCGGCCAGTACAAGCGCATCCGCAACGCGTACGAGAACGGCGTGCTCACCGGCAAGGGCCTCTCCTACGGCGGCAGCCTGATCCGCCCGGAGGCGACCGGCTACGGCGCGGTGTACTACGCCGGCGAGGTGCTCCACCACGAGCACGACACGCTCGAGGGCAAGACGTTCGCGCTCTCGGGCTTTGGCAACGTGGCCTGGGGCGCGGTGCGCAAGATCACGGACCTTGGCGGCAAGGTCATCACGCTCTCCGGCCCGGACGGCTTCATCCTCGACGAGGCGGGCGTGAACACGCAGGAGAAGCTCGACTTCATGCTCGAGATGCGCGACAGCCGGCGCGACCGCGTGCAGGACTATGCGGACCGCTTCGGCGTGCCGTTTTTTGCGGGCGAGAAGCCGTGGGGCGTGAAGGCGGACGTGCTCATGCCCTGCGCCACGCAGAACGAGGTGGACCTTGCCGACGCGCGGCGCATCGCCGCCAACGGCGTGAAATACTACATCGAGGTGTCCAACATGCCCACCACCGCGGACGCCATGGCGTTCCTCACGGCGCAGAAGGGCATGATCATCGCGCCGAGCAAGGCGGTCAACGCCGGCGGCGTGGCCACCAGCGCGCTGGAGATGAGCCAGAACTCCATGCGCTACAGCTGGACCGCCGCGGAGGTGGAGACGCGCCTGCGCAGCATCATGGTCAACATCCACGACGCCAGCGCCGCCGCCGCGGAGGAGAACGGCCTCGGCTACAACCTCGTTGCGGGCGCGAACATCGCGGGCTTTTCCAAGGTCGCCGAGGCGATGCTCGCCGAAGGGCTCGTCTGAGGCGGCCTTCTGCGGGGTTTTCCAACGGCGGCGCTGCGCGCAGCGCCGCCGTTCCCTTTTGTCCTTCTCTCCCCGCCGCCCGGCCGTACTTCTTTCTTTACCCAGCCGTCCTGCCATCGGATGCCGCACGAGCACATTCCCGTTCACGCGAACCGGCGGGCAGTCCCTTCCCTTTTCCGCATTTTCCCGCGCGCCCGAGTCATGCTTCTTCCTTTACCCAGCCGCCCGGCCAACGATACCGCGCACGGTCGCCGCGGCGATGCTTCCCGATGGGCTCGTCCGAGGCGGCTTTCTGCGGGCTTTTCCAAGGTCGCTGAGGGGCTCGTCTGAGGCGGGCTTCCCCCGCGGGTTTTTCCAATGCCGCCGAGGCGGTGCTTCCCGAGGGGCTCGTCCGAGGCGGCTTTTTGCGGGCTTTTGCAGGGCCGCCGAGGCGATGCTTCCCGATGGGCTCGTCTGAGGCGGCTTTCTGCGGGGTTTTGAAACGGCGGCGCTGCGCGCAGTGCCGCCGTACCCTTTTGCCCTTCTTTCCCCCGCCGCCCGGGGAACGGATGCCGCGCGCCCGTTCCCGCCCATGCGAACCGGCGGGCAGTCCCTTCTATTTCCACTCTTTTCCGCGCGCATCCCGCGCTTCCGGGCGGCGGCCACGCACGGCTCATTCCCCCTGCTCCTGCGCGCGGCTGCTCCTGTTCGCGGCTGCTCCCGCCGCATCTCTCCTTCGATTTCCGCCCCGCTTTGCCTTCCGCGCAGCCCACTCCTGTGCGCGCGTCCCTTCCGCGCCGGTTTCTTCGGTTCCGCGCCGCCTTGTTCCCCGCCGCCGCGCGCTGTATCCAGCCCTGTTCCTGCGCGGGCGGACGCATCGCGCCGTTCTTTCGCCTTTCCCCTCGCGCGCCGCGCGCCGCCGTTCGCTTCGGTTCGCATCCCGCCGTGCAGGCGCGCCCCATTTTTTTCCATCGCCCGGCAGGAAAGCGAACACAAAAGGCGAATCTTATACGAACATATGTTCGTATAAGATTCTGAGAGGAGGCACACAGCACTTGGAAGGAATGACGATTCGGGACATGCGGCGCGAGGCCGTGCGCGCCCTGACGGAATACCGGCGCATGAAGGGGCGGCTGCTCGCGCTTGCCGCCGCGCAGGCGCCGCTGCCGGGAAAACCGGCGCAGCCCGTGCGCCCCACCGCGCGGCTGCGGCGTCAGGAGCCGCCCGCCACGCCGGAGGAAGCCGCGCGCATGACCGCCTGGGTGGAGGCGATCGAGGCGGCCCGCGCCGCGCTGCGGGAGGAATACCCGCTCAAGGAACGGTTCATGGCCCGCTGCTTCGGGCTCGACGTGGCGGCCCCGCGCGGGCAGGATGCGCGCACGCGGCTGGTCAAGCTGTCGATGGACCTGCACGTGGCCACGTCCACGCTCTATAAGTGGCGCGAGGACGCAGTGGACCTGACGCTCTATGGGGCCATCGAGGCGGGCGCGCTGCGGCCCTATGGCATCGCGCGGATGCAGCCGGACGCCGCGCGGGCGGAGGCGGGCGGCGTGCAGGCAAAAACCGGCGGCGCGCAGGGTTAGGGTTGCGCGGAGGACGCGGGCGGCGGACGCGCAGGGTGATGCGGCACGCAAAACCCGCGGCGCGCAGGGTTAGGCCGCACAGGAGACGCGGGCGGGCGCAGGGTTAGGCCGCGCGGAGGACGCGGACGGGCGGCGCGCAGGGCGACGCGGCGGGCACGGCACGCGCTGGCTCCCTGCCAATATCCGTCCTTCCCGCGGCGGACGGACAAAACCCGCGGCGCGCAGGGATAGGGCTGCG
>URSN01000100.1 GCA_900550525.1 uncultured Eubacteriales bacterium
AGTCGCTTTCGACGTGTTCTTTGTTGAGTTTAACGTCATCTCCCCGGACGGCAGCGCCACTGTCAACACCCTGCCCACCTACGAGGCCGCCAAGGGCTTGTACTACACGCTGGTCGAGTAGTATAACCTCGCCAACGGCGACACCGTCACCGTGACCGTACACAGCAACCGCGATGATTTCAGCGACTGCATCGAGAAGTACGGCGCTATCCCCGCCGCCACTGAAAAGTCCTACACGGTGGAGGGGCTGAACGAGTATGTCTCCGATTCCGACGGCCTGACCGATTCCGTGCTGGTCAGCCTGCAGAACCAGGCCGAGGATGTGTTGAATGCATACATTGCCAAGTCTTGGGACAGCGAGTGCGTCACCCTCAAGGGGATGAGCTACTTGGGCTACTACATCCTGACCCCGAAAAACAAGGATAACTACGGTGTTTCTCAGGATGTTATCATCCTGCCTTATCAGGTGACCTCGCATAACCACTTTGAGGATGATAAAGGCCAGGTTTATGATGCAGATGTTTCGTACTACTGGTACATCGCTTTCAGGAACGTCAGCAAAGATGCTGACGGTAACATCGCCGGTGGTCTGGATGACTACTATACAGCGAATGCGAGCTTCGATGTTAAAACCGGCCTCGATGATGGCTGGTGGGAGAAGTACTGGAGCTACGATGGCTACCAAACCCTGGACGAACTGTACAGCAATGCTGTTACCCAGAATGTTGAGGACTACAACCATCAGGACAATGTCGGCTGATAACGGCCTGACACCAATCTGAAACCAACAGCCCCGCCTGCCCGGCGGGGAACACACAGTGGCGCGCAAAACACGTCGTGCAGCCAAAGCGCATCAGCTCGGCCATGCCGGCAAGCGAGCTCTGGTAAACGGCGTCCGCGTCCAGATTGGCCCAGATGCCGTAGAGCGCGGTGAGCCAGTCGAACAGCTCCATGCCCTGCACCTCGGGCAGGTTGCGCGTGAAGTACTGGTACAGGTGGTGGTGCGTGTTCACCAGCCCCGGATACACCAGCAGCGCGCGCCCGTCGATCACGCGGGCGTCCGGCGCGTCGAGCCCCGGGCCGATGGCGGCCACCGCGCCGCCGTCGAGCAGCAGGTCCGCCCCGTGCAGGATGCGGTCCTCATCGTCGCAGGTGACGAGCGTATGGATGTTTTGCAGCAGCGTCTTCATATTTGAAATTATAGCGGACGCTTCCCCAAATGTACAGACTTGTGGTATACTGTCGTGGATTCTTTTTACGGGAGGGGGCGCGGCCATGATCGAGCTCAGGGACGTCTCCTACGCCTATGCGCCCGAGCAGGACGGCGCGGACGCGCCCGGCGCGCTGCACGGCGTGTCGCTCACGGTGGAGGACGGGGAGATGCTCGCCATCGTCGGGCACAACGGCTCGGGCAAATCGACGCTGGCCAAGCACCTCAACGCGCTGCTGCTGCCCACCGCCGGCACGGTGCTCGTGGACGGCATGGATACGCGCGACGAGCAGAACGTGCTCGAGATCCGGCGGCGCGTGGGCCTGGTGTTCCAGAACCCGGACAACCAGCTCGTCACCACCATCGTGGAGGAGGACGTGGGCTTTGGCCCGGAGAACCTCGGCCTGCCGCCGGAGCAGATCCGCGCGCGCGTGGCGGAGGCGCTCGAGACCGTGGGCATGGCCGCCCATGCGCGCGAGGCCACTTACGCCCTCTCGGGCGGGCAGAAGCAGCGCGTGGCCATCGCCGGGATGCTGGCCATGCAGCCGGAGGTGCTCGTGCTCGACGAGGCGACCGCCATGCTCGACCCGCGCGGGCGGCAGGACGTGCTGGACGTGGTGGAGCGGCTGCACCGCGAGCGGGGCATGACGGTCGTGATGATCACGCAGTATATGGAGGAGGCCGCGCGCTGCGGCCGCGTCGCGGTGATGAACGGCGGCCGCCTCGTGGCGCAGGGCGCGCCGCGCGAGGTGTTCGGCCGCGCAGAGGCGCTGCGCGCCGCCGGGCTGGAGCCGCCGGAGGCCGTGCAGCTGCGCGAGGCGCTGCGGCAGGGGGGCATGCCGGTGGACGGCGACCCGATCACGCTGGAGGAGCTTGCGGACGCGATATGCCGATCGTTATCGAACAACTGAGCTACGCCTACGGCCCCGCCGGGCAGGAGGGCGGCGCGCACGCCGCGGCGCTGTGCGGCGTGACGCTGACCATCGAGGAGGGGGAGTTCCTCGGCGTCATCGGCCACACCGGCTCGGGCAAGTCCACGCTCATGCAGCAGCTGTGCGGGCTGCTTGCGCCCACGTCCGGCAGCGTGCTCGTGGACGGGTTCGACACGCGCGACAAGCAGCAGCGCAAAAAGGCGCGCGCGCTGGTCGGGCTCGTGTTCCAGTACCCGGAATATCAGCTCTTTGAGGAGACGGTGGAAAAGGACGTGGCCTTTGGGCCCAAAAACCTCGGCCTTTCGGAGGAGGAGGCGCTTGTGCGCGCGCACGAGGCGCTCGCGCTGGTCGGCCTGCCGCCGGAGCGCTTTGCGGCAAAATCCCCGTTCGACCTCTCCGGCGGGGAGAAGCGCCGCGCGGCGCTGGCCGGCATCCTCGCCATGCGGCCCAAGTACCTCGCGCTCGACGAGCCGATGGCCGGGCTCGACCCGCGCGGCCGCCGCGCCATCCTCGCGCTGCTGGAGCGCCTGCGCGGCGAGACGGGCTGCGCGATCATCATGGTCTCGCACTCGATGGACGACGTGGCGCGCCACGCCGGGCGCGTCGCGGTGCTCGAGCAGGGGCGCCTTGTGATGCTGGGCACGGCGGCGGAGGTGTTCGCCCGCGCAAAGGAGCTTGCCGGGATGGGCCTTGCCGTGCCGCAGGCGGCGCGGCTTGCGCTGCTGCTCGGCGCGCGCGGGCTGCCCGTGCCGCCGGAGGCGGCGCAGCCGGAGGCGCTGACGGCGTGGCTGCTCGCGCGCTGGCGCGAAAGGGGGGCCGCCGGATGAACCGCATCGTGCTCGGCCAGTTCGTGCCCGGCGAGAGCCCCCTCCACCGCCTCGCCCCGCGCACAAAGATCCTCGCCAAGATCGCCTACATCGTGCTGGTGTTCCTCGTCAAGGCGCTAGCGGCGTTCGCCGTGCCGCTGCTGCTGGTGCTCGGCGCGCTGCTCTGCTCCGGCATCCCGGCGCGCTATGCGCTCACGAGCCTCAGGCCCATGCGCTGGCTCATCGCGTTCATGTTCGTGCTCAACCTGTTCTTCACGCAGGGCGAGCGGGTGCTCTTCTCCTGGTGGATCATCCGCGTGACGGCCGAGGGGCTGCGCCAGGCGGTGTTCATCTCGATCCGGCTGGTGCTGCTGGTGGCGGGCACGTCGCTGCTGACGCTGACGACCTCGCCCATCGCGCTGACGGACGGGCTGGAGCGCCTGCTCAAACCGCTCAGGCGCATCCGCTTCCCGGTGCACGAGCTGGCGATGATGATGTCCATCGCGCTGCGCTTCATCCCCACCCTGCTGGAGGAGACGGAGCGCATCCGCAAGGCGCAGATGGCGCGCGGCGCGGACTTTGAAACGGGCGGGCTGCTCGCGCGGGCGCGGGCGCTGGTGCCGCTGCTGGTGCCGCTGTTCGTGTCGTCGTTCCGCCGGGCGGACGAGCTGGCCATGGCGATGGAATCGCGCTGCTACCACGGCGGCGAGGGCCGCACGCGCATGCACGAGCTGCATTACGCCCGGCGCGACCTTGCGGCCGCGCTGGTGGTCGCGCTCACGCTCGCGGCCGTGCCGGTATTGCAGCTGTGGATCTGACCGGGGAAGGAGGCGCGCATGCGCAGGGTCCGGCTCATCATCGAATATGAAGGCACCGCCTATGCCGGCTGGCAGACGCAGCCCAACGGGACGGCCGTGCAGGCCGTGCTGGAGGAGGCGCTCCATGCCGTCACCGGCGAGCGCGCCGCGCTGCACGGCTCCGGCCGCACCGACAGCGGCGTGCACGCGCGCGCGCAGGTGGCGCATTTCGATACGGAGGCGCGCATGGCGGCGGACAAGTTCGCCTTCGCGCTCAACGCGCACCTGCCGCGCGACATCCGCGTACTGCTGAGCGAGGAGGCGCCCCCCGGCTTCCACGCGCGCTTTGACGTGCGGGAGAAGCGGTACCGCTACGCGGTGCAGACCGGGCCGCACGCGCGCGTGGCCACGCGGCGCACCGCGCTGCACGTCCACGCCCCGCTCGACGAGGCGCTCATGCGCCATGCCGCGGCCGACTGCGTGGGCGAGCACGATTTTTCCGCCTTCATGTCCGCGGGCAGCCGGGTGGACAGCGCCGTGCGCACGGTGTTCGCCTCGGAGTGGACGCGCGCGGGCGAATACCTGTATTACGACGTGGCCGGCAGCGGCTTCCTCTATAATATGGTGCGCATCCTCGTGGGCACGATGCTCGAGATCGGCAAGGGCGGCCTGCCGCCGGACGCGGTGCGCCGCGCGCTCGCCTCGCGCGCGCGCGCCGACGCAGGGCCGACCGCGCCCGCGCACGGGCTGACGCTCTGCCGCGTGCGCTATGCGGACGGGTTCGATACCGAGGCGCGCATCCGCGCGCTGTTCGGCCCGGCCCCGGCGCAGCGGGAGGGGGAGCGGCCGTGACGCACGAGGAGGGCATGCGCCTGGCGCTCATCGAGGCGCATCAGGCGGCCATGGAGGACGAGGTGCCCGTGGGCGCGGTGGTCGTGTGCGGCGGCGCGGTGCTCGCGCGCGCGCATAACCGCACCGTCGCGCTATCGGACGGCACGGCGCATGCGGAGCTGCTGGCCATGCAGGCGGCGGCCAGGCGGCGCGGCGGGCGGCTGAGCGGCTGCACGCTGTACGTCACGCTCGAGCCGTGCGCCATGTGCGCCGGGGCGGCGGTCAACCTGCGCCTTGAGGAGCTCGTGTTCGGTGCGTTCGATCCGCGCGCCGGCTGCTGCGGCTCCGTGCTCGACCTGACCGACCGCTGCCTGCTGCACAGCGTGCGCACCTGGGGCGGCGTGCTGGAGGACGAGTGCGCCGCGCTGCTTTCCGAATTTTTCCGCGCCAAACGCTGAGCGTCCGGGCGCGGCCGCCGCATACCGGCGCGCCGCATCCGCAGCCTGCGGCCATGCGCCGGCGGATTTCTTTTGGAGAAAGCGTTGCAATTTGCCGCGGACTCCTGTATACTGGGTGGTGCTGCGGGGCGGCCGGCCGCGCCCGCGGCGCAAAAGCGCACACGGAGAGGTATCGAAGTGGTCATAACGGGGGCGCCTCGAAAGCGCTTTGGGAGCAATCCCACGTGGGTTCGAATCCCACCCTCTCCGCCAAAGCAGAGGGCCCATGCAGCGCATGGGCCCTCTGCTTTGCTTTTGGACAGGTGGGATTCGAAGGGCGGAACAGAAAATGCCGCAGTGCGGCATTTTCCCGCCCCGGGAGCCTCGCCCCGCCCCGGTGGAGCCCCGTCCCGGGGGCCTCGCCCCGCCCCGGGAAGAACGGGCGCGGGAACAGATCAGGCCAGCGGGCGGATGCCCCGCGGGAGCGGCGCGGCGAGCGGCAGCGCCTTGCGCTCAAACATCCGTTTCACCCCCTGCAAATCCGCTCCGCTTCCCGCGTCACATCATTTCAGGCGTCACCTGCAAATCGACGAGGGAGCCGTCCACCGCGTTCACCGCGATGAAATCGCGCAGCGGCTCGCCAAGCCCCAGGTCCTCCTCGTAAAACACCACCCACGCGGGCACGAGCATCTGATACTCCACCGTATCCCGCATGGGCACGAGCACGTTCGTCAGCACGATGCGGTCCACCGTCACCGTGTTTTCGCCGCCGCCCATCAGCTCGCTCATGTAGGCGTAGCCGTGCTCGATGGCCTGCGTGATCTGCTCCCTGATCTCGTCAAACTCCAGCAGCAGCACGTTCTCGTTCATCGTCTCCACGATCTCGAGCGGGTTGCGCCACTCAAAGCTCTGCACGCCGTTCTCATCCACATAGATGCGCGCAAACTCCGGGAACCAGTGCGGCGCGTAGTCCTCCGCCGGCCTGTACAGGATGCCGCTCTGCTGGTTTTCATAGTATACCGGGATGCACCCGCCGTCGCTGCGCGCATAGGTGAGCTGCCAGCCCTCGGACAGCGTTTCATACGTCATGCCCTGGAGCACGCGCGCCTTCTCCGCTTCGGCAAGCCCCAGCCATGTCAGCCCCGCCTGCTCGAGGAACGCCTCCGCCGCGGCCTCGGCCTCCGCCTGCGTGAGTTTCACGTTTTGCAGCGTCGTCCCCTTTGGCTCGCCCGGATACGCCTCGCCGGCCATGACCCAGCTCTCCGGCTGCACGCCGCTGTAAGCGCCATACGCGGTGGCGTACAGCCCGTCCTGCGATACGCGCACGCGGATGCGCCCGCCGTCCGGCAGCGCGTAGGTGTACGGCGTGTCGAGCGGCACGGTATCCGGCACGGGGCCGAAGGTTTCCTCCGGCGTGTTCTTCAGCTCTTCCTCGAGCCGCGCGATGTCCTCCTCCTGCCCGTCGTACGGCTCCCAGACGCCCACGCCGTTGTAAACGGCATAGCTGCCCTTGCGGGCGAGCATCAGGTCGAGCAGCACATCCTCGCGCGTGCGGGTGGTCTCGCACGCGCCGGTCGCGCCGGCCAGCAGCGGGGCGAGCGCCGCCGTGACGGTCTTTGCGTCGAGCGTGCGCTGCCGCACGCGGTAGACGGGGAATATCTGCTTATCCGGCAGCACGATGTCCGCATCGATCGTGCAGGTGAGCCCGCGGATGTGCAGCTCGTCCGTCCAGCGCTCCACGCGCTCCCCGACCTCGTCCACCGGCAGCAGCGGCTGCTCCGATGGCACGGCCGTCGCCGCGATGGCCTCCTCCAGCGCCCCGTCGCCCCTGTTGACGATGATGTCCTCCGCGGGCGTCGGCTGGCAGGCCGCAAGCAGCGCGGCG
>URSN01000101.1 GCA_900550525.1 uncultured Eubacteriales bacterium
TTAAGGTTTCTTTTCTTTGGTTCTTTCTTTTCTTTTCCCGAAAGAAAAGAAAGAACAATCCCCCCTACCGCCGCGCATACGCCGCGGGGCGGCCCGTCCGCTGGCCTGCGCGCAAATCCCACCCCGATAAGGTTTCTTTTCTTTGGTTCTTTCTTTTCTTTTCCTGAAAGAAAAGAAAGAACAGGAAAGAAGAAGCAGAAAAGAACGAACGAAAGGGGCGTGAGGGGGAGGAGAAAAAAGTGCCGCAAAATCCGTTGTGATTTTGCGGCGTTCGCGGTAAAATGGTAACATGGAGCGTATGCAGTATGAACAGCAGCAGAGGGACGGCGGCGCGCCGGGGCTGAAGCTCTGCCTCTGGGCGGCGCTGGCGGACGCGGCGTGGTGCCTGCTGCTGTGGGCGGCGCCGTCGCTGGCGCTGTTCGTTTCCCCGCTCGCCGCGGCGTTTGCCGCGGCGGCGCTGGCGCGGCAGGGGCGCTCGTTCAGCGCGGCGGCGCTGCTGGCGCTGCTGCCGCTGTTTGCGCCGGCGGCCGTGCTGCTGTTTGGCGGCGCGGCGGCCGCGGCGCTTGGCGCGCTGGCGCTGCCGGCGGCGGTGTGCGCCGTATGGTATGTGCAGACGCGGCGGCTGGGGGGCTTCCTCACGGCCTCGGCGGCGGCGGCGGCCGCCATTGCGGGGCTGTACGCGGCGGTCTGCCTGCCGGGCATCGTGGACGGCACGGGCGCGTTCACCGCGGCGCAGGAGGGGGTGCGCCTGCTGGGCGAGGCGGTGGCGGCGCAGCTTGCCGGCGTCCCGGGCTATGCCGAAAGCGCGGCGATAGCGGAGCAGATCCTCTCCTCGATGTATCTGGCCGTGCCGGTGCTGCTCACCGGCGTGCTGTGCGTGCTGGGCGCGCTGTTCGGGTTTTTCACGGCGGTGCTGTTCTTCGCCTTTACGCGGCGGCGGCGCGCCGCGTGCGGCCTGGCCGCGCCGAAGCCGTTCCGCCTCTGGGTGATCCCGCGGCGGTACGTGCCGGGCATCGTGCTGCTGTATGTGATGGCGCTCGTGCTGCGCCTGAGCGGGTTTGCCAACGCCGACGCGGTGTACAACACGGTCGGCTCGCTGCTGAACCTGCCGCTGATGGTGCAGGGGCTCTCGCTCGTGGCGTTCCTGCTGTCGCTGCGCAGCCGGCCGGGGAAGGCGCTCAGCGCCGTGACGTATGTGCTCATCGGCGTGCTGTTCCCGCTGACCAGTTCCATGCTCACCACGGTGGGCCTGTTCGACCTGTTCCTCCGCTTCCGCGACCGGGTGATCCCGCCGGCGGCCCCGCAGCGCGGGGAATGAGCGGTGCGTCTTGGCCCGGCGGGGCCGGAAAGGACGGTGGCTGACCGCCATGAAACGCTTACAGCTGTATCTGATCCCCGCGCTGGTGCTGGCGCTGTGCCTGATCGGCGCGTTCTGGTTCGCGCCGTACCTGGCCGGCCGGCGCGTGCTGGTCGCGCTCGCGGCGCTGGGGTGCACGCTCGTGGTGTTCGTCACGCTGGCGCTGCTGCTGCGGGGCGAGCAGCGGCGCGCGCAGCAGCTGATGGACAGCGTCTTTGGCGAGAACGCCGGCACGGCGGCGCGCGTGATCCGCGAGGTATCCGTGCCGTGCCTGCTGGTGGACGCGGGCGGCGCCATCGTCTGGCGCAACGAGATCATGGAGAAGCTCTACGCCGAGAAAGACCTTTCGCGCGTGCTGCCGGGGTATAACTTTGCGCAGCCGCCCGCGGCGTTCATGCTCGAGCATGCGGGCGGCTCCTACCAGATCATGAGCATGCCCATCCGCCGCCGCAGCGTGAACCGCACGCTGATCTTCCAGTACTGGATCGACCGCACGGAGGCGGCGCACTACAAGCGCCTCTATGAGGAGCGGATGCCGTATGTGGCGCTGATCTATGTGGATAACCTCGAGGAGCTGAGCGCCGACCAGCAGTTCCACCGCACGACGGTGCTGCTGGAGGTGGAGCGGCTCGTCGCCGACATGGCGCAGCAGGTGAACGGCATCTACCGCCGCTACGACAACGGGCGCTTCCTGCTCGTGTTCGGCGCGCGGGAGCTGGAAAAGCTCGAGAGCGCGCGCTTTGCCATCCTCGAGGGCGCGCACCGCATCGACACGGGCACGAGCACGACCGTCTCGCTGTCGGTCGCGGTGGGCGTGGCGGATACGATCGTGCAGTCGGACGAGGGCGCGCGCCAGGCGATGGAACTGGCGCTCGGCCGCGGCGGCGACCAGGCGGTGGTCAAAAACGGCGCCAACTACGCCTTCTACGGCGGGCGGCGGCAGCTGGAGACGATGCAGTCGCGCGTGAAGGCGCGGCTGTTCGCCAAGGCGCTGCGGCAGCTGTTTGAAAACGCGGGCGACGTGGTCGTCATGGGCCACAAGAACCCGGATATGGACTGCGTGGGCGCGGCGCTGGGCGTGGCGGCGTGCGCGCGGTCCATCGGCTCGCGCGCGTTCGTGGTGATCGACCATCCCAACTCCTCCATCGACCTCGCGCTCGAGCAGATCCGCCGCAACGCCGCCTATGCCGACTGCATCATCACGCCGGAGCAGGCGGAGCGGCTCATGCGCCCCTCCACGGTGCTCGTGGTGGTGGACACGCAGCGCCCGGTGACGACCATCGCCCCGCAGCTGCTGGACATGGCCAGCCGCATCGTGCTCATCGACCACCACCGCCGCAGCGCGGACTATCTGGAGAACACCACGCTGCACTACCTCGAATCCCGCGCCTCGAGCGCGGCGGAGCTGGTGACGGAGGTCATCCAGTACTTTGACGACAACATGCGCCCGCCCACGTTCATATGCAGCGCGCTGCTGGCGGGCATCACGGTGGACACCAAGCAGTTCGCCTTCAACGTGGGCAGCCGCACGTTCGAGGCGGCGGCCTACCTGCGCCGCGGCGGCGCGGACATCAGCATGATCAAGCACCTGTTTCAGGACGACATGCGCAGCTTCGCCGCCTGCGCCAGGACGGTCGAGCGCGCGGAGCTGCTCGGCGGCGGCATCGCGCTCTCGCACGTGGAGGAGGGCGCGGAGGGCAGCAAGCTCGTCGCGGCCAAGGCGGCCGACCAGCTCGTGGGCATCCGCGGCATCGAGGCGGCGTTCGTCATCGGCCGCGAGGACGGCACGCTGTACGTATCCGGCCGCTCGCTCGGCCGCGTGAACGTGCAGCTCGTGTGTGAAAAGCTCGGCGGCGGCGGGCACCTGACCATGGCCGGCGCGCAGCTGTACCAGCTCGACGGCATGGACGAGGCGCTCTCGCTCGTGCGGCAGAGCATCAACGAATACCTGCAGGAGTCGGGCGACGCGGACGCGCCCGCCCTGCCGCGCCCGGCGGACGGGCAGAAAAGGGGGTCAAAAACCATGAAAGTCATCCTGGAGCAGGACGTGAAGGGCCAGGGCAAGAAGGGCGACGTGGTCAACGTATCCGACGGCTACGCGCGCAACTACCTCTTCCCGCACAAGCTGGCGTCCCCGGCGGACGCCGCCGCGGTGAACGCCGCCAACATCCAAAAGAGCGCCGCCGCCCACCGCCGCTTCGAGGCCGGGCTCAAGGCGCGCGAGGACGCGAAAAAGCTCGACGGCGTCGTCGTCACCGTCAGGGTGCGCATCGGCGAGAACGGGCGCATGTTCGGCGCGGTCACCGGCAAGGAGATCGCCGCGGCGCTCGAGCAGCAGTACGGCTTTGCCATCGACCGCAAGAAGATCAGCGTGGAGCCCATCCGCACCACGGGCGAATACGCCGCGCGCGCGAGCCTGTTTGAGAACGTCAGCGCGGCCTTCCGCGTGGCCGTCACCGCCGAATGAGCGGCCGGGAGGGGGCGGACGCGCCCATGGAGCAGCGGCAAAACGGGATGCGCCAGCCGCCGTACAGCGCGGACGCGGAGCGTTCCGTGCTCGGCAGCATGCTGCTGGAGACCAACGCGCTCGAGATCGCGCTCGAGCAGCTGCGGCCGGAGGATTTCTATCTGTCCGCGCATGAGGCCGTGTTCGCCTGCATGCGCGACATCCGCAACGGCGGCGGCGCGGTGGACCTGGTGACGCTCGTCAACGAGCTGGAGCGCCACGGCAAGCTGGACATGGCCGGCGGCGCGGCGTACCTGTCCGAGCTGCTCTCGTTTGTGCCGACGGCGGCCAACGTGCAGGACTATATCGCCATCGTGGAGGAGAAGAGCGTCCGCCGCCAGCTCATGCACGCCGGCAGCGAGACCATCCGCGAAAGCTGCGACGACGGCAACGACCTCGAGCGCGTGCTCGACAGCGCGGAGCGCCGCATCTACGACATCTCCATGCGCAAGGCGGAGGATTCGCTCGTGCCCGTGAGCGAGGTCGTGCCCGAAGCGTTCGCCGAGATCGGCGAGCTGATGAACCGCCAGGGCCGCCTCACCGGCGTGGACACCGGCTTTGCCGACCTCAACCGCATGACCAACGGCCTGCAAAAGAGCGACCTGATCGTCGTGGCCGCGCGCCCGGCGATGGGCAAGACCGCGTTTGCGCTCAACATCGCGCAGCACGCCGCGCTGCGCGACGGGCGCACGGTGGTCATCTTCAGCCTGGAGATGTCCAAGCAGCAGCTGGTCATGCGCATGCTCTGCTCCGAGGCGAGCGTGGAGGCGCAGCGCATCAAGGAGGGCGTGGTGGACCCGGAGGATACGGAGCGGCTGATGCAGGTCATGGAGCCGATCAGCCGCTGCAAGCTGCACATCGACGACACCGGCGGCATCTCCGTGCCGGAGATCCGCAGCAAGTGCCGCCGCCTCAAGGCGCGGCGCGGGCTCGACCTCGTGGTCATCGACTACCTGCAGCTCATGCAGCCCAGCGGCGGCGCGCGCCGCTCCGACTCGCGCACGCAGGAGGTCTCCGACATGACGCGCCAGCTCAAGCTCCTCGCGCGCGAGCTGGAGGTGCCCGTGGTGCTGCTCGCGCAGCTCAACCGCGGCCCGGAAACGCGGCAGGACCACACCCCCATGATCGCCGACCTGCGCGAATCCGGCTCCATCGAGCAGGACGCGGACATGGTCATCCTGCTCTACCGCCCCGCCGTCTACGACGAGACGGAGGACAACACCAGCCAGGCCATCGTCGCCAAGCACCGCCACGGCCCCACGGGCACGGTCATGCTCGTGTGGCAGGGCGAGTATACGCGCTTTCTCAACCTTGCGCCGGAACCGGCGTAATCCCGCGCCAAAACCGGCGCAGCCCTGCGCCAAAACCGGCGCAATCCCGCCCCGGGGCCGCATCAAGCGCGGCGCCCGTCCCCCCGCCGGCCGCGCGCCGGCACCAAATGCTGAAATTAAGAAAGGGTGTTTTACATGAAACCGATCATCCTGCCCGCACCGGAGGCCGCCGTGCGCGCGGCCGCGCTGTATGAAACGCTGCTCAGCCGCAAGCCGGACGCCGTGCTCGGCCTCGCCACCGGCTCCACGCCGCTCGGGCTGTACGCGCAGCTGGCCGCGCTGCACCGCGCCGGGCGCCTCTCCTTTGCCCGGGCAACCAGCTTCAACCTGGACGAATACGTCGGCCTGCCGCCCACGCACGACCAGAGCTACCGCTATTTCATGGAGCAGAACCTCTTCTCCAAGGTCGATCTGCCCGCGGCGCGCATCCACGTCCCCTCCGGGCTGGACGTGTCGGACGCCGCGCTCGCCGGCTACGACGCGGCCATCGAGGCCGCCGGCGGCATCGACCTGCAGCTGCTGGGCCTGGGCGGCAACGGGCACATCGGCTTCAACGAGCCGGGCACGCCGTTTGAGCTGGGTACGCATGTGGTGACGCTCACCGAGCGCACGCGGCGCGATAACGCGCGCTTTTTCGCCTCGCTCGACGAGGTGCCCACGCACGCGGCCACCATGGGCGTGAAAACCGTCATGCACGCGCGCGCCATCCTGCTGCTCGCCTTCGGCCGCGCCAAGGCCGAGGCGCTCGCCGCCGCGCTCAACGGGCCCGTCACGCCCGAGGTGCCCGCCTCCGTGCTGCAGCTGCACCCGGACGTCACCGTGCTGTGCGATGAGGAGGCCGCCGCGCTGCTATGAAAAACGCAGAACTGTTCTTGGACCTGGCCGCCACCGCGGCCAGGCCGCTCTTTGAAGAGACCGTCTATCCGTGGGAGGTGCTGCCGCGCATCCGCGATTTTGTGCGCGCGCTCGGCTCGGCGCTGCCCCTCGATGAGTATGAACGGCAGGAGGCGGACGTGTGGATTCACCGCAGCGCAAAGCTCTATCCCGGCGCGTATATCGACGGCCCCGCCGTCATCGGGCCGGAGACGGAGGTGCGCCCCGGCGCCTTCCTGCGCGGGAGCATCCTCGTCGGCCGCCGCTGCGTCGTGGGCAATTCTACGGAGCTGAAAAACTGCATCCTCTTCGATCAGGTGCAGGTGCCCCACTATAACTATGTGGGCGATTCCATCCTCGGCAGGCACGCGCACCTCGGCGCGGGGGCCATCTGCTCCAACGTCAGAAGCGATAAGGCCCCCGTCGTCGTCCACGGCGCAGCAGAGTATGCGACCGGCCTGCGCAAGTTCGGCGCTGTCCTCGGCGACGGCGCGGACGTGGGCTGCAACAGCGTCCTCTGCCCCGGCGCGATCCTCGGCCCCGGCGCGCAGGTCTATCCCCTCTCGCGCGTGCGCGGCACCGTCCCCCCAGGGCATATCTTCAAAGCCCCCGGCAACATCGTCCCCCGCCGCTGACCCGGCAGCGCCCTTTTCTTTCCTTTTCTTTTTATGTTCTTTCTTTTCTTTCAGAAAAAGAAAAGAAAGAACCAAAGAAAAGAAACCTTAT
>URSN01000102.1 GCA_900550525.1 uncultured Eubacteriales bacterium
AGCGGGCGAAGCCTTCACCCAAAGCCCGCTGACGACCGATCAGGGTACGCTGCAAACCCTGCTGGGACGCCTGCGCAGCGGCGTGGGGGATGACGGCACGGCCATCGGCAACGGACTGGCGACGGCAATCAACCGCCTGCGCGAGAGCGATGCCAAGTCGAAAGTCATCATCCTGCTGCCCGACGGCGAGAACACCCAGGGCCAGCTCGCGCCGAAGCCCGCCGCCGAGCTCGCCAAGGCGCAGGGCATCCGCGTCTACACGCTCGGCGAGGGCGCGGAGGGCATGGCCCCCTATCCGGCCATCGACATGTTCGGCAACCTGACGTTCGTCAACCAGAAGGTCGAGATCGACGAAAAGGTACTGAAGGCGAGCTCCGACATGACCGGCGGCCGCTACTTCCGGGCCACGGACAAGGAGAAGCTGAAGGCCGGCTACGACGAGATCAACCAGCTCGAAAAGAGCAAGGTCGAAATATCGCAATACACCACCTACACCGAGGAGTACCTCCGCTGGGCAGCGGCGGCTCTGGCCCTGCTGCTCGTGGAATTTCTGTTGCGTACCCTCTGGTTAAAATCCCTGCCGTAATGTTCAGATTCGCATATCCCGAATACCTCTGGCTGCTGTGGCTCCTCCCGTTGCTCGTCGCCGTATGGACGGCCGCCGGACAGCTCGCACGCCGGCGCCTCAGCCGTTTCGGCCGGCTCGAAACCATCCGTCCGCTCATGCCCGCCGCGTCTACGAGGCGCCGACGCAGCCGCTGTTCGATTACTATGCCGCGCGCGGCCTGCGCGGGACCGTCAACGGCGACGAGAGCATCGAGCGCGTGACGGAAGCCATCGCGCAGGCGGTCGAGCGCACATGAGCGCACAGGCAGCCGCCATCACCGTCAAGACCGCCGCAGAGATCGAGCTGATGGACGCGGCCGGGCGCGTGGTGGAGGAGACGCTGCGCCTGCTCAGGGAGCTGGCCAGGCCCGGCGTGACCACCGCCGAACTCGACCGCGAGGCGGAGCGGTTCATCAGAAGCCGCGGGGCGATGCCCTCGTTCCTGCACTACCACGGCTATCCGAGGAGCATCTGCACCTCCGTTAACGAACAGGTGGTGCACGGCATCCCGGGGCAGTACCGCCTCAGGGACGGCGACATCCTCTCGGTGGACGTGGGGGCGCAGCGCAACGGCTTCCACGGCGACGCGGCGCGCACCTACTGCATCGGCAGCGTGCCGGAGACGGTGCGCGCGCTCGTGCGCGTCACGCGCGAGTGCTTCTTTGAGGGCCTGCGCCATGCGCGCGCCGGCATGCGCATCGGGGATATTTCCGCCGCGGTGCAGGCGCACGCCGAGGCGCACGGGTACGGCGTCGTGCGCGAGATGATCGGCCACGGCATCGGCCGCGACATGCACGAGCCGCCGGACGTGCCCAACTACGGCCGCGCCGGCCACGGGCCGCGCCTCATGCCGGGCATGACCATCGCCATCGAGCCGATGATCAACCTCGGCACGGCGCGCATCCTGCAAAAGGCGGACGGATGGACGACCGTAGCGGCGGATGGCAAGCCCTCCGCGCACTACGAGAACACCGTCGCCATTACGGACGGGGAGCCGCGCCTGCTCACGCTGCACGGGGAGGACATCCTATGACGCAGCAGGCGGCGCTTGGCCGGGTGGCCATCTCCCGTGCGGGCAGGGACCGCGGGCGCGCGTTCCTGATCGTCGGCGTCGCGGACGAGGCGCATGTGCTCCTTGCCGACGGCGCGACGCGCAGGCTCGCCCGACCGAAGAAGAAGAAGCTCATGCACCTGCGCATCGAACCGGCGCGCGCCGATGAGATCGCAAAGCGGCTGGAAAGCGGGGCGGCGCTGCTGGACGCGGATATCCGCAAGGCGCTTTCCGCGCTCGGCTACGACAGAGAAGAACAGGAGGGATAGCTTGTCAAAGCAGGACGTCATCGAGGTGGAGGGCATCGTTTCCGAAGCGCATCCGAACGCCATGTTCGAGGTCAAGCTGCAGAACGGCCATAAGATACTGGCAACCATTTCGGGGAAGCTCAGGATGAACTTCATCCGCATCCTCCCCGGCGACAAGGTGACGGTGGAGCTGTCCCCGTATGATCTGACCCGCGGCCGCATCACGTGGCGCGGCAAGAATTGAGAGAACAGGAAAGGAGCAGGACCATGAAAGTCAGACCGTCGGTGAAACCGATTTGCGAGAAGTGCAAGATCATCAAGCGCAAGGGGCGCATCATGATCATCTGCGAGAACCCCAAGCACAAGCAGAAGCAGGGCTGAACGGAAGCGAAGGCGATCTGCCGGAGCGGCTGGCGCCCAAGCGGCGCATTTCCGGCGGAATGAAATAGAGTGAACCCGAAAATTTGACGGAGGTAGAGGAAACGATATGGCACGTATTGCTGGCGTAGATCTTCCAAGAGATAAGCGCATCGAGATCGGCCTGACCTATATCTATGGGATCGGCCGCAGGACCGCCGCGAACATTCTTGCAGCGACCGGCGTCGATCCGGATATCCGCGTGCGCGACCTGGACGAGAACGATGTCAACAAGCTCAGAGAGTATATCGACCACAATGTGAAGGTGGAGGGCGATCTTCGCCGCGAAGTCTCCATGAATATCAAGCGGCTGATCGAGAACGGCTGCTACCGCGGCGTGCGCCACCGCAAGGGCCTGCCGGTCCGCGGCCAGAGCACCAAGCAGAACGCCAGGACGCGCAAGGGGCCCAAGCGCACCCAGAGCGGCAAGAGAAAGTAAGGAGGCAGTGAGCAATGGCTAAGGCAAAGATCAAAAAGACGGCCACGCGCAAGCGCCGTGAAAAGAAGAACATCGAGCGCGGCGCGGCGCACATCCGCTCCTCCTTCAACAACACGCTCGTGACCATCACCGACCTGCAGGGCAACGCGATCTCCTGGTCGTCGGCCGGGTCGCTGGGCTTCCGCGGCAGCAAGAAGTCCACGCCGTTTGCGTCGCAGATGGCGGCGGAGACGGCCGCGCGCGCAGCGATGGAGCATGGCCTGCGCACCGTGGAGGTCTATGTGAAGGGGCCGGGGTCCGGCCGCGAGGCGGCCATCCGCGCGCTTCAGACGGCGGGGCTCGAGGTCAACATGATCAAGGACGTGCCCCCCATCCCGCACACCGGGTGCCGTCCGCCCAAGCGCAGAAGAGTGTAAGGAGGCGATCAGCAATGGCAAGATATACAGGTTCCGTTTGCAGGCAGTGCCGCCGCGAGGGCGCCAAGCTCTTCCTCAAGGGCGACCGCTGCTATTCCGATAAGTGCGCCCTCACCAAGCGCCACACCCCGCCGGGCATGCACGGCCAGGGCCGCCGCAAGCAGTCCGAATACGGCATCCAGCTGCGCGAGAAGCAGAAGGTGCGCCGCGCGTACGGCGTATTGGAATCGCAGTTTCGGAAATACTATGAAGTGGCTTCGAACATGCGCGGCGTCACGGGCGACAACATGCTCATGCTCCTCGAGTGCCGGCTGGACAACGTGGCCTACCGCCTGAACTTTGGCGATTCGCGCCCGATGGCGCGCCAGTTCGTCACGCACGGGCACATCCGCGTCAACGGCAGGAAGGTGGACATCGCGTCCTACCAGGTCAAGGTCGGCGACGTGATCAGCGTGCGAGACAAGAGCGGCGACGTCGAGTGCTTCAAGTCCCTCAAGGAACAGGGCGCCAGCCGCACCGTGCCCAAGTGGCTCGAGCTGGACGCCGAGAAGCTCACCGGCAAGGTCGTGGCCCTGCCGCAGCGCGACGATATCGACTTGACGATCGAAGAGCATCTCATCGTTGAGTACTACTCCAGGTAATCGGCCGTGAGGCTTGTTCCGGGCAAAAACGACTAAGGAGGGTATGACATGATCGAGATCGAAAGACCCAAGCTCGAATGTGTGGAAATGACGGATCGCTACGGCAAGTTTGTCGTCGAGCCGTTGGAGCGCGGATTCGGTACGACCCTCGGCAATTCCATGCGCCGCGTGCTGCTTTCCAGCCTGCCCGGCGTGGCGGTCACCTCCGTGCGCATCGATGGCGTGCTGCATGAGTTCTCGACCATCGAGGGCGTCAAGGAGGACGTGACGGAGATCGTCCTCAACCTCAAGGCGCTTTGCTGCCGGCTGCACTGCGACGGCCCGAAGAAGATCGTCATCGATGCGGCGGGCGAGTGCGAGGTGACGGCGGGCGACATCCTGCCCGATTCCGACGTGGAGGTCATCAACCCCGACCTGCACATCGCCACGCTCGACGAGGGCGCCAAGCTGCATATGGAGATGACGCTCGAGCATGGCCGCGGCTATGTGACCGTGGAGCGCAACAAGCGCCCCGATATGCCCATCGGTGAGATCGCCATCGACTCCATCTTCACGCCGATCACCAAGGTGAACTTCACCGTGGAGAACACGCGCGTGGGCCAGATCACGGACTTTGACAAGCTCACGCTCGAGATCTGGACGGACGAGAGCATCAAGCCGGACGAGGCGGCCAGCCTCGCGGCCAAGATCCTCACCGAGCACCTGATGCTGTTCATCAACCTGACCGATCATGTGCAGGGCGTGGAGATCCTCGTCGAGAAGGAGGAGAGCAAGAAGGAGAAGATCCTCGAGATGAACATCGAGGACCTCGACCTCTCCGTCCGCTCCTACAACTGCCTCAAGCGCGCCGGCATCAACACCGTGGAGGAGCTGGTGCAGCGCGATGAGGAGGAGATGATGAAGGTGCGCAACCTCGGGCGCAAGTCCCTGGAGGAAGTGCAGCAGAAACTGAACGCGCTGGGGCTGTCGCTTCGCGCGAGTGATGAATAAGGAGGAACCAAGGACATGGCAAACCGCAAGCTCGGCAGGGCCTCTGACCAGCGCGTCGCAATGCTGCGCAACCTCACTACGGCGCTCCTGTGGAACGGCAAGATCGTCACCACCGAAGCGCGCGCCAAGGAGGTTCGCTCCATCGCCGAAAAGCTGATCACGCTGGCCGTGAAGGAATACAGCAACAGCGAGACCGTTGAAAAGGAGACCCGCAACGAGAAGTCGCAGATCGTCAAGGTCGAAAAGACCGTTGACAAGCCGTCCAAGCTGCACGCGCGCCGCATGATCATGGCGTATCTGTACGACGTGCCCGAGCCCAAGCAGAAGGGCGAGAGCAAGCCGGACTACCGCGAGCGCACGGCGGATCGCGCGCACCCGGTCGTGGAGAAGCTCTTCCGCGACATCGCGCCCAAGTACGACAAGCGCAACAGCGAGGTCGGCCGCGGCGGCTACACCCGCCTGTACAAGCTCGGGCCCCGCAGGGGCGACGCGGCCAACCTGGTCGTGCTCGAGCTGGTCTGACGCGCAGACACAAACGGGACAGCGGCAGACGTGCGCGCGTGCGCGCCCGTCTGCCTTTTTCTTTCCCGCGGCCGCCGGGGCATAGGACCGCGCCCGGCTGCGCAGGATAGGCGCGGAGGTGAAGCGGACATGAAGCGCAAGCGGAACGCGCGCCGGGGGAGGACGCCGGCGCAGGCGTACGCCACGAACCTGCTGCTGTCCAGGGAGCGCAGCGGGCAGGGCGGCGTCGGGACGATGGACCCTTCCGTCATCGCCGACGCCAAGGCCCGCGTGGACGAAAACGAGAAATGACCGCCCCGCGCCGGATGCGGCGGGGCGCCCGCAGGGAGGTGCGCAGCCCGGCACACGGACGCCGATCAGGCGCGCCCGGCTTTGCGCCGGCCCCGCCCGCGCCGGATGCGGCGGGGCGCCCATCCCGCACAGAACGTTCCCTCCCGCCGTCCATGCGGCGGGAGGATTTATTTCTCCTTGCCTGACCGTTCGAAGCGTGGTATAATGATGCAGCGCCCAGCGAAGGCGGCGCGCCTGCGCTGGCCTGTGTACCCGTAGCTCAGCTGGATAGAGCGTTGGACTCCGACTCCAAAGGTCAGAGGTTCGAATCCTCCCGGGTACGCCACCGCGTCGGAGCAAGCTCTGTATCGCTTGCTCCGGCTTTTTTCTTTGCATGAGAAAAGCAGGAGCAGGCGCACGCCGCTGCGCCTCCTTTGCCCCAAAGGCCGCGCCCTGCGGCGCGGAGGATGGGCCAGAGCGCGCACGACCATGCGGAGCTCCTTTTGCGTCAAAGCAGGCGCCGTGTCGCCTGCTCCTGCCTGATGCGCGCCCGCCGGCGCCGCCGCAACCGCCGGTTGACAAAGTTCCAGGTTCGCATGGTGGCGATGCAACCGCCGTTTTGCTATGCTCATCCCATACGAGAAAGGAGTGATTGCACATGAATCTCGCGGACAGAATCCAATCCCTGCGCAAAGCGAAGGGCATCTCGCAGGAGGAGCTGGCGGATCGGGTCGGGGTTTCAAGGCAGGCCGTTTCCAAATGGGAAAGCGAACAGAGCGTACCGGACCTGGAGCGGCTCATCGCCCTGAGCGAACTGTATGAAGTGACGACGGACTATCTGCTCAAGGGGATCGAACCGGCCGCGGACGGGCAGCGCGCCGGCAGGGCGCTGGCGGGCAGGGTTCTCTATGTATCGTCCACGGCGCTGATCGCCGTCGGCCTGTGCTGCGCCTTCGGCGTCTGGTATGCGCGCCAGACGATGGCGGCCATATGGGGCGCCCTGGCGATCCAGACGGCGGGCGCGGCCGCGTACTGGATCGGCCGGCTGCTGTCGGCGGAAAGGGCCTCCCTTACCATCGACTGGCTGAACGTCATGGGGCAGGCCTTCATGGCCATCACGCTGCTGACC
>URSN01000103.1 GCA_900550525.1 uncultured Eubacteriales bacterium
TGCGGCGGCAGGGACCGGCGGGCGGCATGCAAGGATGGGCGGCGCGAGAGCGCGCAAGGGCGGCGGCGTGGCCGGTTTTGGATGCGGCGGCAGGGACCGGCGGGCGGCATGCAAGGATGGGCGGCGCGAGAGCGCGCGCAAGGGCGGGGCGGCCGATGCTCCCATGCGGGCGCGCACCGCATAGCGCCCGGGCGCGGCATCCATACTATGGCCGAGGTGAGGCGGATATGGATGAAATGCCGCGTTCATTCCTGCGCTGCCTTGCGCGCGATCCGGAGGCGATGAAGCGCTTTGCCGCGCTGCCGGAGGGCGTGAAGGAGCAGCAGCTGGCGCGGGCGCGCGGCGCGAGGAGCCGCGCGGAACTGGAGGCGCTCGTCAGGGAGCTGTAGCGGGCGCAGCGCGGGCGGGGCGGCGGTATGGCCGTCCCGCCCGTTCGTCTGCCGCCGGGCGGCGCGCGGGGCGTGCGGGCGGCGGCCATATGGGCCGGGGCGCGCGGGCGCGGCGTTGGGGACGTGCGGGCGGCAGGCAAGAGCGGCGGACAGGCGCGGACGATCGTCAGGCGCGCGCGGATGAGCGCCTCGGCAAGGGCGGCGTCCTCATCGCTGCGCGGCTCGGGCGTGCAGGAAAAAAGCTGTAGACGGCGTAAATTATCTCTTGCATTTTGCCGCGAACTGTTGTATGATAGACAGGCTGTGAGGCATGGCACACAGTCGGCTTGGGGATATAGCTCAGTTGGTAGAGCGCTGCGTTCGCAATGCAGAAGTCAGGGGTTCGAGTCCCCTTATCTCCACCACCGCGTCGGAGCAAGGTTCGCTTTGCTCCGACGTTTTTTTGCTTTTGGCCGCTGCATCCGCCGCAAAAAGCCGCCGCCGCATCGCTCCCCTGCCCCTTCCGTTTTGCGCGAAGGGTTCCGTTTGCTGCGGCTTATTTATGATGAAACCGGCGCGCGTTCACGCCGCCGCATCTCCTTTTCCGCGCCGCAAAGCGCGGCGGGCGCGGAGAGCGGGGAGCGGCGCGGCGGTACAGACGGCGTGCCGTCAGGCCTGGCGGGCGTTACGCATCCCGCACATGCCCTGCGGTGGCTGGGGGGGGAATAAGGGTGGCTCATCGTCAGGGCTGTTCATAAAGAGTTTCCTTGTGCACGCGGCGGCGCTGCGATAAAATGAATAAAACCCATGAAACCGCAAAACCCATGCGGCCATTTCCAGCTTTTGAACTCTTTCGTGCCGGGCGGCGCGCCCGCATTGCATCACGGACAGGGAGTGAACGGCCATGAAGCGAACAACCGGCATCCCGACGGCGCTGCTGCTCCTGCCACGATAAATTTCCCGTCACACCTTCCCCCGTTGTGCGTCCATAGAAAACGGCGTATGCAGGGGAGCGCGCTCAACACGATAAAAGGGGGAGAAATGCACATGATCAAAAAGCTTATCGTTATCCTATGCGCGGCGACGGCAATTTTTGTCTGCCTGTCCTGCCAGCCGACGCCCGCGGAGGACGTGGTGGTGAACCGGGGGGAGAGCGGCACGTGGGGCGGCGCGCAGCCGGGGGACAGCGCCGCGCCGGAGGCCATCCCCACGGCGGACCTGCAATCCATCCCGCAGCAGCTGACGCTGACGGAGCAGCCGCAAAAGAACGTGACCGTCTCCATCGACGCGCCGGTCCTGCTGGCGCGGGACGCCGCCTACCCGATCCTCGAGGTGCTGCCGTACGACACGCTGCACAACCCGGATTTTGTCAACCGGGTCCTGCAGGCCGTCTGCCCCGGCGGCACGGTCTATGAGCCGTGGGAGCGCACGAAGGCGGAGGTCGCGGAGCAGCTGGAGGCGGCGCTCGCCTACCACGGGCAGAGCGGCTCGGTGGTGGACAAGGACCTGCTGGATGACCTATACATCCCGATGTTTGAAGAGGAATACCAGAACGCGCCGGAGGTGGCCGACAAGGTGCGCCACGATGTGGCGAGCGGCTTTGAGAGCGGGCAGTATTATTTTGTGGAGCGGCCCGACGGGGGAACGGCCCGGCTGCAGTTCCGCTCCGGCAACAGCATGGACTTTATGGCGACGGAAGGGATGGTTTTCTACAACGAGCGTTTCATCCAGGAGGGCGACCCGCCGCTGGCGGAGCCGGAGATCAGCGAGGAGGAGGCGATCCGCATCGGCGATGAATTCCTGCGCGGCCTGGGGATCGAATGTACCGCCCTCGCCGGGGTGGAAAAAGGGTTCTCCTTCTATAACTATGAGCGGCAGGACAGCATCTACCTGCTCAACTATGTGCGCAAAATCGGCGAGGCGTATTCGCTGGACATGGAGCGGGTGGACGGCTGGACCGACCCGGTCAACCTCTCGTCCACACTCGGCGCGCCGTGGGAGCCGGAAAGTGCCTACCTTGCCGTCAGCCCGGACGGCGTGATCTATGCGAGTTTTGAAGGGCTGAGCCGCACGTCGCAGGTGCTGGAGGAGGACAGCGCGCTGTGCGATTTTGCGCGGATCACCGACCGGATCGTCGAGCAGCTCGGCTTCCAGTATGCCGGCAACAAGATCGACGGCAACGGCAATGAGATCATGAACAACCTGCAGGTCAAAAACATCGAGCTGATCTACGCGCTGGTGTGCCAGAAGGACCGCGTGGACGTCGGCGTCTATATCCCGGTCTGGGAGGTCACCTATTACGTGGATGATGGTACGACACCGCAGCAGCTCTACCTCTCGGCGCTCGACGGCGGCACGGTGGAGCCGCGCATGACCTGGGACGAGCTGCAGAAACTGGAAGCGCAGATAGCCGAGGAGGCGGCAAGAGAGGAGGCGGCCAAAGCGGCGGACGACGCGGCATGACGCAGCGCAGCGCCCGGCCAGCGGAAACCGGCGAAAACCGGGCTGCCGCGCCAGTTGCGCGGCCGCCCGCCGCTTTGCCGCCTGCACCGCAAAAATTTCATTTTTCCGCATGCGCCGCAAAAAATTTCCTTGCGCACACGGCGGCGCTGCGATAATTGGCTGATTGGGTTAATGAATACAATCCATGAAGCCGCAAAATCCATGCGGCCATTTCCCGGCTTTTGAACCCTTTCGTTCCGGGCGGCGCGCCCGCATTGCATCACGGACAGGGAGTGAACGGCCATGAAGCGACCAACCGGCATCCTGACGGCGCTGCTGCTTCTGCCACGATAAATTTCCCGTCACACCTTCCCCCGTTGTGCGTCCATAGAAAACGGCGTATGCAGGGGAGCAAGCTCAACAAGATAAAAGGGGGAATGCGTATGATTGCCGAACAATAAAACATTCAGGCACTTTTGTCAAAATCTCCTGTTTGCCAACGCCAAAGCACAGAACAAGCACAGAGTCCTCACTTGAGAAAACAAATTGAATGTGAAAGGAGCCACCATGAAACGGTATTTAAAACGCCTTGTATCCATTATGTTGGCAGCCAGTATGGCCTTTGCCTTCGTCTCAGTTGCTTTTGCAGATGCAAATACCGATTTGTCTACGAAAGAATATTCTGCCACTGTAATGAAAATTGGGTTTACAACTAACGCATTTCTTTGCAGAGGAGCAGATAGCAATACCCTTTGGGCGGGGATTGACGAAGAAAACGATTATGTAACATGCGAAGGCATGACATCCGGCGTTTATCAAATTTCCTTCCCGGTTACAGCGGATGGGGTCAAGATGGCCGACCGTCGACAAATTGATTCTGGCGAAACTGACACCCATTCAATTTATCATGGAGTGGGAACAAATCCTGTTTTGAATGATTATTCGGGGCGCGTTCATTTAAGGATTGAAAAGCCGGATTCCTACCCCGCATCCGCCAATATGACAACGCATGGATTCTTTAGCGGTAAATTGTTCATCCGCTTATAATCCGCTTATGAGTGATAGCGGGATGTGCCTTTCGCACATCCCGTAAAATTCCTATGAGGGAGGCACATATGATTAAAAAGCTCATGGCTATCCTGTGCGCGGCGGCGGCAATGTTCGCCTGCCTGTCCTGCCAGCCGACGCCCGCGGAAGAGATCGTGGTGAACCGGGGGGACGGGGCGCTGGAGCAGGCGGTGCAGGACGCGCAGCAGGCGGAGGCCGCCACACCGGCGGGCAGCGCGGCGGCGCAGCCGACGCCCGCCCCGTATGAGGTCCCGGACGCCTGGACGGAGACGCTCTCGCTCAAATGGCTGGACGTGGTGTTCCCCGGCGTCCCCATCGAGATCAACGACGCGGCGGCCATGCCGGTCTACGAGATGCAGGCCTACCGCTTCCCGGAGCGCGCGCAGGCGTGGAGGAGCGCGCTTGGCTACTTCCTTGACGGCGCGACGGGCATGCGCGAATTCGTCGAGACGAAGGCATATTTTGCCGACCAGATGGAAAGCATGCTGCGCGGCTATTACGACGAGGAGGCCGGCGACTACGTCCCCTACGGCGACGAGGAGCTGCGCGTGCAGATGGAGTATCTACAGGGCAAATATGACGCGGCGCCGGAGGACGCTCCGTTTGCGCCCTACGCGCTCGAGCGCATCGAGGCGCCGTTCCACATGGACTTCGAGACGCCGGACGGGATCATGCAGGCGGGCGTATTGGACGACACGATGGTGATCCGCCGCGGGATCACGCGCGACGAGATCATCCAGCTGGAGCGGTGGCTGTGGGGCGGCGGCGCGCGCCCCGGCGAAGCGCCGCAGACGGTGATCGAGGGCGTGCAGATCACGCAGGAGGAGGCCGTCGCAGCGGGGAACGAGGCGCTGCGCGCGATGGGGCTGACGGGCTTCACCCTCGCCTCCGCGGAGCGGGCGCGCGCGCTGTTCCGGCAGGACGTCACACGCAAGGGCTATTACCTCGCCTACCTGCGCAACCCCGGCGGGTATGTGCCGGTGGATTATACCGTATGCTCCGACTTCATGCTGCGCCTGCAGGGCGAGGAGCCGGCCTATGCCGCCGTGCAGGGGATCGAGAGCATCGCCATGTTCGTGGACGAGGAGGGCGTGCAGTACTTCCAGTGGGGCTGCCCGTTTGAGATCACGCAGGAGCTGACCGCGGACGTGGAGATCCTGCCGTTTGAGCAGATGCAGCAGATCATCCTGCAAACGCTGCACAACTGCCTCGCCTGGAACGGGGAGGAACCGGAGGAGGACCCGTACGCCATCCTCAAGGAGGGGGCGAACGAGTACATCGTGCGCCGCGTGGCGCTCGGCTCGGCCAACGTCGCGCCGCGGGACGCGGAGGAGGGCACGCTGTGGAACGTGCCCGTCTGGTTCGTGGAGTTCGCGGACGAGATCAGCTACCAGGCGGGCGATCCGACGACCATGATCGCCTTCAACGCGGTGGACGGCAGCATCGTGGACCTCGGATACTGAGCCGCGCCGCGCTTAGCGGCGCCCGGCCAGCGGAAACCGGCGGAAAAAGGGGCTGCCGCGCCAGTTGCGCGGCAGCCCTCCGCTTTGCCGTATGCGCCGCCCGTCAGAGCAGCTTCCAGAGGCGCTCCGCCTGCTCGCGGCACTTGGCGAACACCTCTTCCCGGTCGATGGTGGTCAGCCGGCCGTCCTTTTTGAGCACCCTGCCGTTGACGACGACCGTATCGACATGGCCGGAGAAGTTGCTCGTCAGGTGCGAGAACAGGTTGCTCCCGTCCAGCGGCGTGGGCGCGCAGTAGTCCACGGCGATGAAATCCGCCGCGTTGCCCGCGCAGAGCGCGCCGAAATGGTCGAAGAACGTGCCCGCGATGCGGAAGTTGTTGCGGTAGAGCAGGCGCTCGCACGCATCGCCGCCCATCACGCGCGGATCGCCATAGAACGCGCGCTGCGCGATGGCAGCGATCTGTACCTCCTTGAAGGAATCGTACACAAAGCCGTCGCCGCCCAGGCCGACGCACACGCCCTCCTGGAGCATGTCCCACACCGGCGCGACGCCGACGGCGTTGTTCATGTTCGACTCCGGGTTGTGCGCGACCATGGTGCCGGTCTCGCGCAGGATGGCCCGCTGCTCCGGCCCGACGTGCACGCAGTGCGCCGCGATGGTCTTTTCGCCCAGGATGCCGAAGTGCGCAAGGCGGGAGACGACGTGCCTGTCGCAGCGGCGATAGCTGTCGTACACGTCCGCCCGGTCCTCCGCCACGTGGATGTGGAAGCCCACGCCGAGCGCGGCCGCCTCCGCCGCGCAGCGCTCGAGCGTGTCGTCGTCGAGCGTGTAGGACGCGTGCAGGCCGAACGTCGCCTGCACGAGCGCCTCGCGGTCGCCCTGATGCGCCCTGATGAACGCGACGTTCTCGCGGATGCCGTTTTCACAGCGCTCCCTGCCGTCGCGGTCGGTGACCTCGTAGCACAGCACGGCGCGCGCGCCGCACGCTTTCACGGCCTGCTCGATGATCTCAAGCGAGCCGATGCTGTGGTTCGGGCTGGCGTGGTGGTCGATGTAGGTGGTGGTGCCCATCTCGATGCCCTCGACCAGCCCCATCATGGCGCTGTAATAGTTCATGTCATCGTCAAGGAGCTTATCGACCTTCCACCACATGTTGCCGAGGATCTGCTGCCAGTTGGCCATCGGCGCCGAGAGCGGGATGCCGCGCACGAACTGGCCGTAAAAATGGCTGTGGCTGTGGATGACGCCCGGCAGCACGACCATGCCGTGCAGGTCCGTCTCCCCCGCGCCCTCCGGCCGCGCATAGCCGCTCATGGGCCCGATGGCCGCGATGCGGCCGTTTTCTACGG
>URSN01000104.1 GCA_900550525.1 uncultured Eubacteriales bacterium
CGCGCCCGCCGCCGAACCGACCGCGGAGCCTGCCGCCGACCCGACGGCCGAGCCGACCGCAGAGCCCGCCGCCGAACCGACGGCCGAGCCGACCGCAGAGCCCGCCGCCGCGGGCGAGAACTATACCGCCGGCACGCGCACGGAGACGTCGTACGAGAGCGCCTGGCTGGGCCTTCGCTACACGCTGCCCGAAGGGTTCGTGATGGCGACCGACGAGCAGATCAACGCCGCGATGCAGATCGGCTCCGAGATGCTCGACGTGGACGGCGAGCTGCTCGACGCCGCCAGCGTGCGGGTCATCTACGAGATGATGGCCCTCTCCGCCGACGGCCGCAACGTCCAGATCGTCGCGGAAATCCCCGCCCTGGAGGACATGAGCGCCGAGCTGTACGTCACCACGCTGCAGTTGCAGCTGCCCTCGCTGGGCTTTGAGACCGGCGAGCGGAGCACGCTTGAGCTGTGCGGCGCGACGTATGAGTCGCTCGACGCCTCGGCCGACGTGGAGGGCGTGAGCGTGTGCCAGCGCTACCTTGTGCGCCGCGTGGGCGACCGGATGGCGCTCATCACGGTTTCCGCGCAGGACCAGGCGCAGCTGGACGCGCTGCTCACGGGCTTTGCGCCGCTGGCGTGACGGTTGCGCGCGGGATACCCCGCAGGGAAAGGGAACACACAAGGAGGTTATGCGTATGGAAACGTATCAGGCGCCGGCGCCCGCCGGCTCCAAGCTGCTCAAGGTCGTCGGCATTCTGATGATCATCTTCTCGGCGATCACGCTGGTGGTCGGCATCGTCGGCCTGGTCGGGCTGGGCGCGCTGCTGGCCGTGTCGAACGGCACGGTCATGGGCGTGGTCGTGTGGGCGGCCGTGCTGGCCTACATCCTCGCCTTTGCCGGCGCGGTGATCGAGCTGGTCGCCGGCATCACCGCCGTCAAGCACTGGGCCAACCCCGCCAAGGCGCAGACGTGCGTGGCCTGGGGCGTCGTGCTGCTCGTGCTCGTGGCGCTCAACGCGCTGTTCGGGCTCATCGGCGGCGAGAGCTCGCTGCTGTCCACGCTCATCGGCCTCGTGCTGCCGGTGCTGTACATCGTCGGCGCGAACCAGCTCAAGCAGCAGGCCGGCTGAGCCGCGTTCCCCGTTTCCGGGGCGCGCAAGGGAAAAGGAGCCGCCTTTTGGCGCAAGAGAGGGAGCGCCCGCCGCTTTGGCGGGCGCTCCGCTTTTGTCCGCGCGGCTCAGTCCTGCGGCTTTTGCAGCCCGGCCAGGGCGCGGCGCAGCGCCTCCGGCAGCGGCAGGCCGAGCGCGGCGGCGGTCTCCAGCACGGACAGGCCCTCGTTGGCGAGGTAGAACAGGCACACGGCCGCGCGCACCGCGCCGTTGGTCTGCTCCAGCAGCCGGTCCAGCAGCGTGCCCAGGCACACCACCAGCAGGATGACGGCCTTCTGGAGCAGGCCGCGCCAGCCGACGGCGCTTGAGAGCGCGCGCCGCGCCGCCGCCGCGGCCACGCCGGTGAGATAGTCCAGCGCGATGACGGCCAGCAGCGCCACCAGCAGCGCGTCCCACGGGCCGAACAGGTAGGCCGCGACGCCGCCGAGCGCGGCGAGGACGGTGCGCGGCAGGTCCTTCCAGGTATGCATGTGATCCCCTCCCGATGTCGTTGTGCGGCCGGCCGCCCGGTCCGCCGCGTCCAGCATACCGCGCGCGGCGCGCGCGCGCGTCCGATAATTCCGCGCACGCGGGGGCGGGTCAGGCCGGCGGCGGGGAGCGCGCGATACTCCCGCCGCGCGGGAACGCGGGCGTGCGCCCCGCTCTCCTCATGGCCGCTACTCCCGCCGCGCGGGGGCGGCGGGCGCTCCGGCGCGCCGGATACGGCCCGCGGCGGACGGCCCCGCCGCGGGGCCGGCTGCGCTCCGGCGCGGGGCCGGACGGGAAATTTTCGCAAAACGACGGGAAAATGGGCGGCTACCGCTTGCACTTGGCGCCGGTTTCGGCTATACTTTAAGCATAATGGGGGAGAAGGTTGACCTGTTCAGCCGTCCCCCGCAAGGTGTATCATTGCTGGCGAAAGGAGACCAACCAGATGAAAGCGTATGTCGAATCCCTCGGTATCATCGCCCCCAAAGCGGTCTACCGCAACCTCACCCCGGCCGAGCTGACCGCGCGCGCCGTCGCGCGCGGCGAGGGCAGCCTCTCCGATACGGGCGCGCTCGTGGTCACCACGGGAAAATATACCGGCCGCTCCCCCAACGACCGCTTCGTGGTCGATACCCCGTCCATCCATGACGACATCGACTGGGGCAAGGTCAACGTGCCGATCAGCCCGGAGCGCTTCGAGCAGATCTACGGCAAGATGATGGCCTACCTGCAGGGCCGCGAGATCTTCATCTTCGACGGCTTCGCCGGCGCGGACGAGCAGTACCACCTGCCCGTGCGCGTGGTCAACGAGCTGGCCAGCCAGAACATGTTCATCCATCAGCTGCTCGTGCGGCCGACCGAGGAGCAGCTGCGCGACTTCGTCCCCGGCTTCACGATCATCGCCGCGCCGGGCTTCAAGTGCATCCCGGAGCGCGACGGCGTCAACTCCGAGGCCGCCATCCTCGTCAACTTCGATAAGAAAATGGTGCTCATCGCCGGCAGCCAGTACGCGGGCGAGATCAAGAAGAGCATCTTCTCCGTCATGAACTACGTGCTGCCCAAGCAGGGCCTGTTCACCATGCACTGCTCGGCCAACATCGGCAAGGACGGGGACAGCGCGCTGTTCTTCGGCCTCTCCGGCACCGGCAAGACGACCCTCTCGGCCGACCCGAACCGCAAGCTCATCGGCGACGACGAGCACGCCTGGTCCGACAAGGGCATCTTCAACATCGAGGGCGGCTGCTACGCCAAGTGCATCAACCTCTCCCGGGAGAACGAGCCGCAGATCTGGAACGCGATCAAGTTCGGCGCGCTGGTCGAGAACGTCGTCATGGACCCCGAGACGCGCACGCTCGACTTTGACGACGGCTCGCTCACCGAGAACACCCGCGTGGGCTACCCCGTCACCTACATCCCGGACTGCGTGATCCCCGGCGTGGGCGGCCACCCCAAGACGGTCGTGTTCCTCACGGCGGACGCGTTCGGCGTGCTCCCGCCCATCAGCAAGCTGGACAAGAACCAGGCCATGTACCACTTCGTCAGCGGCTATACCTCCAAGCTCGCCGGCACCGAGCGCGGCATCACCGAGCCGGTCACCACGTTCTCCACGTGCTTTGGCGCGCCGTTCCTGCCGCTCGACCCGTCCGTGTACGCCGAGATGCTGGGCCGCAACATCGACAAGCACAACGTCAACGTGTACCTGGTCAACACCGGCTGGTGCGGCCATAAGGCGGGCGACGGCAAGCGCATGAGCCTCAAGTACACCCGCGCCATGGTCACCGCCGCGCTCAACGGCGATCTGGAGAAGGTCGCCTACGAGACGGATCCGTACTTCAACGTCAGCGTGCCCACCTCCTGCCCCGGCGTGCCGGACGAGGTGCTCAGCCCGCGCAAGATGTGGTAGGACGAGGCCGAGTACGAAAAGACCGCCAAGGATCTGGCCGCGCGCTTTGTCAAGAACTTCCAGAAGTACACCCACATGCCCAAGAGCATCGTGGACGCCGGCCCCAAGGCGTAACGGAACAGAAACCGATCGGACAGGCCGCCCGGCAAATGCCGGGCGGCCTCTTTTGCCGCCGCGCCCCTCCGTCGTCCGCGCCGCCGCGCCCGCTTTCCTGCCCCGCCGCCGGCCGGCGCAGTCCGCCTTTGTGCCCCAACGCGCCCGGCGCCGCATCCCTCCCGCAGATCGCCGCCCACCCCCCATCCCTGCCGCGAAACGGCGCTTCCTTTGCCGAAGCGCGTCTTTGTTTGGCGGCGCGGCAGGAGAAGCGCCCGCGCGCGCAGAACCGTTCCCCGTATCCGAAGGGAGGCACGCACGCCATGTCCATGTTCACACGGGAGAACGACGCCGCGCGGCAGCAGGCGGTGCAGGGGCGCCAGCTCATGCTGCTGCCCGTGGACAGCATCGGGGCCAACCCGAACCAGCCGCGCCGCCAGTTCGACGAGGAGGGGCTGCAGGAGCTGGCCGCCTCCATCGCGCAGGCCGGGCTGATCCAGCCGCTCGTCGTGCGCCGCATCGCGGGCACGTAAGAGCTCATCGCCGGGGAGCGGCGGCTGCGCGCCTGCCGCCTGCTCGGCATGCGCGAGGTGCCCTGCATCGTACAGCGCACCACCGAGGAGGCCAGCGCCATCTTCGCCCTGATCGAAAACCTCCAGCGCCGCGACCTGCACTTCATCGAGGAGGCCGAGAGCTACCGCCAGCTGCTGCGCACCTATGGCCTGACGCAGGAGGCGCTGGCCGCCCGGCTCGGCAAGAGCCAGTCGTTCATCGCCAACAAGCTGCGCCTGCTGCACCTGTCGCCCGCCGTGCGCCGCGGCCTGCTCGAGGCGCGCCTGAGCGAGCGCCACGCCCGCGCCCTGCTGCGCCTGCGCGACGAACGCCTCCAGCTCGAGGCCATCGAGCGCATCCGCGAGAAGGCCCTCAACGTCAAGGAGACCGAGCGCCTCGTCGAACGCATGATCGAGGCGGTGACGCCCCCGCCGCGCCCCCGCCTGCTGCGCCTGCTCAAGGATTACCGCCTGTTTCTCAACACCGTCAAGTCCGGCGCCGAACAGCTGCGCGACGTCGGCATGCGCGTCGAGATCCTCCAAACCGATTATGAGGACGGCGTGGACATGCTCGTGCGCGTGCGCCGCGACGCGCGCCAAAATGCCCGCCCCGGCGGCGCGCCCGCCGCCGGCAGCGGCTAAAGCGCGGGCAGGCCCTCATGCGCCTGGACGGGCCCAGCGGCGAGCGTGGAAAGCGCGACGTATCAGGGGCAGGCCCTCGTGCGCCTGGACGGGCCGTTTGCACGGCGGTTTTCTTTTGCCCCGGCATGCGCCTGCCAAAAAGAAACCGCTCCTGGCGGACCGTCAAACACATCCCCTCGCGCACTGCAAAAACGCCTTGAGCGCCGGGTTTCCCTGCAGGGTCTTGTAGTAGACGCCAAAGGACATGGGTTCCGCGCCCCTGAGCGGGATCTTTGCCATCAGCGGCGAGTCCGGCGCCAGATACTCCGGCAGGACGGAAACGCCATATCCCGCCGTGACCAGCACCGCTCACCGGTCTTTACGGCGGGGGAGGTGCTGATGGAAGTGCTGATCCCCTTTGTCACCGCTTCGATCATCGACAGAGGGATCGAGGCGGGAGATATCCATCAGGTCTATCTGCACGGCGGCGTCATGCTGGCCATGGCTTTGCTGAGCCTGGCGTGCGGCGTCCTGGCCGGCCGGTACGCGGCAAAGGCGTCCTCCGGCCTGGCCTGCAACCTGCGGGAAGGGATTTATAAGAAGGTGCAGTCCTTCGCCTTCTCCAACATCGACAGCTACAGCGCCGCCGGCCTTGTCGCCCGGATGACCACCGATGTGACCAACGTGCACAACGCCTGCCAGATGATCCTGCGGATCGCGGTTCGTGCGCCGCTCATGCTGATTTGCAGTATGGTCATGTGCTTCTTTATCAGTGCAAAGCTGAGCATGATCTTCCTGGCGGCCATCGTCATTCTGGCGGCGGCGCTGGCCTCCGTTGCGCTCATCTATGGCGCCGGCATCCTCTGCGCCTACGCCTACAACCGCATCATGGTCACGTCAGCCAGGGCACCATGCGCAGCCTCCGCACGGAGCTGTTCCAGCGCATGGAGCGCCTGCCCATCCGCTATTTTGACACCCATGCCCACGGCGACATCATGTCCGTCTACACCAACGATGCGGACACCCTGCGGCAGCTCATGGGCCAGAGCATCCCCCAGGTCATCCACTCCGGCGTAACGATCGCGGCCTCCTTTGTCAGCATGTTCCTTCTGAACATCCCGCTGACCGTCATCACCCTGGCCGTGATCGGCGCGATGGTCCTTGCCACCTCGAAGATCGCCGCAAAGCTGGCCAGCGCCGACGGCTTTATCCGCCGCCTGCCGGACGGGTATCGGACGGCGCTCACCGGGGACGGGCCAATCTCTCGCAGGGCCAGCGCCAACTGCTGGCGATCGCCCGCGCCGCCGTGGCCGGCCCGCCGGTGCTGATTTTGGACGAGGCCGCCTCCTCCATCGACACCCGGACGGAGGCGCTGGTGCAGCAGGGCATGGACGCCCTGATGGCCGGGCGCACCACCTTCGTGATCGCGCACCGCCTGTCCACGGTCAAAAACGCGGACTGCATCATGGTATTGGAGCAGGGCCGCATCATCGAGCGGGGCGCGCACGACGAGCTGATCGCGCAGAAGGGGCGGTACTACCAGCTTTACACTGGTCAGTTCCAGTTGGACTGATTGCAAACAGAAAAGGGAACGCTGAAAGGCGTTCCCTTTTCCATTTTTTCACGTTACTTTTCTAACGAACCGCAGCCTGCAAAATACCGAACAACGCCACAAAAAGCACGCCAGCCACCGGCCAGACGATCCAGGTGAAGCCCCATCGCTCTGTGGTGAAGCTGTAGGCCAGGTAGATGGCAGTAGCCAGCGTCCAGTAGACGCCGGGGAACCAGGCCAGCTTTTTGTTG
>URSN01000105.1 GCA_900550525.1 uncultured Eubacteriales bacterium
CATGCAAACAGCCGCCCGCCGGATTTTTTCCGGCGGGCGGTTTTTTTGCGCGTCAAAGTGTCCAACCGTATGCATGATATGCACGCCATAATGTATAATTAAAACAAAGTATTCAAATTCTGCAGAAAATACTTGCATAATCATGCATGATAGTGTATATTAGTCGCATCAAAGAGCCGGGTGGTCCCGGCTGTGGAGGGATCTCGATGAAAAAGGTGTTTATCGACGGCAGCGCCGGGACGACCGGCCTGCGCATCTTCGACCGTCTGCAAGCGCGCAGCGACATCCAGCTTCTGACGCTTCCGGAAGCGGAGCGAAAGGACGAAGGCCGCCGCAGGCAGCTGCTCAACGAGGCAGACGCCGCGTTTTTGTGTCTGCCGGACGCAGCGGCGGAGGAAGCGGCGGCGTGGGCGGAAAACCCGGACACTGTTGTGCTCGACACCTCGACGGCGCACCGCTCGGCTCCCGGCTGGTGCTACGGCTTTCCGGAGCTCTCCGCACTGCAGGAGGCCCGCATCCGGCAGGCCAGGCGCATCGCCGTGCCCGGCTGCCACGCAAGCGGGTATCTGGCGCTGGTGTGCCCGCTCGTGGACGCGGGGCTGCTCGCGCCCTCCGCCGCGCTCAGCTGCACGTCGCTCACCGGCTACAGCGGCGGCGGCAAGGCGATGATCGCCGACTACGAGGCGCAGGACCGGCCGGAGGCGCTCCTTGCGCCGCGCATCTACGGCCTGACGCAGCGGCACAAGCACCTTGCGGAGATGTGCGCCCAGTCGCGCCTGCCCGCGCCGGTGTTTTTGCCCATCGTGGCGGATTTTTACAGCGGCATGCTCGTCACCGTGCCGCTGCCCGCGCCGGCGCTTTGCCGCCCGCTCACGCCGGAATCGCTCGCCGCGCTGTACGCGGCGCACTATGCCGGCAGCGCGTGCGTGCGCGTGCTGCCGCCCGTGGAGGAGGGCATGCTCGCGGCCAACGCGCTCTCCGGCTGCGACGGCATGGAGATCATCGTCACCGGCAACGGCGAGCGCCTCGCGGCGCACGCGCGCTATGACAATCTTGGCAAGGGCGCCTCGGGCGCGGCGGTGCAGTGCATGAACCTGCTGCTCGGCGCGCCGGAGGCGGAAGGACTCAAACTCTGGAGGGAGTGAAACGGCCATGAAGCAGGTATCGGGCGGCGTGTGCGCGCCGCAGGGATTCACCGCGGCGGGCGTGCATTGCGGCGTCCGCAAGAACAGGACCAAGCGCGATCTCGCGCTCATCGTGAGCGAGGCGCCGTGCGCGGCCGCGGCGGTCTATACGCAAAACCTCGTCAAGGGCGCGCCGATCGCCGTCACGCGCGCGCATCTGCAAAACGGCTTTGCGCAGGCGATCGTGTGCAACAGCGGCAACGCCAACACCTGCAACGCCGGCGGCGAGCAGGTGGCCGGGCGCATGTGCGCCGCGGCGGCCCAGGCGCTGGGCATCGACGCTTCGGACGTGATCGTCGCCTCCACGGGCGTGATCGGCCAGCCGCTCGACCCGGCGCCCATCGAGGCGGCCATGCCCGCGCTTGCGGCGGCGCTCTCGCGCGGCGGCAGCGGCGACGCGGCCGAGGCGATCATGACCACCGACCTTGCGAAAAAGGAGGTCGCCGTCGCGTTTGAGGCGGGCGGGCGCACGTGCACGCTCGGCGGCATCGCCAAGGGCTCGGGCATGATCCATCCGAACATGGCCACCATGCTCGTGTTTTTGACGACCGACGCGGCCATCAGCCCGGATATGCTGCGCCTTGCGCTCAGCGCCGACGTGAAGGATTCGTTCAACATGATCAGCGTCGATGGCGACACCTCCACCAACGACATGGTCGCCATCCTCGCAAACGGCCTTGCGGGCAACCCGGTCATCGCCGCGCCCGGCAGCGATTTTGACGCGTTCGCCGCGGCGCTCGCGTGCGTCACGCGGCAGCTGTGCCGCGCCATCGCGCACGACGGCGAGGGGGCCGGACGGCTGCTGACCTGCCGCGTCAGCGGCGCGCGCAGCGCGGCCGACGCGCGCACGGTCGCCAAGGCGGTCATCTGCTCGAACCTCGTTAAGACGGCCCTGGCCGGCGCGGACGCCAACTGGGGCCGCGTGCTGTGCGCCGTCGGGTACAGCGGCGCGGCGGTGGATGTGGACGGCGTGGCGGTGCGCTTTGCCTCCGCCGCCGGCACGGTGGCCGTATGCAGCGGGGGGCGCGGCGTGCCGTTCTCCGAGGAGCTCGCGCACGCCGTGCTCTCCGAGGACGAGGTGGAGATCCTGCTCGACCTCTCCGACGGCGAGGGCTGCGCCGAGGCGTGGGGGTGCGACCTCACGTGCGAATACGTAAAGATCAACAGCGATTACAGGACCTGAAGCGGAGGATGTTTTCCATGCAGCTGACCAACGCGCAGCGGGCCGAGGTGCTCTGCAACGCGCTGCCCTATATCCAGGCCTATAAGGACAAGATCGTCGTCGTCAAATACGGCGGCAACGCCATGGTGAACGAGGACATCAAGCGCAGCGTGATGGGCGATGTGATGCTGCTGCGGCTCATCGGCGTGCGCGTGGTCGTCGTGCACGGCGGCGGGCCGGAGATCTCGGGCCTGCTCAAGCGCCTGGGCAAGCAGAGCGCGTTTGTGGACGGCCTGCGCGTCACCGACGCGGAGACGGCCGAGGTCGTGCAGATGGTGCTCGCCGGCAAGGTGAACAAGAGCCTCGTGAGCCTGCTGCAAACGCTCGGCGGCCGCGCGGTGGGCCTGTGCGGGCTCGACGGCGGCATGATCGAGGCCAGGCAGCTCGACGAGCGGCTGGGCTTTGTGGGCGAGATCACGCGCGTGGATCCGCAGATCGTGCTCGACGTGCTGGAAAAGGGGTACATCCCCGTCGTCTCCCCCGTCGCGCGCGGCGAAAACGGCGAGACGTACAACATCACCGCCGATACCGCCGCGGCGCGCCTGGCCGCGGCGCTGCGGGCCGAGTGCCTCATCTCCATGACGGACACCGCCGGCGTGCTGCGCGATCCGCACGACCCGCAGTCCGTCATCCCGTACATCGGCGTGAGCGAGGCGCCGCAGCTCATGCGCGAGGGCGTCATCTCCGGCGGCATGATCCCCAAGATCGGCTGCTGCATCGAGGCCATCCGCCGCGGCGTGAAGAAGGTGTTCGTGCTCGACGGCACGACGCCGCACGCCATCCTGATCGAGATATTGACCAACGAGGGCATCGGCACGATGTTCCGTTGACGGCGGAGGCGGGCATGAAGGAGGCGCTGCGCTTTGCGCTGGTCAAGACGATCCCCGTGCTGCTGGGGTACCTGTTCCTCGGCGTGGCCTTTGGCGTGGTGCTCCAGCGCAGCGGCTACGGCGCGCCGTGGGCGCTGCTGGCCAGCACCGTGATCTACGCCGGCAGCGGCCAGTTCGTCATGGCGGACCTGCTCGCCGCGGGCGCGGGGCTGCTGACCGTGGCGGCGACGGCGCTGCTGGTCAACAGCCGCCATATCTTCTACGGGCTGACGTTTGTGGAACGGTTCCGCGGCATGCCGGGGCGGGCGTATATGATCTTTTCGCTCACGGACGAGACGTACTCGCTGCTGTGCGCGCTGCGCGCGCCGGAGGGGATCGACGAAAACCGGGCCATGCTGCTCATCGCGCTGCTCGACCAGAGCTACTGGGTGCTGGGCAGCTGCCTGGGCGCGCTGCTGGGGCAGGCGCTGCCGGTGGACCTGACCGGCATCGACTTTGCCATGACGGCGCTGTTCACCGTCATCCTCGTCGAGCAGGTGCGCGCGGCGGGGCAGCGGCTGCCGGCGCTCATCGGCGGCGCGTGCGCGCTGCTGATGCTGCTGCTGCTCGGCCCGGAGGCGTTCCTGCTGCCGTCGCTGCTTATGACGGTGACGCTGCTGTTCTGCTGCCGCCGCCCGCTGGAGAAGGGGAGGGCCGCGGCATGACGCGCACGGGATACGCCCTGCTCGTGATCCTCGTCACGGCCGCCTGCACGCTGCTCACGCGGGCGCTGCCGTTTGCGGTGTTCGGCAGCCGCCGCCCGGTGCCGGAGCCGGTGCGCTATCTCGGCGGCGTGCTGCCGCCGGCCATCATGGCCACGCTCGTGGTCTACTGCCTGCGGGACGTGCAGCTCCTCAGCGGCGACCACGGGCTGCCGTCGTTTCTCGGCGTGGCGGTCACGGCGCTGCTGCACCTGAAGTGGCGCAATACGCTTTTGAGCATCGCCGGCGGCACGGCGGCATACATGCTGCTGATCCGCTTCGCATTCCCCGCATGACGGAAAAGGAGGGAACCATCATGGACATTCGCGCGCTGGACAGGGCCTATATCGCCGGCACGTACGACCGGTATGAGCCGGTGCTCGTCAGCGGGCACGGCTCGCTCGTGTACGACGAGGCGGGCAGGCGGTATATCGACATGGGCTCCGGCATCGCGGTCAACGCCTTCGGCGTGGCCGACGCGGCCTGGGCCGAGGCGGTGGCGCAGCAGGCAAGGCGCCTGCAGCACGCCTGCAACAAGTATTACACCGCGCCGCAGGCGCAGCTGGCCGAGCAGCTCTGCGCCCGCACGGGGATGCGGAAGGTGTTCTTCTGCAACTCCGGCGCGGAGGCGAACGAGTGCGCGCTCAAGGTCGCGCGCAAGTACGGCAGCGACCGCTACGGCGCGGCGCGGCCGACCATCATCACGCTCGAGAACAGCTTCCACGGCCGCACCATCGCCACGCTGGCGGCCACCGGGCAGGAGGCCATGCACCGGGATTTCGGCCCGTTCCCGCCGGGCTTTCGGCATGTGAAGGCGGGCGATGTTCGGGCGATGGAGCAGGCGTTCGACGGCACGGTGTGCGGCGTGCTGATCGAGCTGGTGCAGGGCGAGGGCGGCGTCAACGTGCTCGAGCCGGCGTATGTGCGCGCCGTCGAGCGCCTGTGCCGCGACAACGACGCACTGTTCATGATCGACGAGGTGCAGACCGGCAACGGCCGCACCGGCACGCTGTATGCGTTTGAGGGCTACGGCGTGGAGCCGGACGTGGTCACCACGGCCAAGGGGCTCGCCGGCGGGCTGCCCATCGGCGCGGCACTGCTGGGCGCGCGCGCGCAGGACGTGCTCAAAAGCGGCGACCACGGCTCCACCTTCGGCGGCAACCCGGTGTGCGCGGCGGCGGCGCTGAGCGTGCTCGGCCGCATCGCCGAGGCGCTGCTGAGCGACGTGCGCCTCAAGGGCGCCGCGCTGCGGGAGACGCTCGCCGCCGCGCGCGGCGTGCGCCGCGTGACGGGGCTCGGGCTCATGCTCGGCGTGGAAACGGAAAAACCGGCGGCGGACGTCGTCCGCCGCTGCATGGAGCGCGGCGTGCTCGCGCTGACGGCCAAGGACAAGGTGCGGCTGCTGCCGGCGCTCAACATCCCGTTCGAGCTGCTGGAGGAGGCCGCGCAAATCATCAAAGGAGTGATCGAAGAATGAAACACCTGCTCAAGCTCTCCGACCTCACCGCAGAGGAGATCACCGAAATCCTGAACCTGGGCGACCAGCTCAAGTATGAGAAGAAGCACGGCATCGCGCATCCGCGCCTTGCGGGGCAGACGCTCGGCATGATCTTCCAGAAGTCGTCCACCCGCACGCGCGTCTCGTTCGAGGCGGGCATGTACCAGCTCGGCGGCAGCGCGCTGTTTCTGAGCGCGAACGACCTGCAGCTGGGCCGCGGCGAGCCGATCAAGGACACCGCGCGCGTGCTCTCGCGCTATCTGGACGGCATCATGATCCGCACCTACAAGCAGAGCGACGTGGAGGACCTGGCCAAATACGGCTCCATCCCCATCGTCAACGGCCTCACCGACTATGCGCACCCCTGCCAGGTGCTGGCGGACCTGATGACCATCCGCGAGTACAAGCAGTCGCTCGCCGGGCTCAAGCTCTGCTTCGTGGGCGATGGCAACAACATGGCCAATTCCCTCATCGTCGGCTGCATCAAGATGGGCATGCAGGTATCCATCGCCTGCCCGGCGGCCTACCAGCCGGACGCGGCCATCATGGCCTGGGCGCAGCAGACGGGGCGCTTCACCTGCGTGGAGCGCGTGGAGGAGGCCATTGCGGACGCGGACGTCGTCTATACCGACGTGTGGGCCTCCATGGGCATGGAGGCGGAGGTGCAGGCGCGCCGCGCCGCGTTCCAGGGCTACCAGGTCAACGACGCCGTGATGCGCTTTGCAAAGCCCGACGCCATCGTGCAGCACTGCCTGCCCGCGCACCGCGGCGAGGAGATCACGGACGAGATCATGGAATCCCATGTGAACGAGATCATCGACGAGGCGGAGAACCGCCTGCACGCACAGAAGGCCGTGCTCGTGCTGCTCATGGAGCGCGCGTAGGCCCTGAGCGCGCGGCGGGCCGCGGCCCCCGCGCGCATCCCGCCGCCCCTTGCCGGGGGCGCTCAAGCGGACGACGGAGGCGGGGCGCCATGCGCCCCGCCCTTCTTTTTGAGGGCGGGCTGCCGGGGCGCGAAAGCCGGGCGGATCGGGGCGTGTAGGTTTGTCAAACATATTGGACAGTGAGAGGAAAGAGGGAAGCGGCAAGTTTTTCTCTGGGAGAGAGCCAGGAA
>URSN01000106.1 GCA_900550525.1 uncultured Eubacteriales bacterium
GGCCGCGGCGGCGGCGCTGCTTGCCGCGCTGCTGCTGCTGCGGCGGCGCGAGCGGCGCGGGCGCAGGCGCAGATCCGGCCGGGGCGGCAGGATAAACCATCCACGCGGAGGTGCGGCATGAAACGGGAGCGGACGCGGCGGGCTGAGCCCGCAAGGGGAAGGCGGGGGCGCGGCGCGCATCGCGCGGCCATCCCCGTGCTCGCGGCGCTGGTGGCGCTGCTGCTGCTGGGCGGCGGGGCGTACCTGCTGTTTTCCGAATACGCGCTGCTGGGCGGCCGGCTCGTCGCGCGCGGCAGCGCCTCGCTGACGCTCGCGGAGGGAGCGCTGCCGGCGGCGGAGCGGCTCGGCGCGCTCGGCACGCTTGGCACGCTCGACCTGCGCGGCCGGGACGATGTGACCCCCGCCTATGTGGACGCGGCGCGCGCCGCGCTGCCGGAGGGCTGCGCCGTGCTGTGGACCATCCGCCTGAGCGACGGCGCGTTCGACAGCACGAGCGAGGCGCTGACCCTGCCGCACTGCACCGCTGAGGATGCGGCGCTGCTGCCCTGCTTTACGCAGCTCAAGCGCGTGGACGCCACCGGCAGCACGGCCTATGCGGCGCTGTACGCGGCGGCGCAGGCGCTGCCGGAGACCGCCTTCACCTATGCGCTGCCGCTGGGCGATACGGCGCTGACCAACGCGGACGAGAGCGTGCGCGCCGCGGGCGTGGACGACGTGTCGGCGCTGTTCGAGGCGCTCGCATATTTCCCCGCGCTGCGCTCGCTCGACCTGCGCGGCGGTACGGCGGATGCGGCGGACATGCGCGCGCTGGCGGCGGCGTACCCGGATATCCGCCTGCGCTATACGGTGCGCATCGGGGAGAAGGAATTCGATTCCGACGAGACGGCGCCCGACCTGACGGGCGTGACGTTTGCAAGCGCCGAGGAGGCCGTCGGCTTCCTCTCGTGCTTTGGCGCGCTCGCATCGGCGGACCTGACCGGCACGGGCCTGACCGGCGCGCAGGCGCAGGAGGTGGCGGCCGCCTTCCCGGAGGCGGCGGTGCGCTACCCGGTGGCGCTGTGCGGGGCGGAGTTCCCCTCCGACGCGGCGGAGCTCGACCTGCGCGCGCTCGCCGTGGACGCGCAGGCGCTCCAGGCGGGGCTTGCGTCCTTCCCGGCGCTCTCGGCCGTGTACCTGCCCGACGGCGCGCTCTCCGAGGCGGACGCGCAGGCGCTCGAGGCGGCGTACCCGGCGGTGCTGTTCGTGCGGCAGGTGGAGGTGCTGGGCAAAACCGTCTCCAACGGCGTCGAGGAGCTCGACCTGAGCGGCACGCGCCTGAGCGGGCCGGAGCAGGCGGAGGAGGCGCTCGCGCTCCTGCCGCGGCTCAAAAAGCTGATCCTGTGCGACACCGGCCTCACGGACGAGCAGATGGCGGCGCTCTCGGCCGAGCATCCGCAGGTGCGCTTTGTCTGGACGGTGCAGATCGGCCCGCACCGCGTGCGCACCGACGCCACGGGCTTTTCCACCGCCAATCCCTCCAAGTATACCAACCCGAACGCCAGCGACGAGTACAACGAGCGCGTGCGCACGACCAAGCGCCTCAAGGAGGGCGACCTGGCCCCGCTCGTCTACTGCACGGACCTGGTGGCGCTCGACCTCGGGCACAACTACCTGACCGACGCCGACCTTGCCGTCATCGCGCAGCTGCAAAACCTCGAGATCCTGATCCTTGCGGACAATAGGATCACGGACATCTCGGCGCTCAAAAGCCTCAAAAAGCTGCGCTATATCGAGCTGTTCATGAACGAGATCCCGGATGTGTCGCCGCTTGCGTCGCTGACGGAGCTGGTGGACGTGAACATCTGCAACATCGGGCTGACCGACCTCGGCCCGCTCTATGGGATGACGTGGCTCGAGCGCCTCTGGTACGGCATGAACCCGGCCAGCCGCGCCGACGAGGAGGCGCTCGCCGCCGCGCTGCCCGAGTGCCAGTGCAACTACACCACGCGCGACGAGACCGGCGAGGGCTGGCGCGAGCACGAACGGTATACCTGGATGCGCAGCTTCTTCAAGTGACCCGCCCGGCGCGCCGCAGGCCCCGGCCGTTTTCCCGCGCCGCGCAGGGCCGGGACGCGCCCGGTGCGCGCCGCACGGACGGACCCCCGATCGCTGCGGACGGACCCCGATCATCTTCGCGCGCCGCGCGAACAGGGAGGCGACGGCATGAAACATACGCGCGCTTTTGTCATGGCGCTGCTGCTGCTGTGCCTGCTTGCGGCAGCGTGCGCCGCCGGCTGCGCCGGCGGCGGGCGCGTGGTGATCAGCGAGGTCGTATCCTCCAACCGCAATTCGTATGTGCACAAGACGCTGGGCACGCCGGACTGGATCGAGCTGCACAACCCGGGGGAGCGGCCCGTGCGCCTGGCCGGCTATATCCTCACCGACAAGCCGGATGCGTTCGACCCCGGCTGCATCCTGCCGGACATCACGCTCGCGCCCGGCGGCTACTGCGTCATCCCGGCGGACGGGCAGGCCGCGGGCGGCGATGCGTTCTGCCTGCCGTTCGGCGTGAGCCGGCTGGGCGAGACGCTGTACCTGCTCAAGCCGGCGTGGCGGCTGATCGACAGCCTCGCCGTGCCGGAGCTGGGCGAGGACGTGTCCTACGCGGTGAACGGCGAGCGGGCGGGCTACTGCATGCAGCCGACCCCCGGCCGGGCCAACGCCATGCCGCTGCTGGACGCGCTGGAGCCGGCGGCGGCGCTGGAGCCGTCGGAGCTGACGCTGCTGATCAGCGAGGTCGTGACCGGCGCCGCGGACGGCGGCGCGGACTGGGTGGAGCTGTACAACCCGGGGCCGGAGGACGTGCCGCTGGACGGGTGCTTCCTCTCCGACCGGGCGGACGACCCGCGCCGCGCAAGGCTTTCGGGCGTCGTCGTCCCGGCGGGCGGCCATGCGGTGATCGACTGCACGGACGAGCTGGGGCTCGCCCTCGCGGCCGAAGGCGAGGCGCTGCTGCTGTGCGACGCCTATTCCCGCCTGATCGACCGCGTGGACGTGCCGGCGCTGCCGCGCGGGCAGTCCTGGGCGCGGCGCGCGGACGGCTCGTTCGGCTATTGCGGCGCGCCGACGCGCGGCCTGGCGAACGAGGACGCCCGCATCGGCGGCGAGCCGTTCACGCAAATGGGCGCCGAGGAGCCGGTGCGCATCAGCGAGGCGCTGTTTGACAACGCCTTCAGCGCCATCGACTCCTACGGTGACCGCAGCGACTGGGTCGAGCTGTACAACGCGGGCGCGCAGAGCGTGTCGCTGCTGGGCTATTATCTGAGCGACGACGCGGACGACCCGACGCGCTTTGCGCTGCCGGATGTGACGCTTGCGCCGGGCGAATACCGGCTGGTCTTTCTCTCCGGGCGCGCGTCCACGCCGGAGGAGCTGCACGCGGACTTCTCCGTTTCGGAGCGGGACGACGGGTGCCTGCTCTACCATGGCGCGACGCGCGGCGTGGACCTCGTCCCGTGGGTGGACGGCCTTGCGGAAAACGTCTCCATCGGCCGCGGGGCGGACGGCGCGCCCGTCTATTACGCCTATCCCACGCCGGGCCAGCCCAACGCGCAGGCCGTGGACGACCCGGCCCTGCTCGCCGCGTATCCGGCGGACGGGGTGTACATCAGCGAGGTGTGCGCGGGCGGGCCGGACGGCGACTGGATCGAGCTACACAACGGCGGCGGCGAGGCCGCGGACCTGACGGGCTGGGCGCTCTCGGACGACGCGTGGCAGCTGCGGCGCTTCCCGCTCGAGGCGATGACGCTCGCGCCGGGCGCGTACTGCGCCATCGCCGTTTCGCCGGACGGCGCGGCGGGCTTTGGCGTCTCGCTCTCGGGCGAGACGCTGCTGCTGAGCGACGCGCAGGGCCAGGTGCGCGACGTGTTCCGCACCGGCGCGCTGCAAAGCGGACGCACGTCCGGCCGCACGGCGGCGGCGCCGGACGCGGCGCGCGTGTTCTTTTCCGCGCCCACGCGCGGCAGGGCCAACAGCGCGTCGTTCACCACGGGCCGCACGCCCGCGCCCACGTTTTCCGAAACGGCGCTGTACCGGGACGAGCCATTCCTGCTGACGCTCTCGTGCGCCGACGCGGACGCCGCGATCCGCTACACGCTCGACGGCAGCGAGCCGGGGCCGGACGACGCGCTCTACGCCGGGCCGATCCCGATCGACGCGTCCGTGACCGTGCGCGCGGCGGCCTTCGGCGCGGGCCTCGAGCCGAGTCCGGTGCAGACGCAGCACTACCTGTTCGAACCGGCGCACACGCTGCCGGCGGTGTGCATCGCGTGCGAGCCGGCGCTCTGGTCGCGCCTGATGCGCTCCACGCTCAACGCCGTGGCGCGCGAGGGCCCGGCCGCGATCTCCTATTACGAGGCGGACGGGACGCTCGGCACCGTGTTCCCCGCCGCCATCCGCGCGCGCGGCAACACGTCGCTCAAGTATGCGCAAAAGTCCGTCAGCGTGCATCTGCGGCCGAGCCTCGGGCAGCGCACGGTCACCTACCCGTTCTGGGGCGCGGGCAGCGCCGCGGCATACGGCACGCTCGTGCTGCGCAACGCCAGCCAGGACATCGCGGCCGCGCGGCTGCGCGATTCGTTCGCCAACCGCGCCGCGGCGGGCCTGCGGCTCGACTGCGCGGCCACCCGCCCGGTGGTCGTCTATGTCAACGGCGCGTACCACGGCGTCTACGACCTCAACGAGGGCATGAACCAGGATTATCTCGAGGCGCACTACGGCGTCGACCCGGACACGGTCAACATCGTCGGCAAGAACGCCGTGACGCGGCACGGCTCCGCCGCCGATTACGCGCGCGTGCGCCGTTATGCGCGCGGGACGGACTTTACGGAGGACGCGGCGCTCGAGGCGTTCGGCGCGTGGGTGGACGTCGCGCATGTGACGGACTACCTGATCGCGCAGACCTTCTTTGGCAACTACGACATCCACAACCAGAACTGCTGGGCGAGCGACGACTATGCCATCCGCTGGCGGCCGTACCTGTACGACGTGGACCGCTGCCTGTGCCCGGGGCGGTCGGAGCTGAACCTGTTCGAGCAGTATTTCAACGCGCAGGGCGTGGCGTACAACCCCTCCGGCGACCGCGTGAACATGGATATCTACTGCGCGCTCCGGGAAAACGCGGCCTGGCGGGACGCCTTTTTGGACCGCTACGCGCAGCTGCTGTGCAGCGATTTCTCCGTCGATCGGCTCACGGCGCTGCTGGACGAAATGGCGGCGGCGCTGCGGCCGGAGATGGAGCGCCACATCGCGCGCTGGGGCCTGCCCGCGTCGCTTGCGGACTGGGAGGCGAGCGTGGCGGCCATGCGCGCGGAGATCCCGCTGCGCCATGCGGCCATCCAGCGGCAGCTGCAGCAGGAGTTCGGCCTGACGCCGGACGCGTGGGCGGCGTATCTGGCCCGCCACGCCGGCCCCTGACCGCCGCGCCTTTTCTCCGCCCGGTCCCTGACAGCGCCGACCCCCGCGCGGTTTCTTTTTCCTGTTGCGCGCCCGATCCTGCCGCCCGCGTCCTGCCGTCCCCCGCCGCGCGCTTGACAGCGCGCGGGCGGGAGCGGTGTCATGGGCTGGGCCCGGGCCAGCCGGGCCCGCGGAGGATATCCTATGGAATGGCTCGGCCTGGTCGCCCTCATGCTGCTGCTCCTGCACGCCGCCTATCCCGGCAGGGTCCGGCGGCTGGAGGCGCAGGTCAGGCGGCTGCAACGGGCGCAGCAGGGGGAGGCGGACATGGCAAGATTGATACAGGAACTGGTGGGCCGCGCGTGCGAGCTCTCGGTCGAGGACGCCTATCAGCTCACCGGCCGGCCGACGCTCGCGTGCACCGTGCTCGACGCGGACGACGAGTGGGTCAAGGTGCGCTATGCCGACCGCAAGGGCCGGACGGCGGTCAAGCTGCTGCGCATCGAAAAGATCGGCGAGGTCACGCTGCCGGACGCGCCCGCAGGCGGCGCATAAGCGCCCGCGCAACATCTGAAAAACTTCTCCCGCCCCGCACGGCGCGTATGCGCCCGCGCCCGCGCAGCATCTGAAAAAACGTCCCGCGCCCCGCGCGGGGCTTTTTTCGTTTGCGCAGCCCGGGCGGCGGACGGAAAGCGCCGGTTTTTCGGAAAATTTTCCCAAAACGGTATTGCCTTTGGCGGCAAAAAGGTGTACAATGGATTCATCCCCTCTGGAAACGTTTCCAGAAACGTTTCCAGTCTAACCCGGAGAAAACAGAATATTAGGAGGAAAAGGTAATGAAGAAGTTTCTTGCATTGGGACTTGCTGCCGTACTGCTGCTGTCGCTCCTGTCCGGCTGCACCGCGCCCGCCGAGCCGCAGGACAGCGCCGACCCGTCCGTGACCGACGAGCCGGCCGGGAATGAGCCGGTCGAGGACGAGCCGGAGGCTGCCGCCGGCGGTTCCGTCTACTACCTGAACTTCAAGCCCGAGCAGGACGCCCAGTGGCAGGAGCTGGCCGGGATCTACACCGAGGAAACCGGCGTGGCCGTCAAGGTGGTCACCGCCGCCTCCGGCACCTACG
>URSN01000107.1 GCA_900550525.1 uncultured Eubacteriales bacterium
CGAGGTTCAGGTTTCGCTCCAGGCATGTGGCGTCGCAGACGATCACCACCGCGTCCGCGCCGCCAAAGCACAGGAAATCGCGCGCGACCTCCTCCTCGGCCGACTGCGCAAAGAGCGAGTATGCCCCGGGGATATCCACCAGCACGAATGCCTCGCCGTCATGGCGGCACACGCCGCGCGCGCTGCCCACGGTCTTGCCGGGCCAGTTGCCCGTGTGCTGGTGCAGGTGAGTGAGCGCGTTGAACACGGTGCTCTTGCCCACGTTCGGGTTCCCGGCCAGGGCGATCACCCGTGCGGACGCGGCGGGACCGGCGCCGCGTTCGGCCTGCGCGGCGCGGCGTCCGGTGGAAGCGGCGGTCAGTCCCATGCGCCGTCACCCCGCCGCGCCGCATCCCCTGGCTGCGCCGCCCCGGGCAGCAGCTCCACGCCCGCGGCGTCCGCGTTGCGCAGCGCGATCACCGTGCCGCGCACGAGATAGGCGCGCGGATCGCCGGAGGGCGCGTCGAACAGGCGCGTCACGCTGGCGCAGCCGGTCAGGCCGAGGTCCATCAGCCTGCCGCGCATCGGCCCCTCCAGGCGGATGCGGGCGACGGCGGCCGCGCCGCCGGGCGGCAGGGAGAGCAACGTGCGCGCTTCGTCTGGGCGCACGGACGCCGGGGAAACATGCTGCATGGCGCGGACCACTCCTTTTTATGGCTTCTGCGCCATACTATGCCGGCGGGCCGCGCCGGGTGCGCGCCCGGGCGGCGCGGGCCGTCACTTTTGCCGCCCCTCCCGCTACTACAAACGCCCTCCGTTCCCCGGCTTGTGGATACGGCGGGCGCGGTACGGCAGCGCGGCGCGCGGCGGCTCAGCCGCCGCCCGGCTGGCCGGCGTCCTGCTGCGCGGGCGCGGCGCTCTCAGGCGGCTTTGGCCGCTGCGGCGGTTCCCCGCCGCCCGGCGCATCGCCTGCGGCCGCCTGTTTGGGCGCTTCCACGCGGCGGAACAGCCGGATCACGCCCGCGTCGTTCATGCTCACGGCGATGGCCAGCGCCACCGGCAGCCCGAGCAGGCCGATGGGCCCGAACACATAGGTGCCCACGACCATCGACAGCAGCGTGACGATGGGGTGCAGCCCCACCTGCTGGCCGACGATCTTCGGCTCGATGACGTTGCGCACGATGACGATCACGACGTACAGCAGCAGCAGCCCGGCGGCGAGCCGGTAGTTGCCGAGGATGGCGGTGATGATCGCCCAGGGGATGAGCACCGTGCCGCTGCCCACGACCGGCAGGATATCGAACAGGGCGATCAGCAGCGCGATGAGCACGGCCCCGTCCACGCCCAGCAGCAGCAGGCCCGCCGAAAGTTCGCAGAAGGTGATCAGCAGGATCAGCGCGTAGGAGCGCACATAGCGGCCGAGCGTTTTGCCCAGGTGCACGCGGATCTCGTGCGCGCGCTGCCGCTGCGGCGCGGAAAGCTGGCCGAGCACGAACCCCTTGAGCAGCGGGTAGTCCGCCGTGATGAACACCGTGGCGATGATCATGATGAGCGTGTTGAGCAGCCAGCCGGGCACGGAGATGGCGTAGCCGCCAAGCGTCGTCAGCGCCCGGCCGGAGAAGTTGAGCACCGCCTGCTCGAGGGAGGCGCCGGCGCTTTCGAGCAGGCCGCTGATGGAGCTCAGCGCCGCCGGATCGAGCCGCGCGATGAAGCGTTCCAGCTCCGCCGAGACCGTCTCCAGCAGCGGCTCGACGACGGTGTTGTACAGCCTTGGCAGGTCGAGCACGAACGCCTTGGCGCTGGCGAACAGCTTGACAAACAGCAGCGTGAGCGCCAGCCCCAGCAGGCAGTAGAACAGCACGACCGTCACCGCGGCGGCGACGCCCTTGTGCACGCGGCAGCGCCCGTGCAGGAAGCGCACGATGGGCTTTAGCAGCAGCGACACCAGCAGTGCGACGACGAACGGCGCCAGCACGGGCAGAGCCTTGCGGCACAGGAAGACCGCGATGGCAAGGATCACGGCCGCGTAGCAAAAGCGGATGAGGAAACGTTTCTGTGCGTCGGTGTTCAAAGCGCGCCTCCCGGAGGGTGAATATCTTTTTTATAGCATGTTCCCGTACCCCTTGTAAACAGGGGGCGGTGCTGTGTTATAATATTGCCCAGAAAATTTCACGATTGCGCTCAGAGGCGCGCAGGGGGATGGGATGGCATTTTGGGAGCTGCTGCTCACGGGCGTGGGGCTGTCGGCGGACGCGTTTGCCGCGTCGCTGTGCCAGGGGCTGCGCATGCGCCGGCTGTCGCCTGGCCGCATGGCGGCGGTCGGGCTGTTCTTCGGGGGCTTTCAGGCGCTGATGCCGCTGCTGGGGTATTTGCTCGGCAGCCAGCTGGAGCAATACATCACGCGCGTGGATCACTGGATCGTGTTCGCGCTGCTGCTGTTCATCGGCGGCAAGATGATCGTGGAGGCGCTGCGCGGCGAGGACGGGGCGGACGGGCCTGAGGGGCGCGCCTGGCTGCTGTCGCTCCTGCTGCTGGCGGTCGCCACGAGCGTGGATGCGCTGGCGGTGGGCATATCGTTCGCCTTTTTGCAGGTCAGGATCGTCCCGGCGGCGCTGACCATCGGCGTGGAGACGTTCGTGCTCAGCGCCGTGGGCGTGGAACTGGGCCGCCGCTTCGGCACGCGCTTTGGCAGGCAGGCGGGCGTCGCCGGCGGCGTGATCCTCGTGCTCATCGGCACGAAGATCCTGCTGGAGCATCTCGGCGTGCTGTGACCGCCGCAGGACAAAAGGGGGAAAATGGAGATGGACCTTGACGCGCTGCTCGCCTTTTTGCACCTGGCCGAGCGGCTCAAGGGCGCGCCGCGCCACTGCTTCACCACATCCGGCGCGCCGGAGAGCGTGGCCGCGCACGCAGGGCGGCTCGCGCTGCTTGCGTGGCTGCTCGCCGGCGAGCAGCCGGACGTGGACATGCGCCGCGTGGTGGAGCTCGCGCTCGTGCACGACCTGGGCGAGGCGGTGACGGGGGATATCCCAAGCTTTGCCAAGACCGAAAGGGACGAGCGCGTCGAGGCGGATGCGCTCGCCGGCATCGCGGAGCTGGCGCCCGCCGGCCGCCGGGCCGCGCTCGCGGCGCTGTTTGCCGAGTGGGAGGCGCAGCGGACGCGCGAGGCGCGCTTTTGCCGCGCGCTGGACAAGCTCGAGGCGGCCATCGCGCACAACGAGAGCGACATCGGGACGTGGCTGCCGCTCGAGTATGCGCTCAACCCCGTCTACGGCGCGGAGGAGGCGGCGGAGTTCCCGTGCCTTGCGCGCCTGCAGGCGCGCATCCGGCGCGACGCGCTCAAAAAGATCGGGCGGCACACGGCCGCGGAAAGGAAGGAAGGACCATGACGGAGTGGGAAGCCTATTTTGACCTGATCGCCGCGCGGCAGAGCTGCCGCCGCTTCGACCCGGCGCGCCCGGCGGAGCGGGAGAAGCTCGTGCGCTGCGTGGAGGCGGCGCGCCTTGCGCCGTCGGCGTGCAACAGCCAGCCGTGGCGCTTTCATGTGGCGGACACGCCCGCGCTGTGCGCGGCGCTGCGGCCGTGCGTGCAGCGGCTCGGCATGAACCGCTTTGCGGACGAATGCCCGGCGTTCATCGTGGTGACGGAGGAGCGCGCGGTGCTCAAGCCCCTCATGGCCGCGCACCTGAGCGAGCGGGAGTTTTCGAGCATCGACATCGGCATCGCCACGGCGCAGCTGTGCCTTGCGGCCACGGCGCAGGGCCTGTCCACGTGCATTCTCGGCTGGCTGGACGGCAGGAAGGTCTGTGCGGCGCTCGGCCTGCCGGAGGATACGCGCGTGCGCCTGGTGATCGCCGTCGGCTACGCGCTGCCGGACGATCCGCTGCGCAAAAAGCAGCGCAAGCCGCTCGAACAGGTGCTCGCCATCCACGAGTGAGGGCCGCGCCGCCGCCGGGGCAAAGCGGCGGCAGGACAAAGCGCGCCGGGCGCAGCTCTGCTGCGCCCGGCGCGCCGTGCGTTCAGGGCCGCGCTTACAGGCAGTTGAGCTCGTGGCGGATCTCCAGCGCGGAGGCGTAGCCGCCCGCGCGCATCCGCGTGAGGATGGCGCACAGCGCGTGCGGCGCGTCCGGGGGGAGCAGCGGCAGCAGCGCCGCGCCGAAGGCGCAAAGGTCGTCCGCCGCGCCGCACGCCGGCGGCACGGGCGGCACATACAGGCAGGGGAGCGCCGCCGCGTCCGCATCGCCGGGGGAGAAGTACCACACCGCCCCGGCCGAGACCGCGCCGTGCGCCGCCGCATCGCCCAGGCTGTGCAGCACCAGCAGCGCATCGCACACGCGCCTGAGCGCAAGCAGCAGCGCCGCGCCGTCCGGCCGCGGCCCGTCCGGCAGGGCGTACAGCGGCGGCGCGGGCACGCTCACAAAAAGGCCGTCCGCCTCGAACGCGTCGATGTTGACGACGATGGCGCTGCACGCCGACAGCGCGCGCAGCGATGCGGCGCGCTGCAAGCAGGCCTGCCGCGCCGCGTCCGGCAGCGCCCGCGCCGCCAGGCGCACCCGCGCGCCGGCTGCGGCGGCGAACCCGGCGCAGGCGTAAGCGTCCCCGTCCGCCCCGGCGGGCAGCGCCATGCCGGGCAGATACCGCCCGCGCAGCAGCCGGCCCGGCGGCAGGCGCGCGCCGCCGTCCTCCGGCGGGAGCGGGGCGCGGCCGCGGGCGGGGCAGCGCCGCGCGCGCGGCGGCAGGGGCGAAAAGCAGTGCGGGCAGCGGCGCGCCGCGTCAGGAGAGCGCCGCCGCAATGCTTTCAATGGTGGCCGGCGAGCGCGGGTCGCCCAGCCCGTTTGCGGAGAGCGTCTCGCGAAACTTTGCATACGCGCCGCGCTGCAGGATGTTCAGATACGCCGTGCGCGCCGCGTCCGCGTCCGTGAGCGAGAGCGTCCACAGCTCAAATGCGGCGACCATGCTCGTGGCGTAGCTGATGTAATACATTGGCGACTGGAACGTATGCGGGATCATGGCCCATTCCGTGCCGGTGTAGCCGTACAGGTCGGCGAGGCCGTATTCCTCCGCAAGGCGGCGGTAGAGCGCGTTCATCTGCTCGAGCGTCATGTCCGGGTCGGCATAGACGGCCTGCTGGAACTCATCCTCCATGCAGCCGGAGACGACCGCGTACAGCGCGTCCGCAAGGCGCGAGATCGCCGCCGCCTCGGCCACCTCGTCGCTGCCGTAGAGCTGCGGAAGGTAGGGCATCATCAGCAGCTCGAAGCCCTGCGAATCCACCTCGGCCAGGTCGAGCGACGAGGAGACGCTCCAGCCGTCCACCGGGCTGTGGTAGTAGTTGGCAAAGTGCCCCAGCTCATGGATGACGGTGCTGGTGTTCTGCATGCTGTCCTCCCACGCGGTGAACATGAACGGCGAGGCATAGGCGGAGAAGTAGGTCGTAAAGCTCATCTCCATCTTGTTCTCGTTCGCTTCGAAATCGTAGAGGCCATAGTCGATCATGTAGTCGAGCGCCTCGCGCATCAGCGGCGAGAAGTCCGCCGTCACCTCGCGCAGCGTCTCGAAATATTCCTCAAGCGGATAGGCGCGCTCGCCCATGCTGCGCTCTGCGTACACGGCCAGCAGCGTGTACTGCTGGAACAGCGGCGCGAGGTGCTCCTTGACCGCCGCGTGCAGCGCCTGCGCGTCCGTCACGGTGAAGTCGCGCCCGTAGAGGTCGTAGCCGTAGGCGGCGTAGCTGCCGTAGCCGAGCTTTGCGGCGATGTCGCTGCGCAGCGCGAGCAGCTCGAGGAAGATCGCGCCCGCCTGCTCGTTGAGCTGCGCCGTGTAGGCGTCGTAGAGGCGGACGTATTCCTCGTAATCCTCCGCCGCGACGGAGACGATCTGCTCCATGGTATAGGTGCGGCCGTCCTCTTCGAGCACGAACGAGGCGATCAGATCGTCGTATTCCTGCACAAGCGCCTGCTCCTGCTCGAGCAGCGGCTGGATCGCCTCGTCGTTGAGCTTGTCGCCCGCCTCGACGGCGGCGGCAAAGTCCTCGCCCCAGCGCGCAAGCGCCAGCCCGTCCCCGCGCTCGAGCAGCGCGAGCGCCGCGTCCGTCATCAGCAGGTCGATGCGGTTGAGCGCGGCGAGCAGCTCGGCGTATTCGTCGCGGTAGTAGGCGTCGGACACGTCGTGCGCGTAGTAGACGTAGCACAGCGACAGCGCGGAGGAGGCCGCATTGAAGTCGGCGAGCGCCTCGTCAAAGCGGTCCAGCAGCGCGTCCGTGCCGCCGCCCTCCGCCTGCGCGTCCGCTATGAGCGCGTTGAGCTTCTCCGTGAGCGCATCCGTGGCCGGCCGCGCGTAGGCCATCTCGGAGAACGGGATATTCGGGTGCGCGGCCGCCGGGACCGCCGTGGCTGCGGGCGCTGCGGTGGCCGCTGGGACCTTTGTGGCCGCGGGCGCTTCGGTGGCCGCGGGGGCCTGCGTGGGCGCGGGCGCGGCGGTCGGCGGCGCGGGCGTGGGCGCGTCGGTGGCCGCGGGAGGCGTGCGGCGCGCGCCGCGCGGGAGCGCGGGCGCGGGCAGCAGCGGGGGGAG
>URSN01000108.1 GCA_900550525.1 uncultured Eubacteriales bacterium
ACCCCACCGGTTCCGGCGCAGGCATCACCGGCGCTACCGATAAGACTCTGGACATCGGTCTTTCTTCCCGCGCCCTGAAGGCTGACGAGACCGGCGTCACCGGCACCATCGAAGCTCTGGACGGCATCGCCATCATCGTCAACAAGGACAGCAAGGTCGAGGACCTGACCGTTGATCAGCTCAAGCAGATGTTCACCGGCGAGATCACCAACTGGTCCGAGGTCGGCGGCGACGACGGCGAGATCGTTCTGGTGGGCCGCGAGGCTGGCTCCGGCACCCGCGATGGCTTTGAGAGCATCGTGGACGTGAAGGACAGCTGCAAGTACGCACAGGAGCTGACCGCTACCGGCGCTGTCATCAGCGCTGTGGAGGCCAACCCTCTGGCCATCGGCTACGCTTCCCTGTCCGCTGTGGGCGACACTGTTGCCATGGTCACCGTGGAGGGTGTGGAGTGCAGCGAGGACACCGTGAAGGACGGCAGCTACAAGATCCAGCGTCCCTTCGTGTTTGTCACCAACAAGAGCGTGACCCTGTCTGAGCAGGCACAGGCCTTTGTGGACTTTGCCACCAGCAAGGACGCTGCCGACCTCATCCGCACCGCAGGCGCTGTGCCGGTGAACGAGTAATTACCGGGTGGTTTGCCTGGGAATGCTCCCCGGTGAACCGCCTGCCCCGCATCTGAACAAGAAAACTGCCGCGTCGGGCTGCCGTTTCTGCGGGCCGACGCGGCTTTTATAAAGGATTTCAGCTATGAACAAAAAATCCTATCTGAGCCGGGTGCGGTTGCCCCGCACCCCCGCCGAATGGCTGGAAGCGGTGATGAACTTCATCTTCTTCCTGTGCGGTATGCTGGCTGTGGGCTGCGTGGTGCTCATTTCGGTATACATGGTGATCTCCGGCGTGCCGGCCATCCACAAGATCGGCCTGTTCCAATTCCTGTTCGGCACAAAGTGGGCCTCCACGGCAGCCCAGCCGCTGTTCGGCATCCTGCCCTTTATCCTTTCCAGCATCTACGGCACGCTGGGCGCTGCCATCATCGGTGTGCCCATCGGCCTGCTGACGGCGGTGTTCCTCTCCAAGGCCGCCGACCCAAAGCTGCGCACCGTGGTGGTCACCGCCATCGAGCTGCTGTCCGGCATCCCCAGCGTGGTGTTCGGCCTGCTGGGCATGCAGGTGCTGGTGCCCGCCGTGGCAAAGACCTTCGGCAAGGCTTCCGGTGCCTGCCTGCTGAGCGCCATCGTGGTGCTTTCCATCATGATCTTGCCCAGCATCGTGTCCGTGTCGGTCACGGCGCTGAACGCCGTGCCGCCGGAGTATGAGCAGGGCCGTTTGGCACTGGGTGCCACCGACACCGAAACAAGGTTCAAGATCAGCATTCCGGCAGCCAAAAGCGGCATTGCCGCAGGCATTGTGCTGGGCATCGGCCGTGCCATCGGCGAGGCCATGGCGGTGATGATGGTGGCAGGCAACAGCCCCAACATGCCGGACAGTCCCTTCCGCAGCGTCACCTTCCTGACCACCGCCATCGCCAAGGAGATGAGCTATGCCGGCGGTCTGCAGCGGCAGGCGCTGTTCAGCATCGCGCTGGTGCTGTTCGTCTTTATCATGATCATCAATGTTGTGCTGAACGTTGTGCTGAAGGGAGGAAGCCGCGATGAATAAGGGCCTTTCGCCTTCCCGTCAGATGTGGAACCGGGTCATGACCGCACTGGTCTGGGCCAGTGCCGTGCTGGTGATGGTGCTGGTGGCCGGTATCATCGGCATGGTGCTGGTGCGGGGCATCCCCCACATCAGCTGGAAGTTCCTTTCTACCACTGCCAGTGTGCTGAAAAAGACCGACGGCATCCTGCCTGCCATCCTCAACACACTGTATGTCATTGTGCTGACATTACTGATCGTACTGCCGCTGGGCGTGGGCGCGGCGGTCTACCTGACCGAGTATGCCTCCAACCGGCGGCTCATCGAGGTCATTGAGTTCACCATCGAATCGCTGGCGGGCATCCCCAGCATCATCTACGGTCTGGTGGGTATGCTGGTGTTCAGTCAGGCGCTGGGCTTCCAGACCTGTCTGCTGTCCGGTTCACTTACGCTGGTGGTCATGAACCTGCCCACCATCATCCGTACCACACAGGAGTCCCTCAAAACGGTGCCGCAGGGCTACCGGGAGGGCGCTCTGGGCCTCGGCGCGGGCAAGTGGCACATCATCCGCACCATCGTGCTGCCCTGCAGCATCGACGGCATCGTGACCGGCTGCATTCTGGCCGTGGGCCGCATCGTGGGCGAAAGTGCCGCCCTGCTTTTCACCGCCGGTGCCGCAGAGGTCATTGCCAAGAGCGTGGCCAAAGCCTACACCTCCAACGGTGCCACCCTGTCGGTGCTGCTGTACCTGCGTGCCTTTGAGGACGGCGATTTCGCTTCCGCATGGGGCATCGGTGCGGTGCTGCTGGTGCTGGTGCTGGCCATCAACCTTGCGGCGCGGCTGGCAAAGACTAAGCTGAAACAGAAACAGTAAAATTTGATTTTACTGTTCAAAATGGCCTCCGCATTCGCTCTGGCCATGAATAGCGGAAAATTATTTTTAATTTCGTAGATTTGAAAAATCTGCGGATTTTTCAAATCTACCTTTTCACGGGAAGGGTCGAAACGGTAAACTTCCTGTTGAAATTCAACAATGAGGTATTCTATGGAAAACACGAATGTGCCGGTGATATCGGCAAAAGACCTGAACCTCTGGTACGGCGACTTCAAGGCGCTGAAAGGCATTTCGCTGGACGTGGGCGAGCGGGAGATCACCGCTCTCATCGGCCCTTCCGGCTGCGGCAAGGCCACCTTTTTATAGACCCTCAACCGCATGAACGACCTTGTGCCGAATGTGCGCATCGAGGGCGATGTGCGGCTGAAGGGCGAGGACATCTTTGCCCGGGAAATGCAGCTTACAGACCTGCGCCGCCGGGTGGGCATGGTGTTCCAGAAGGCCAATCCCTTCCCCATGAGCATTTACGACAATATCACCTACGGCCCCAAGCTGCACGGCGTGCGCAATAAGGCTGAGCTGGACGAGCTGGTGGAAAGCTCTCTGCGGGGCGCGGCCCTGTGGGACGAGGTGAAGGACCGCCTGAAAAAGAGCGCGCTGGGCCTTTCCGGCGGCCAGCAGCAGCGGCTGTGCATCGCGCGCGCGCTGGCGGTGCAGCCGGAGGTGCTGCTCATGGACGAGCCGACCAGCGCGCTCGACCCCATCTCCACCGCGCGCATCGAGGAGCTGGCGGTGGAGCTGAAAAAGGAGTATACCATCGTCATCGTGACGCATAACATGCAGCAGGCGGCGCGCATCTCCGACCGGACGGCCTTCTTCCTGCTCGGCGAGATGATCGAGTACGGCCTGACGGAGCAGGTGTTCTCCCTGCCCAGGGACAAGCGCACCGAGGACTATATCACGGGGAGGTTTGGCTGATGCGCAGCAGATTTGACCAGCAGCTCGACCAGCTGCATACCGAGCTCATCGAGATGGGCGCGCTCATCGAATACGCCATCAAAAGCGCGGCGGACGCGCTGCTCGAGCAGAGCGCCGCGCTGGCGGCGCGCTCCATCGCCTTCGACCGCGAGGTGGACCAGAAGGAGAAGGACATCGAATCGCTGTGCCTCAAGCTCCTTTTGCAGCAGCAGCCCGTGGCGCGCGATTTGCGCCTCATCAGCGCCGCGCTCAAGATGATCACGGACATGGAGCGCATCGGCGATCAGTCGGCCGACATCGCGGAGATCGTCACGCACCTTGCCGGCCGGCCGTACATCACCGACCTGTCCGCGCTCAAGCGCATGTCGGAGGCGGCGTGCGGCATGGTCGCGCGCAGCGTGGACGCGTTCGTGCAGCGCGACCTGGCGCTCGCCGAGGCCGTCGTGCGCGACGACGACATCGTGGACGCGCAGTTCTGCGCCGTGCGCGCCACGCTCGTGGAGCTCATCCGCAAGGACGGCGCCAACGGCGAGCAGGCGCTCGATCTGCTGATGGTGGCAAAATATCTCGAGCGGATCGGAGATCATGCTGTCAATATCGCCGAATGGGTGATATACTCTATTACGGGGGTCCACAAAAACGAGGAGCTGGAAAAACCGATATGATCTTTTATGCCGAGGACGACACGAACATCCGCGAGCTTGTGCTCTATACGCTGCAAAAGAGCGGCTTTGCCGCGCGCGGCTTTGCCGACGGCGCGGCGCTGATGCAGGCGATGCGCGCGGAGCTGCCGGACCTCGTGCTGCTCGATGTGATGCTGCCCGGCGAGGATGGCGTGTCGCTCCTGCGGCGCCTGCGCGCCGACGGGCGCACGCGCGATCTGCCCATCATGCTCATCACCGCGCGCGGCGCGGAGTTTGACAAGGTGCTGGGGCTGGACAGCGGCGCGGACGATTACCTGACAAAGCCCTTTGGCATGATGGAGCTGGTGGCCCGCGTGCGCGCGCTGCTGCGGCGCAGCGGCCGCGCGGCGGAAACGGCCCCGGCGGACCTGACGTTCGGCGGCATCCGCCTCTCGCCCGCGGCGCGCACGGTCACGGCCGACGGCGCGCCCGTCACGCTGACGAAGAAGGAGTTCGACCTGCTGCCGCTGCTCATGACGCGGCCCGGCCGCGCGTTCACGCGCGACGTGCTGCTCGAGCAGGTCTGGGGCTACGATTACGAGGGCGGCACGCGCACGGTGGACGTGCACATCCAGACGCTGCGGCAAAAGCTCGGCCCCTGCGGGCGGCATATCGAGACGCTGCGCGGCGTCGGCTACCGGCTGGGGGACGGCGTCTGACGCGCGGTACACGGCGCGCGGGCGCAGGGCGGCGCAGGACACGGGGCGTATGGCGCGCAGGGCGCGGGCGCGCATGACAAAAACGGGAGGCGCGGCGCATGACAAGACGGATCTTCTTCTATTCGTATCTGCCCGCGGCGGCGGCGCTGCTGATGGCGGCGGGGCTCTGGCTGTCGGTCATGTACGCGCGGCTGGCCAGCGAGGCGCGCGCGGGGCTGGTGGAGGCGTCCGGGCGCATCGCCGCCGGCATGGCGCGCGGCGCGGAGGATTATCTCGACGCGCTGCCGGTCAGCGAGCTGCGCATCACCTGGATCGCGTCCGACGGCACGGTGCTCTTTGACAGCACCGCCGATGCGGCCGCGCTCGAGAACCACGGCGACCGCGAGGAGGTGCGCGAGGCGCTGCTCTCGCAGGCTGGCACGAGCGAGCGCTATTCCGCCACGCTCTCGGAGACGACGTTCTATTACGCGCAGCGCCTGAGCGACGGCACCGTGCTGCGCGTGGCGCGCACGCAGAAATCCGCGCTCGCCCTTGCGGGGGAGATGCTGCCGCTGCTGCTCATCGTGCTCGCCGCGGCGGCGGCGCTCTCGGCGGTGCTGTCGGCCTGGGCGGCGCGGCGCATCGTGCGCCCGATCAACGCCATCGACCCGGCCCGGCCCGACGACGGCCCGCCCTATGACGAGCTGGCGCCGCTGATGCGGCGGCTGATCCATCAGCAGCAGGAGATCGCCGCGCAGATGGAGGCCGTGCGCCACGGCGAGGAGACGATGCGCACCATCGTGGACTGCATGAGCGAGGGCTTCCTCGCGCTCGATGCGGACGGGCGCGTCGTCTCGCTCAACGAGAGCGCAGCGCGCCTGCTGCGCGCCGACCGGGCCGCCGCGCCCGGGCAGCGGCTCATCGTGCTGCACCGGGGCGAGGCGCTGCTGCACGCGGCGGCCGAGGCGCTCGCCGGCCGGCCCGCGCGCGCCGAGTTTGAGCAGGACGGCCGCGTGATCGCGCTGTTTGCCAGCCCGGTCCGCCGCGCGCTCCCGCCGGACGGCGGCGACGGCGGCGCGCCGCTCACCGGCGCGGTGCTCTTCCTGCTCGACCAGACCGAGCGCGCCCGGGCCGAGCAGCTGCGGCGCGAGTTCTCCGCCAACGTATCGCACGAGCTCAAAACGCCGCTGACCTCCATCTCCGGCTATGCCGAGCTCATCGCCGGCGGCCTCGCCGCGCCGGAGGACGTGCCGGGCTTTGCCAGGCGCATCCAGGACGAGGCGGCGCGCCTGCTGGCGCTGATCCACGACGTGATGGACCTCTCCCGCCTGGACGAGGGCGGCGATGTGGGCCAGTGGGAGGATGTGGAGCTGCGCGCGCTATCCGGGGAGGTCGCCGCGCGCTTTGACGCGGCCGCCGCCGCGCGCGGCGTGCGGATCGCCGTCGCCGGGTGCGACGCGCACGTGAACGGCGTGCGCCATGTGCTCGACGAGATCGTCTACAACCTGGTGGACAACGCCGTGCGCTACAACGTGCCGGGCGGCAGCGTAACCGTGGACGTGCAGGACACGCCCGCCGGCGCGCGCCTGACCGTCTCCGACACGGGCGTGGGCATCCCGCCCGAGCACCAGCAGAAGGTGTTCGAGCGCTTCTACCGCGTGGACAAGAGCCACTCCAAGGCGAGCGGCGGCACGG
>URSN01000109.1 GCA_900550525.1 uncultured Eubacteriales bacterium
CGCCGCCCGCCCGGGGGGCCGCCGCCGGCGCGCCGCCCGCCCGGCTTGCGGCGCGCCCCGGCCGCGCCGCCACTGCGCAGTATTTCACGTTCCGCCGCGCCGGACAAGCCGCCCGCGCCGCCCTGCCCGGGATGGGGCGCGCCCCCGCGCGACCTTCGCGCCCCCGCTTTCGCGATGGCGGCGCTCAGGCGGCGGGCGTCAGGAGGTCCCGCCAGCCGGAGACGTCGCACTGGCCATGGAAGTTATCACCCGTGGCGACAACGGTGCCGTCGGCGCGCAGGCCGACGGTATGCAAGCGGCCTGCGGCGATGGCGACGAGATCGCGCCAGCCGGAGACGTCGCACTGGCCAGTCCGGTTATAGCCCGCGGTAATGGCCGTGCCGTCGGCGCGCAGGCCGATGGTGTGAGAGCCGCCCGCGGCGACGGCGACGAGATCGTGCCAGCCGGAGACGTCGCACTGGCCATGGAAGAAATCACCCGTGGCGGCAACGGTGCCGTCGGCGCGCAGGCCGGCGGTATGATAGCCGCCTGCGGCGACGGCGTTCCGCTGCGCGACCCCGGCCCACAGGGCGGCGCTGCGCGCCCGCGCGTCCCGGTACCCGTCCGCCCTGCCAAAGGCAATGGCCGCCTCCGGCGTCCGCCCCGCCTCCAGCAGTTCCTCCGCCTGCCGGTAGGCGATGCGCTGCGTCACCACGATGGAGATCACGAGGAGCGCGAGCGCGACCGGCAGGGCGATGATGGCGGTGCGCCGCAGCCGCTTCTGCGTGCGGAGCCTTTGCGCCTGCTCCGCCGCCCGGCGCTGTTCCAGCTCCTCCGCGCGGCGCAGGCACGCCTGCGCCCGGGCGTCCGCGTCCCGGTAGCCCGTCAGCGCGGCAAAGAGGCCGGCGGCCTCCTGCAGCGCGGGGATGGCGTCCTCCCGCTGCCGGGCGAGGGCGGCGGCGTATTTCGCTTCCTGTTCCAGCTCCTCGGCGCGGCGCAGGCAGTCCTGCGCCCGGGCGTCCGCGTCCCGGTAGCCGGAGATGTGCGCAAACGCCGCCGCGGCCTCGCGGTACGCCTCCGGCGTGCACGGCTCCTGCAGGCGGCGCGCGGCGGCCTCATACCGGGCCTGCAGGCGGCGCTGCGCCTCCCGCTCCCGCACGGTCTTTGCCGCGCCCCGCAGCTCCTCTTTGAGCGCGGCGCCGCCGAAGCGGAGCGCCTTTTGATAGTTGTCGCTGCCGTCCAACGGCGCCTGGCAGGCGCGCAGCGCCTCGCGGCGGGAACAGCGCAGCTCGGCCATCAGCTTGCCGAGGTACGCCTCCGCGTTCTCCGGCTCGAGGTCGAGCACGCGTTCGCAGTATTCGTCGGCGCTGGTCCAGTCCCCGTCCTCGAGGAACAGGAACGCGCGCCTTAGCAGCGGCGCGGCGGCCGGCACGGGCGCGGCCTGCGGCGCGGCGGGCTGCGGCGCGCTCCCGGCCATGGGCTGCGGCGCGCCGGTCAGCTTGCGGATGCCGTGCACCAGGTCCTGCATGAAGCCCAGCCGCCCCATGTCCAGCGCCTGCAGGTGGGAGAATTCCTCCGGCAGGTCGTAGGGGTCCATATCCCGGTAGGCGGGGATGAGGGTCTTTTTCGCGCCGCCCCGGATGAGCGCAAGGTAACGGCTCCACTCGTTTTTCACCCACACGGCGTTGAAGTGGTCCGGCCGCGTGCCCAGCACGACCATCACCCGCGCGGATTGCAGCGCGGAGAAGATGTACGGCTCGTAGGCCGTGCCGAGCTTATCCTCCAGCGTGACGCGCGCGAAGAACACGCGGAACCCCTCCTGCGTCAGCTCGCGGTACAGGTCGCCGGCGAGCACGCTGTCCGGCGTGCGGCGGCCGTTGGCGTCCGTCTCCTTATAGCAGAGGAACACGTCGAACGGCGCTTCCCTTTCGGAGATCTCCAGGATGCCCTTCTGGATCCTGTTGATGGCCTCCGCCTCGCGCTCGTAGATGGCGCGCTGCCCGACGCCGGCATGGGCGAGGGCGGAGCGGTAGTTCTCATCGTCAAAGACCGAGGTGAACTGCGTGCGGTTGATCGTGGGGATGCGCGCGTGCGTCGCCGGGTCCTCCACGTATTCCACGCCGTAGCGGCACAGCACGAGCGACCAGTACGCCTCCGCGTCCGCCGCGTCCTCGTTGAGCAGCTGCTCGTAGAGGGCGGCCGCCTTGTCGTACTCGTTGTTGCGGCGGTAGTGGCTTGCCCGGTCGTACAGGTTCGCCCGCTGGTCGCTGTCAAGCCGCGGCAGCGTCTGCTGCGTGCCGCAGTAGCCGCACACCGCCGTGGTCTGCTCCGGCTGCACCTCCAGCGCGCCGCCGCACATCTTGCACTTGAAAACAGCCATGTTCCCTTACCCCGTCCCGTTCGCTGCGGTTTTGCCGTCCCTGCCGCGCGCTAGAGCTGCGCGCCGCATTCGGTGCAGAATTTGCCCGGCGGCGTCCGCCTGCCGCAGGCGGGGCAGACCACCTCCCGGGCGGCGGGGGCGACCCTTGCCCCGCACTCCAGGCAGAACTTTGCGCCCGCGGGCAGCTCCTTCCCGCAGGCCGGGCAGCGGACGGGCTGCCCCGCCGCGCCGCCGGCAAGGCCGCGCACCGCGTCCGCAAGCTGCGGCGCGACCGTGCCCATGGCCGCCATGCCGACGCCGAGCCCCAGCATATCGCCCACCACGCCGCTGCCGCCGCTGCCGCCGCCCATGTGGCCGATGCCCTCGGCGTAGGCCTTCTGCACCTCGGCTTGCAGCACGTCCTTCTGGTCGTACCCCTGCGCGCGCATGACCTCGGCCTCCGCCTTGCCCTGCATGGCGGCGACCTCCGCCTCCGCCGCGCCCGTGAGCCGCAGCGCGTCCGCCTCCGCCTGCGCGGCGACGCGCCGGCGCTCGCCCTCAAGGCGCTCGCGCATGAGCGCGCGCTCGGCCGCCATGCGCTCCGTCTCGGTGGCGGTGGGCTGCTTTTCAATCTCGATCTGGCGGCGCGCGGCGGTGATCTCCGCCTCGCTCTGCGCCTGCGCGGCGCGCACCTCGGACTGCGCGCGGGCAAGGCGCGTCTGCACCTGCACGGTCTGCAGCTCGCGCAGGCGGCGGAAGTTCGGGTCGTCCTCGGGCAGGACGATGGTGGTGATGTAAAACTCCGGCACGGTCAGCCCGTATTCCTCAAACCCGGCCGACACATATGCACCCACGTCGGCCGAGAGCGCGAGCAGGTGCTCGTCCACCTCCAGGATGTTGAGCCGCTCCCTGCGGATGCTCTGCGCCAGATGGCTCTTGACCATGGTGGAGATCATCGGGCGGAACGCGCTTTGCAGGGATTTGGCGAACGCCTCGCCCCCCTCCGCCCAGGCGACGCCGCCGCTCGTGCCGACGAGCTTTGTGACGAGCTTTTTCCCGTCCGACACGGCGAGGTTCAGCTCGCCGCAGGCGCCGATGTCCAGCGGCAGCCCCAGCTCCGGCTCCAGGAAGCGCACCTTGCTGTCCGTGCCCCATTTGAGCGCCATCTGCACGGTTTTGCTGATGAAATAGACCTCGCAGTGGAACGCGTATTCCCCGCCGGTGACGAGCGTTTTTTTCAGGTCCTTGATGAAGATGTAGTTCTCCGAATCGAGCGTGTACCGGCCCGGGCCGAACGTCGCGGCGATGGCGCCGTTGGCAAAGAAGACCGCCTCCTGCGTCTCGTGCACGATGAGCTGGCTCCCGTTGTTGAAGTCCTCGCAGCCGTGCTTCCAGACGAACGTGTCGTTTCCGCCCTCGTACTTGATGACGTCTATGATGTGCAGCGCCATGATCCTCTCCCCCGTTTCGTATGGATGGTGTGCTCCGCCGCAGATGCGGCATGACAATCTCATTATATGGCAGCGGGGGGCGCTTTTTCAAGGCGTTTCGGCAGAATATACGCGCCTTCTGCCTGCCGTTTTTCGCGATGGCGGCGCTCAGGCGGCTCCCGCCAGCAGCGGCGGCAGCAGCAGCGCGAGCGCCTGCACGAGCAGCAGCAGCGGCACGCCGGCGCTAAACAGCGGTTTTTTCGTCTTGTGGCGGAACAGGCGCATGGCCAGCAGCGCGCCCGCTGCGCCGAAGCACGCCGCACAGCACAGCAGCGTGCGCTCCGGGATGCGGCGCCGCCCGCGCCGCGCACGGCGCTTGTCCAGGCCAAAGAGCGCGAAGGAGAGGAGGTTGAGCGACAGCAGCGCGGCGAGCAGGACGGCGTCTGGCAGGCCCGTCGCTGCGGGGGAATGGGCCGCGGCCGCGCGGCCCGGCGCTGCTAATAAGAGGGTCGCGGCGCGCGCCGCCATGAGGGGCGACATGGGCGCGGCGCTCACCGCCTGCCGGCGCGGCGCGCGGCCTTCCACGCCTTGATCTGCCGCAGCCGCTCGGCAAAGCGCGCCTCGAGCCCCTGCTCGGTGGGCGTATAGTAGGCGCGGCCCTCGAGCGAGTCGGGCAGGCACTGCATGTCGGTCAGCTTCTCCTCCGTATCGTGCGCGAACTGGTAGCCCGCGCCGTAGCCCAGCTCCTTCATCAGGCGCGTGGGCGCGTTGCGGATGTTGAGCGGCACGGGGTCGGCCAGCTGCTGCAGCGCGTCCTTGCGCGCGCGCAGGTAGGCCATGTCCAGCGCGTTCGACTTGGGCGCGAGCGACAGGTAGACGACCGCCTGCGTCAGGTGCACGTTGCACTCCGGCATGCCGAGGAAGTGGCACGCCTGGTACGCCGCCACGGCCAGCTCGAGCGCGCGCGGGTCGGCCAGGCCCACGTCCTCGCTGGCAAAGCGCACCACGCGCCGCGCCACATACAGCGGGTCCTCGCCCGCCTCGAGCATGCGCGCGAGCCAGTAGACCGCGGCGTCCGGGTCGGAATTGCGCATGGATTTGTGCAGCGCGGAGATGAGGTTGTAGTGCTCCTCGCCGCCCTTGTCGTAGAGCAGCGAGCGCTTGGAGGTGCACTGCTCGATCGTCCCGGCCGTGACGGTCACGCCGCCATCGGCGTCCGCCTCGCCGTTGAGCACGACCATCTCGAGCGTGGAGAGCGCGGTGCGCGCGTCGCCGTTGGCAAACACCGCGAGGCGCTCGATCAGCTCGTCCGCGATGGCGATGCGCTGGCCGCCAAAGCCGCGCGGGTCGTCGAGCGCGCGGCGCAGCAGCAGCACGAGGTCCTCCGTCTCCAGCGGCTGCAGCACGAACACCTTGCAGCGCGAGAGCAGCGCGCCGTTGACCTCGAAGGAGGGGTTCTCCGTCGTCGCGCCGATGAGGATGATGCTGCCCTTCTCCACAAAGGGGAGGAATGCGTCCTGCTGCGCCTTGTTGAAGCGGTGGATCTCATCGACGAACACGATGGTCTTTTCGCCAAAGCGCACGTTCTCGTCGGCCTTGGTCATCACGGCGCGGATCTCGCGGATGCCGCTGGTCACGGCGGAAAAGTCGATGAACGCGGCGCGCGTCCTGCCGGCGATGATGCGCGCGAGCGTCGTCTTGCCCACGCCCGGCGGGCCCCAGAAGATCATGGAGCTGATGCGGTCGCTCTCGATCAGGCGGCGCAGCACCTTCCCCTCGCCGAGCAGATGCCGCTGCCCGACGAATTCCTCCAGCGTATCCGGCCTGAGCCGTGCCGCCAGCGGCTGCGCCGCGCCGCCTGCAAACAGCGTGCCCTGTTCCATTGCGCTCACCTCGCCCATTATCGCACAGATTTCCAATGATATTGTACCATGGCCGCGCGCCGGATGCAAAGGGCCGCGCCGGGGGCGGGGGATGGGGCGCGGGGGGGCGCGGAGGGAGCGGAGGGAGCGGCCGATCACGGAGGACGGGCGGACGTACCGAATCAAAAAAGGGGCGCGCTCAGCGCAGGGGCGCGCCGGGGAAAGGGCGCAAAAACGCCCCGCGCGGCGGGGCGTGCACGGGCTGTTGCCGCGCTCACGGCGCGGCGGGCGCCTGGTCGAAGGTGCCGCGCGTGCCGATGTCGCCGATCTCAAAGGGCGTGGTCTGGTAGACGAAGTAGTTCAGCCAGTTGGCAAACAGCAGGTTGGCGTGCGCGCGCCAGGTGACGCGCGGCGGGCGCGACGGGTCGCCGTCCGGGTAATAGTTCTCCGGCGGGGCGATGGGCAGCCCGGCGGCGCGGTCGCGCAGGTATTCGCCCTCGAGCGTGCGCGGGTCGTACTCGGCGTGGCCGGTGACGAACACCAGCCGCCACCGAGCCGTAGCCAAGACGTACAGGCACGCCCATACGGACGAGACGAGGATCTTGAGCCGTTATTCCGCCTCCACATCCACGCGGCAGAAGCCGGAGAGACGCGAGAGCGGGG
>URSN01000110.1 GCA_900550525.1 uncultured Eubacteriales bacterium
ACCCGGCGGCGAGCTGCGCGTTGCTCACGCGCGCAGCCGCGCCGTAGCGGGCGCGGACCTCGTCCTTGACCTTGGTGTAGATCGGGTGCGCCGGGTTGAACAGGTCCGCGCGCACCGCCGGGTCGAGCAGGGCCATGTTGTGCCGGAAGAAGGCCGAGACCGAGTCGAGCCGGGCCACATACCCGTCGTAGCGGCAGCCGAAGATCTTGAGCGTGCCGCATTTTTTCAGCAGCACGTCGCGGATGAAATCGTACTCGCCGCGCGAATACGCCTCCTCCACAAGATATTCGAGCAGGAGCTTGTCCATGATCATCACGTCGCAGCTGCGCAGTTCCGAGCGCGGCCGGTAGGGGTTGAGCTCCATCGCGCTCACCCGGCCGTCCGCCTCCAGCAGCAGGCGCAGGTCGCCGCTCTGCTCCTCCGGGTCAAAGCGCGTCTCCTCGTTGTAGAGGACGGTGATGTCCGCGCCGGAGCGCACATGCTGCTCAAACATACCGTCGAAGGTCGTATTGAAGATCGTGTGGCTGCCGGTGAGGATGACGTACTGCTGCGTGCAGCGGCGCACATACCCCAGGCACGAGCGCAGCGCGTCGATCGTGCCGCGGTAGAGCCCGGTGTTCTCCTTGGTCATGAACGGCGGCAGGATGAACAGGCCCTCGCGCTTGCGGTGCAAATCCCATTCCTTGCCCGCGCCCAGGTGATCCATCAGCGAGTGGTAGTTCTTCTGCGCGATCAGCCCCACGCAGGTCACGCCCGTGTTGACCAGATCCGACAGGATGAAATCGATGCAACGGTACCGGCCGCCAAAGGGCACCGCCGCGACCGCGCGCGAGAGCGTCAGGTCGCGCAGGCGGGGGTAGATCACGGCGGTATAGATGAGTCCAAACGCGTTGCTCGTCATGCCTCCACCTTGCCCCGCCCGTGCCGGGGCCCCCTTTCCGTTTTTTTCGTCCCGCCGCGGCCGCGGTTCACTCCGCGCACCCGGCGTATTCGGCGCCGGTGGCCACCGTGCCGCACGGCAGGTACGCGCCGCTGCAGATGCAGATGTCGTTGCCCACGAGCGTGATGTCGCCCGTGAGGCGGTTGTCCACGCGCTCGCCCGCGCGCAGCGGCCCGCCGATGACCGCGTCCCGGCCCACGCGCGCGTTCTCGCCGACGATGGCCTTGTGGATGCGCGCGCCCTCGCCGACGATGGCGCCGGGGAAGATGACCGAATCGCTCACCTCGGCCCCCTTGCCGATCGTCACGCCCGAGAACAGCACGCTGTGCGACACCGCGCCGTAGACCGCGCCGCCCTCGGTCACGAGGCTGCGCTCGATGCGCGCCTGCGGGCCGACGTAGTGCGGCGGCATGATCGGGTTGCGGCTGTAGATGCGCCACGCCGGGTCGTTGAGCTCGAGCAGGGGCGGGTCGGAGATGAGGTCCATGTTCGCCTCCCACAGGCTCTGCACCGTGCCGACGTCCTTCCAGTAGCCCTCAAAGGCGTAGGCGTACATCGGCTCGCCCGCGGCCAGCATGGCGGGGATGATGTTCTTGCCGAAGTCGTGCTCGGAGGCGGGGTCGCCCTCGTCGCGCTCCATGTAGCGCTTGAGCGCCGGCCAGTCGAAGATGTAGATGCCCATGGAGGCGTTGTTGGACTCCGGATGGGCGGGCTTTTCCTCAAAGCGGGTGATGCGCCCGTGCGCGTCCGCGCTCATGATGCCGAAGCGATGCGCCTCCTCCATGGGCACGGGCAGCACGGCGATGGTCGCCGCGGCCTTTTTCTGCACATGGTAGGCGAGCATCTTCGCGTAATCCATCTTGTAGATATGGTCGCCGGAGAGGATGAGCACATAGTCCGGCCGGTACTGCTCCACAAACTCGCGGTTCTGGTAGATGGCGTTGGCCGTGCCGGAATACCAGTGCCCGTCGCTGCCGGTCATATACGGCGGCAGCACGAACACGCCGCCGTTCTGCCGGTCCAGATCCCTGTGCTGGCCGGTGCCGATGTAGGAGTTGAGCGCCAGCGGCCGGTACTGCGTCAGCACGCCGACGGTGTCGATGTCGGAATTGACGCAGTTGCTCAGCGGGAAGTCGATGATGCGGTACTTCCCGCCAAACGGTACGGCGGGCTTTGCCATATTCGACGTCAGTACGCCCAGGCGGCTCCCCTGTCCGCCCGCCAGCAGCATTGCTACGATCTTCTTTTTCATGGCCGCGTCCTTTCTGCCGTGCCGAACCGTCTCATTCGGCCGCGCCGTCGTCCTCTCCGCCGTCCGGAAACTCGCCCTGGTAGCGCAGGTATACCGCGCCGTAGGGCGGCAGGCGCAGCGAAAGCTGCTGGGCAAAGCCGCCCAGCGGCTCGCCGATGGTCTCCGCCATGGGGTTGGCGTATTCGCCCGTGCCGCCATAGCGCGCGTCGTCCGTGGAGAACACCTCGCTGTACACCCCCGCCGCCGGCACGCCCACGCGGTACTCCTGCCAGGGCACCGGCGTGAAGTTGAACGCGCACAGCAGCGCGCCGCCGCGCCCGTCCAGCCGCAGCCAGGCGGCGATGGCGTGGACGCTGTCGTCCACGGCGAGCCATTTGAAGCCCTTCCACGAATCGTCCTCGCGGTAGAGCGACGGCTCGGCGGCATAGAAGCGGTTGAGGTCGCGCACCATGCGCTGCAGCTCGCGGTGCTTGTCGTAATCGAGCAGCAGCCAGTCCAGCGATTCGGCAAAGTTCCACTCGATGAACTGCCCGAACTCCCCGCCCATGAACAGCAGCTTCTTGCCCGGGTGCGCGTACTGGCAGGCGTACAGGAGCCGAAGCTGCGCAAACTTCTGCCAGTAATCCCCCGGCATCTTGGACAGCAGGCTGCGCTTGCCGTGCACGACCTCGTCGTGCGAGAGCGGCAGCACGAACGCCTCGGAGAACGCATAGCACAGCGAGAAGGTCAGCTTGTTGTGGTTCCACTTGCGAAAGAAGCTGTCCATCTCCATATACGAGAGCATGTCGTTCATCCAGCCCATGTTCCACTTGAACGAGAAACCCAGCCCCCCGTCCGCCTTGCTGTGGGTGATCTGCGGATAGGCGGTGCTGTCCTCGGCGAAGATCAGCTTCTCGGTGGGCAGCTCGCGCACGGCCTCGTTGAGCTTTTGCAGGAAGGCGACCGCGCCGAGGTTGTCCCGCCCGCCGTACTGGTTGGGCAGCCACTGGCCGTCCTCCTTGCCGAAGTCGTGGTACAGCATGCACGAGACGGCGTCCACGCGCAGGCCGTCGAAATGGTATTCCTTGAGCCAGAACAGCGCGTTGGAGAGCAGGAAGCTGTGCACCTGCGTGCGGTCGAAATCGAACAGGAGCGTGCCCCACTGCGGCATGTCGCTGCGCCGCGCGTCCGGATGCTCGTAGCAGCAGGAGCCGTCAAAGCGCCTGAGCCCGTGCGCGTCGCGCGTGAAATGCGCCGGCACCCAGTCCATGATCACGCCGATGCCGTGCTCGTGCGCGCGGTTGACCAGGTACATCAGGTCCTCCGGCGTGCCGTAGCGCGCGGTGGCCGCATAGTAGCCGGTGACCTGGTAGCCCCAGCTCGGGTCGTAGGGATATTCCATCAGCGGCATGAGCTCGATGTGCGTGTAGCCCATGTCGCGCGCATAATCGACCAGCTCGTGCGCCAGCTCCCGGTAGCCAAGCCCCGCCTTCCACGAGCCCGCGTGCACCTCGTAGATGCTGATGGGGCGGCGCCGCGCCTCCTTCTGCCGGGCGAGGAACGCCCCGTCCGTCCAGGCGAACTCCGGCAGCTCGTACACCATGGAGGCCGTGCCGCCCGGCGCGGCGCGCTCCGCATACGGGTCCGCGCGCACGACCTCGCTGCCGTCGGCCGTCACGATGGCGTATTTGTACAGCTGCTCCTCGCGCGCTTTGCCCTGTTGCGCCTCCCACACGTCGGTGGTGCCCAGCATGCGCATCGGGTCCGCCTTGGGGTTCCATTCGTTGAAATCGCCGATCACGCTCACCGCGCGCGCCTCCGGCGCCCATACCGCAAAGCGGTACACGCGCTCGCCCTGCAAGCCGGTGCAGGCATGGCAGCCCAGCGCCCGGTAGGCCGCGGTCGAAATGCCCTCGTTGAAAAAGTACAGCTCGGTATCGTCCAGGTGGTAGGCCATGAATCTCACCCCTGCCTCTGTGGTGCTGCTTCCATTATACCATTGCGCGGCGGCAAAGGAAATACGCAAAGGGAAAATTCTGCCTTCCCCGGCCGCGGCGGCCAAAAGATGGTATAATGGTGCAAAACCCGGCGGCGCGCCGCCGGAGAAAGGGACGCTTTCCCCCCATGACCACACGCCTGTACCTTGCGGACAGCCACCTGAAGGAATGCCGCGCGCGCGTGCTCTCGCTCGAGGACGCGGAGGGCGGCTTTGACGCCGTGCTCGACCGGACCGTATTCTTCCCCAACGCCGGCGGCCAGCCGTGCGATACCGGCACGCTGCGCTTTGCCGGCGGCACGGCGGCCGTGACCGGCGCGGATGAGCGCGGCGGCGACGTCGTCCACCACCTCTCGCGCGCGGTGCCGCCCGGCACGGAGGTGGAGGCGCAGATCGACTGGGCGCGGCGCTTCGACCACATGCAGCAGCACACCGGCGAACACCTGCTCTCCTATGCGGCGTACACGCTCTTTGACGCGGTGAACGTCGGCTTCCACCTCTCCGGGCAGTACGGCACGATCGACCTGGACCGCCCGCTCGACGCGGCGCAGCTTGGCGCGATCGAGCGGCGCGCCAACGAGCTGCTCTGCCGCGACCTGCCCGTGACCGCCGCCTGCTTTGACAGCGAGGAGGCGCTCGCGCGCGCCGGCCTGCCGCTGCGCAAGCACGCCGAGGGGCTGACCGCGCCCATCCGCATCGTCTCCATCGAGGGGGCGGACTGCTGCACCTGCTGCGCGCCGCACTGCGCGCGCACGGGCGAGATCGGCCAGATCTTCCTCGCCGACGCCATCCCCTGGAAGGGGGGCGTGCGCGTGACGTTCCTGTGCGGCCTGCGCGCGCTCGACCATGCGCGGCGAACGCACGACGCGCTCGACGCCATCGCCCGCCGCTTTTCCACCGGGCGCGAGAGCGCTCCCGCCGCCGTGCAGAAGCAGTTTGACGACATGGCCGCGCTGCGGCGGCGGGAGCGCGCGCTCGCCGCGCGCTGCAACGAATACCTCGCCGCCGAGCTGCGCGCCGGGGCGGAGCCAGCCGGGCGCGCCGCGCTCGTGGCGCGCCTGGTGGACGCGCCGGGCGACCGGCTGCGCGAGCTTGCCGCACAGGCGCTCTGCGGCAGCATGCTGATGCTGCTGCTTGCCAGCGACGGCGCGCGCGTGCAGTATGTGCTGCGCCGCAGCGACGACCTGCCGCTGGACATGGGCGAGCTGTGCCAGGCGGTCAACGCGGCGCTCGGCGGCAAGGGCGGCGGCCGCGGCGCGCTCGCGCAGGGCAGCGCGCCCGCACAGGCCGCCCTGGACGAGACGCTCGCGCAGCTGCGCGCCTACCTCATGCAGCGGCTCAGGGCGCTTAAATGACCGCCATTCGCCCCTCCCGCGCCCTGCCCGCCACCGCACATTCGCCGCGCAGGCCCCCCGCGCACGGCGGCCCCGCCGCCGCCGGCGCTGGCCTTGACAGGCCGGCGCTGGGCGTATTATACTGATTTTGCAATCGATTTTATACGGAGGCATATGCATATGGTACGCAAGGGCGACGAGCGGCGCGTAGAGGTCGCGGAGCACAAATTCGGCGCGGACGGGTTCATCACCGTGCGCAACCTGACCAACGGCGAGGAGGAGCTCAACGGCAAGGGCCGCGTGTTCGCGCACACGACGCTGCTGCCCGGCTGCGGCATCGGCTTCCACATGCACAACGGCGAGTCCGAAACGTACTATATCTACAGCGGCAGCGGCGAGTTCAACGACAACGGGACGATCGTGCCCGTGTCGGCGGGCGACGTGACCATCACCCCCTCCGGCACCGGCCACGGCCTGCAGAACACCGGGACCGAGCCGATGGAGATCATCGCGCTGATCCTCAACGCCTGCGCCGTCCCAGCGGCGTTCAATCCATGAAAAATCCCACATGGGGATGGCGAGGGGGTGAAGCATGTGTTTTGCCTCCTGTTGATAGGGTGGGAATGCCTCGGTGCAGCGTCGGAAGGAACGTCCGGTGCTGGACGGAAG
>URSN01000111.1 GCA_900550525.1 uncultured Eubacteriales bacterium
GTCTTGCCGTGGTCCACGTGCCCGATCGTCCCGATGTTCACGTGCGGCTTCGTTCTTTCAAACTTTGCCTTTGCCATTACAGGGGAACCTCCTTCAAATCGTTGTTACCCGCCAGCGGAAGTTTGTAACGGCAGCGGGCATGGTCTGCCACCGTGAACGGTGCTGGAGCGGGTGATGGGAATCGAACCCACATAGCCAGCTTGGGAAGCTGGAGCTCTGCCACTGAGCTACACCCGCACACTTCCACGACAGCAGTATTTTTCTTTTGGTTTTGCGCCGCGGTGTCAAGCAAAACCGGAAGATCGCCCCTCTTTCGCGCCCGCGCCGGCGGCGCGCGGCCGTCCGTGCGCGGCGCGCGGCGCAAAAACTGCCCAAAACTGGCAGGCAAGCGCGCGCGGCGGCGGGGGCAGACTAATCCCGGCGGCCGGAGAGCGACACGCCCGCCTGCAACGGATCGTCCGGTGCGCTGCGCGCAGCGTGCGGCGCAGCGTGTCGTCCAACGCGCCGGGGCGCCGCGGGGCGCGCCGGCAGCAACAGCAGCGCCTTTGGCGCGGGAAAGGAGAGCGGAAACGGTGAGCCTTTATGACGAGCATGCGCCCAAGCAGAAGCAGCAGCGGCAAAAGCAGCAGCAGCGGCAGGCCCCCGGCCAGGAGCACAGCGGCCGGGAGCGGCAGCAGGAGCCGGGCCGGCAGCCGGAGCACTACGAGCTCTGACGCGCCGGCGCGCCCGGCGTTTTGCCCGGGGCGGGAGCGCATCCTGTCCGACGTGCAGGGCGGCTATACGGGCACGGCCGCAGACGGCGGGCCGCCCGTGCAGGACGCGGACGACCTGTAGCGCCGCCGCCAGAGCGGCGCAGCGGCGCAAAAACGGCGCGGGAACGGCCGGGGCATCGCCCCGGCCGTTCCCGTTTGGCGCGCGCGGCAAAGGCCGCGCAGACAACGCGCGCGGCTTATGCCGCGCGCGTTGTGCTTACTTGCCGATGGAGCGGTAGACCTCCTCGTGATAGACGAGCATGGAGTCGTCCTCGTCCCATTCGGCCTCCTGCTCGGCCCAGACGCTGTCCTGCTCGGCCAGCAGCGCCGCGGCCTCGACCGCGTCGTGCACCTCGTCGAGCGGCCGCGTGCCGGCGGCCTCGCCGCCGACGCGGCAGAGGATATAGTACGCGTCGCCCACCTGCACCACGTCCGAATACGCGCCGTCTGCAAGCGCGAGCGCCGCGGCGCGCAGCGCGTCGTCCCAGTCGTCCGCGCCGGCCGTCTCGCTCATGAGCCGGCCGCGTTCGGCGATGAGCGTATAGTCGGTGAAGGTCGGGTCCTCGCCGTGGGAGGCGAGCACCTCGTCAAAATCGCCGCCGGCCTCGAGCAGGGCGTGCGCCTCGTCGATCTTCGCCTTCGCGTCCTGCATGTAGGCGGCGTACATCGCGTCCGTCTCCAGCTTGAGCGCGGCGTAGAGCGTCTCGATCTCGCTGCGGCGCGCCGCGTCGGCGCCGGTGAGGGCGAGGCGGCCGTATTCGGCCTCGTAGTCGGCCATCTGCGCCGTCTTTTCCTCATACGAGGCGTCCAGCGTCCCCTGCGGGAACACGGCGATGGCCTTGACGCGCAGGTAACCCTCCGGCACGACGACGGACGGGTCGCCGCCGTTCATCTCAAAGTTCTCCTCCTCGTCGAAATACAGCGACGGGTCCTCCGCATACGCGGCGGTCTGCGACTCGACGAGCTGGTCGTAATACGCCTGCACGTCGTCCGCGTCGATGGCGGCGGTGCTGCGGATGTGCGTCTCCAGGTTCTCGATGACCTGCTGCTCGGCGTACATCTCGTAGAGGTACTCGGCGTATTCGATGTGGTCCATGTGCATCTCGTAGGCGGCCAGCTCCTCGTCGAAGAGCTCGTAGGCGCGCGCGTCCACATCCTCGGCGCCCTCGTCCTCGGCCGTGGCGCGGAAGCCCTCCATATAATACTCCATGTCCGCGTCCACGAGCGCCTGCACGTCCGCCTCCTCCTGCTCGCTGAGCGCGCCCACGCCCAGCTCGTCGGCAAAGTAGAGGAGCTTGCGCGTCTCCACCAGCATGGCGAGCGCCTCGTTCTGGTACGACTCGATGTCCGCCTCCGCCGTGGGCGCGGCCATGCCGTAATAGCTCATCATCTCCACGAGGTAGTTGTACGCCTCCTCGACCTCGCCGTAGGTGACGGCATATTTGTCGCCCACCTCCACGGCGACGGCGTCGCGCTCGGGCGCGGCGGCCGCGTCCGGCGTGGGCGCGGCGGCCTGGCCGGGGTTCTCCCCGCAGGCGGCGGCGCCGACGGCCAGCAGCAGGCAGAGCAGCGCCGCAAGGGCGCGGAGCGTTGCGTGTTTCATCTGATCTTCTCCTTCACGATGTTCTTGCGCAGTGCGTCTTTTGCATTATAGTCTGTCCATTGTGTCAGAACAAGACGCGATTGTGTAAAGAAATTGTGGCAGCTCGTGCAAAAATGTTTCCGGCGCGGCGTCCGGCCGCCGCAGGCGGATGGCGGGGGGCTCCGTGGCGGTGAGCTGCGCGCCGCGCGCGCCGGAAACGGCGGCGAGCAGGCGCGCCCCGTCGGGCCGCGCGCCCTCGCGGAAGGTGAGCAGCGCCTCGCCCGGGCGCACGGATACGCCGGCGAGCTGCGCCTGCGCGGCGGCGCGGCGCAGGCGGGAGAGCAGCAGCAGGTTCTCCACCGGCTCGGGCAGCTCGCCGTAGCGGTCCTCGAGCTCCTCGCGCACGTCGAGCAGCGCGTCCTCGTCCGCCGCGTCCGCGATGCGGCGGTAGGCCGCGAGGCGCTGCACCTCGTCCGGCACGAACGCGCGCGGGATGTGCGCCGAAACCGGCACGTCCACGGCCACGTCCGCCGCCTCCTCGGGCACGGCCTCGCCGCGCACCTCGGCCACCGCGCCGCGCATGAGCTTGCAGTAGTATTCGTACCCCACGTCCGCGATGTGCCCGTGCTGCTCGGCCCCGAGCAGGCTCCCCGCGCCGCGGATCTCCAGGTCGCGCATGGCCAGGCGGAACCCCGCGCCAAACTGCGTGAACTCGCGGATGGCCATGAGCCGGCGGTGCGCCTGCTCGCTCATGGCCGCGCCGCGGCGGACGGTAAAATACGCGTACCCCAGGCGCGTGGAGCGCCCCACGCGGCCGCGCAGCTGGTACAGCTGCGCCAGGCCGAAGCGGGCCGCGTCCAGCACGAGCAGCGTGTTCACGTTCGGGATGTCCAGCCCGCTCTCGATGATGGACGAGCACAGCAGCACGTCGTACTCCCGCTCCAAAAAGGCGAGCATCGTGCGCTCGAGCGCGCCCTCGGGCATCTGCCCGTGCGCCATGGCCACGCGCGCCTCCGGCACGAGCTCGCGCAGGCGGCGCAGCTGCGCCTCCATGCCCTGCACGCGGTTGCACACCACGTACGCCTGCCCGCCGCGCGCCAGCTCGCGCGAGAGCGCCTCCGTCACGAGCGCGTCGCTGTATTCGAGTACGAACGTCTGTACCGGGTAGCGCGATTCCGGCGGCGTCTCGAGCACGCTGATGTCGCGGATGCCGGTCATGGACATGTGCAGCGTGCGCGGGATGGGCGTGGCCGTGAGCGTGAGCACGTCCACGTCCGCCTTGAGCGCCTTGATCTGCTCCTTGTGGTTGACGCCGAAGCGCTGCTCCTCGTCGATGATCAGCAGCCCGAGGTCCTTGAAGCGCACCTCTTTGCCCAGCAGCGCGTGCGTGCCGACGATCACGTCGATGCGCCCGGCGCGCAGCTGCTCGCAGACGGCCCGGCGCTCCCCGGCCGGCGTGAAGCGCGACAGGCACGCCGTGCGCACCGGGAAGTCCGCAAAGCGGGCGCGCATGGTGTTGTAGTGCTGCTGCGCCAGCAGCGTCGTCGGCACGAGGAAGGCGACCTGCTTGCTGTCCTGCACGGCCTTGAACGCCGCGCGCAGGGCCACCTCCGTCTTGCCGTAGCCCACGTCGCCGCACAGCAGGCGGTCCATCGGCCGCGGCCGCTCCATATCCGCCTTGATCTCGCGGATGCAGGCGAGCTGGTCGGGCGTCTCGCGGTAGGGGAAGCGCGCCTCCATCTGCGCCTGCCACGGCGTATCCTTGGAAAAGGCGAAGCCGCGGCCATTCATGCGCCCGGCGTAGAGCGCGGCCAGGTCCACCGCCAGCTTCTTTGCCGACTCGCGCGCGCGGTTCACGCGCGACTGCCACTCGCCCCCGCCGAGGCGGGACAGGCCCGGCGCCGCGTCCTCGCCCGCGCCGATGTATTTCTGCACGCGGTCGAGCTGGTCGGGCGGGATGTAGAGGCGGTCGCCGCCGCGGTATTCCAGCAGCAGATAGTCGCGCGTGTGGCCCTGCACCGTGAGCGTCTCCACGCCGACGAAGCGGCCGATGCCGTACGCCTCGTGCACGACGAAATCGCCCGCGGCCAGCTCCGGCAGGCGCAGCGCGCCGCGCGCGCGGCCCCGCCGCCCGGCCGGGCGCGCTTCCTTGCCGAAGAGCTCCTGCGCGCCGAGCACGGTCAGATGCAGCTCCGGATACGCAAAGCCGCGCGGCAGCGCCTCGGCGACGGCCAGCGCCTCGCCCGGCACCGGCCGGCGCGCCAGCGACGGCGCCCACGCCGTCTCCGCGCCCAGCGCGGTCAGCTGCTGGGCGAGCCGCTCCGCCCGCTCCCCGGCAAAGAGGACCACCGCCTCGCCGCTGCGCTTATAAAACCCGAGGTCGCGCGCCAGCTCCTCCATGCTGCCCAGGTACTGCGGCGCGGGCCGGCCCAGCGGCTGCACGACCTCCTTTGGCGCGAACGCCTCGTGCGCGCGCGAGAGCGCGTACAGCGCCAGCGTGCGCGGCGTGGAAAGCCGGCCGAACGCCTCCTGCGCGGGCAGCTGCAGGCCGCCCTGCTCCGGCAGGCCCTCGCCGCGCTCGAGCATGGCGGCCACCGACACGGCAAACGCATCCTGCGCCGCCCGCGCCGCCTCCTCCAGCCGGTGCGGCTCGTCCGCGAGCACCAGCGCGTCCGGCGGCAGATAGTCCGCCACCGCCGCCGGATGCTCGTAGAGCAGCGGCAGCAGCGCCTCCGCGCCGGCGCAGGCGCGCCCGGCGCGCCACGCCTGCTCCTGTTCAAAAAACTCCTCCCGCCCCGCGATCGCCCGGAGCGCCCGCGCCGCCGCCTCCGGCGGCTGCGGCGTCTCGTAGGCCGGCGCGAACACCGCGCGCGCCGCCTGCTCCACGCTGCGCTGCGTCACCGGGTCGAACAGGCGCATCTGGTCCACCGTGTCGCCCCAGAACTCGATGCGCACCGGGCAGCGCGCGTCCGGCGCGAACACGTCCACAATGCCGCCGCGCAGCGCCGCCTGCCCGCGGCCCTCCACCAGGTCCACGCGCTCGTAGCCCGCCGCGCACAGCCGCTCAAGGAGCGAGCGCGGCTCCAGCTCGTCCCCCGCGGCAAGCTCGATGCGCTGGCGCAAAAACGCCTCCCTGGGCGCCACGCGCTGCAAAAGCGCCGCCATGCTCGCCACCACCACGCCCGGCTGCCCGGACGCAAGCTGCATCAGCGCGCGCACCCGCTCGCCCGCGCGCTCCGGCGAGGCGTTCATCACCCGCACCAGCGGCGTCTCCCGCGCAGGCAGCAGCGACGCCTGCACTCCCAGCGCCTCCGCGTCCGCGCGCATGCGCGCCGCCGCCGTATCCGTCGCCGTCACCAGCAGCACCGTGCGCGGCGCCCCCGGCCCCGCCGCCGCCAGCGCCGCCGCCAGGTGCGATTTGTGCGCCTCCGTCAGCCCGAACGCCGCCGCCGGGCCCCCGCCCGCCGCCAGCGCCCGCGCCGAGCTGCGGCTACATGCTGGGCCACGCCGCGCCCAGCAGCGCGTCCGGCAGGCCCAGGCTGATGAACGCCAGATTGATGACCGGCAAAAGCAAAGATACCATACGAAAAACCTCTTGACTTTCTGTAGTTGTGATATTATGATTATATCATCAAATTGCGGAATATACAGGCACTAATTCCGCAAAATCTCGGTACAATTTCACCAAAAACGGAGGCGAGCAAGAAATGGCACTGTCGCTGTGCAGAACGACCGTGGACGATTCGGCGCGGGAGCTGATGGAGCATGGCACCGCC
>URSN01000112.1 GCA_900550525.1 uncultured Eubacteriales bacterium
ACCCCGTGATCTTCTCAGCCGTCGACATACTCTCCCGAGTCGACGACCTTCTGTTCTTCGCCGCAGGCCACGGCCACCTCGTAGTGCACGCCCATGAACACGACCGACTGCACCACCCCGCGCAGCCGCGCCTGGTCGGGCGGGACGATGTCGATGTCCTCCGGGCGCACGACCACGTCCACCTCCACGTTGCGGCCAAAGCCTGCGTCCACGCACTCGTAGGCCGCGCCGCGGATCTGCACGCGGTAGTCCTGCAGCATGATGCCCGGCACGATGTTGCTCTCGCCGATGAAGTCCGCCACGAACGGGTTTTTCGGCTCGTTGTAGATGTCCGCCGGCGTGCCGATCTGCTGGATCACGCCGTCCTTGAGCACGACGATGGTGTCGCTCATGGTGAGCGCCTCCTCCTGGTCGTGCGTGACGTAGATGAACGTGATGCCGAGGCGCTGCTGCATGCGCTTGAGCTCCACCTGCATCTCCTTGCGCAGCTTGAGGTCGAGCGCGCCGAGCGGCTCGTCCAGCAGCAGCACCTGCGGCTCATTGACCAGCGCGCGCGCGATGGCCACGCGCTGCTGCTGCCCGCCGGAGAGCTGGTCCACATACCGCTTGCCGTAGCCGCGCAGGTTCACCAGCTCCAGCATGGCGTTGACCTTCTCCTCGATCGTCCGCTTGTCGAGCTTTTTGATCTTGAGCCCGAAGGCGATGTTGTCGAACACGTTCAGGTGCGGGAACAGGGCGTACTTCTGGAACACCGTGTTGATGCGGCGCTTGTAGGGCGGGACGTTGGCGATGTCCACGCCGTCCATTTCGATGCGGCCGGACGTGGGCATGATGAACCCGGCGATCAGGCGCAGCATGGTCGTCTTGCCGCAGCCGGAGGGGCCCAGGAGCGTAATGAACTCGCCGTCCTTGACGTACAGCGTCACATGCTCGAGCGCCACGTCGCCCGCATAGTCCTTGGATACGTCGATCAGCTCGATCAGATGCCTGTCGTTCATCCCATTCTCCTCCCGTTCACCGTGATGCCCGCCCGTCAGAACGACGGCGGGGTCGATACCCAGAGCACGCGCGCCTGCGTGCGGCCCGCATTGCGCAGCCAGTGCGGCGCGGTGGGGCGGAAATAAAAGCTGTCGCCCCGGCGCACGCGGAAGCGCTGCTCGCCCAGCTGCAGCCAGACGGCGCCCTGCAGGACATAGCCGAACTCCTCGCCCTCGTGCGGGTCGTCCGGCTCGGTGCCGGCGCCGGCGGGCAGCGTGACGAGGATGGGCTCGAGCGCGTTGCGCTGCGCGCTGGTCACCAGCCAGCAGGTCGCGGCGCCGCCGTCGGCCTCCTTGACGAACATGTCCTCCGCCGGGTAGACGACCTTCTCGTTCTGCGTCTCGTTGAAAAACGCGGCGATGTCCGTGCCCAGCGCCTCGAGGATGTCCATCAGCGTCGCGATGGAGGGGGAGGTGATGTCGCGCTCGAGCTGCGAGATGAAGCCCTTGCTCAGCTCCGTGCGCGCGGCCAGCTCCTCCTGCGTCAGGCCGCGCTGCAGCCGCAGCCGTTTGACCTTTTCGCCGATCTCCATGCAAGTCAATCCTTTCTAAACCGTGAGTTTAGGTTCACTAAACTCAAACAGCGCCATTAAACCATAAAACGCGCCGCTTGTCAATGACAAATTTTTCACCCGCAAACGGCAGGCCGTCCCCGGTGCAAACGGCGGGCCGCAGCATCCCCGCCGCGCCCCGGCGCGCCGGCCAAACGGGCCCGCTTTGCGCCGCCCTGCGCCCGTTCCCGCTGCGCGCCGTTTTCCGCTTGCCCCGGCGGCGGCTCCCTTTGGCCGGTGCGCGGGCGCTTTTTTCCGGCGTGGCGACGCGCTTTCCGGATGACGCCCCGGCGCGCCCGCGCCGCAAGGACGAAAAAACCGGCCGCCCGGACGGAGGTCCGGACGGCCGGCAGGGGCCGTATGCCTGTTCGGCGGCGGCCGCGGCCGCTACCGCACCGCCGCGAGGAAGCTCTTGAGCCGCGCCGTCTGCGGGCTGCCGAACACCTGCTCCGGCGCGCCCTCCTCGAGCACGCTGCCGTCGGCCATGAACATCACGCGCGTGGAGACCTCGCGCGCAAAGCCCATCTCGTGCGTGACGATGATCATGGTCATGTGCCGCTCGTGCAGGCGGCGGATGGAGGCGAGCACCTCGCCGGAGATCTCCGGATCGAGCGCGCTGGTCGGCTCGTCAAAGCACAGCACGTCCGGGTCGAGCGAGAGAGCGCGCGCGATGGCCACGCGCTGCTGCTGCCCGCCGGAGAGCTGGTGCGGGTAGAACGCCGCCTTGTCCGAGAGGCCCATCTCGTCCAGCAGCGCCAGCGCGCGCCGCTCGATGGCGGATAGCATCTCGGCGCGCCGGGCGCGGTAGTCCGGCGCTTCCTTTGCGCGCAGGCTCGCCGCGAGCATGACGTTTTGCAGCGCCGTATACTGCGGGAACAGGTTGAACGACTGGAACACCAGCCCGAAGTGCAGCCGCTTTTCACGGATATCGCGCTCGCGCTGCGTGGCCGGGTCGGCCGCGTCGAAGAGCACCTCGCCGTTGACGCGGATGCTGCCGCTGGTCGGCTTTTCAAGGAAATTCAGGCAGCGCAGCAGCGTCGTCTTGCCGCTGCCGGAGGAGCCGATGATGGCCAGCACATCGCCCTTTTCGAGCGAGAGATCGATGCCCGCGAGCACCTCCACCGTGCCGAAGCGCTTGCTCAGGCCCCGCACCTCAAGGATCGCCATGGGATTCACCGCCTTTCCCCGGTCAGGCCCGGAAGTAGGAGAGCTTGCGCTCCAGGAAGCCGAACAGCAGCGTCAGCAGCCCGCAGAACACGAGGTAGAACACGCCCGCGTAGAACAGCGGCCAGAGGATCGACTGCGTCCGGATGAACTCCTGCGCCTCCATGACGATCTCGCTGATGGCGATCACGCGCGCCAGCGACGTGTCCTTGACCAGCGTGATGATCTCGTTGCTCATCGGCGGCAGGATGCGCTTGATCACCTGCAGCAGCACCACGCGCGAGAACGTCTGCCAGCGCGTCATGCCCAGCACCTGCGCCGCCTCGTGCTGCCCGCGCGGGATGCTCTCGATGCCGCCGCGGTAGATCTCGGAAAAGTACGCCGCGTAGTTGATGATGAACGCCACGAGCACCGCCGGCATGCGGTCGAGCCCCTGCACCTGCCACAGCAGGCCGGGCCCGTAGAACACGACGATGATCTGCAGCATCAGCGGCGTGCCGCGGATGATCCATACCAGCGTGCGCGAAACGGCGCGCAGCGGCCGGAAGCGGCTCATCGAGCAGAATGCGATCAGCAGCCCCAGCGGCAGCGCCGCCGCCAGCGTCACGGCAAAGATGATCGCAGCCTGCCCGGCGCCCTCAAGCAGCCGGGCCGTAACGTTCCAGAAGGTCTGCATGGCGGCCTGTCTCCTCTCGTAGTGGAAAACGCGGAAAACGGCGGGGCGGCGCGCCGCCCCGCCGGGTCAGCCGGTCCGTCAGTTCCGGATCAGCAGGTCGGTCATGCCGTACTTCTCGGCCAGCGCGTCGAGCGTGCCGTCGGCCAGGAACGCCTCGATGATCTCGTTGGCCTTCTCCGTCACGTCGCTGCCCAGGCGGAAACCGATGGCGTACTCCTCATCCATCAGGTCGCTGCCCTCGACGATCGCAAGGTCGGCATAGTCCGTGCCCTCGCCGGTCATGGAGGTGGCCATCGTCACGTCGATCACCGCAGCGTCCGCCGTGCCGGCCTTCACCTCGAGCAGCGCGTCGCTCTGCGCCAGGACGCCCGTGTACGAAGCGTTCGGCATGTCGGTCTTGATCGTCGTCTCGCCCGCGCTGCCGGCCTCGGCCACGACGCTCGCGCCGTCAAAGGCGGAGAGGTCGCCGTACTGGTCGAGTTTGTCCGCCTTGACGACCACCACCTGCTCGTTGAGCAGATAGGCGGTGGAGAAGTCCATGTTCTCGCGGCGCTCCTCGGTGATGGTCAGGCCGTTCCAGATGCAGTCGATCTTGCGGCTCTGCAGCTCCAGCTCCTTGGAATCCCAGTCGATGACGATGAACTCCGGCGTCACGCCCAGCTCGGCGCACAGCGCCTCGGCAAACTCCGTATCGAAGCCGACGAGCACCTCGTTCTCATCGTAATAGTTCATCGGGTCGAACAGCGTGATGCCGATCACCAGCGTCCCCTTGTCGAGGATGTAGGCCAGGTCGCTGTCCGCGGCGGCGGGGTCGTCCGCGGGCGCCTCCGTGGAATCGTCCGCGGGCACCTCCGTGGGATCGTCCGCAGGCGCCTCCGTGGCGGCGGCGTCCGGCGCGGCGGTGGGCTCCTGTATGTCGGCATCCGGCTGCGTGGTGCAGCCGGCGAACGCGGCGGCGGCCAGCAGGCAGGCCGTCAGCAGGGCGAACAGTTTTTTCATGGATCTCATGACCGAAAACACTCCTTTGCTTTGCGTTGGCGATGTTGCATCGCTTTGCGATGGCGATAGTATACCACGTTACCACGCTAAAGCGCAAGCCCCAATTTTCACTTTTTTATTTTTCTCCGCTCACCTTCCCGTTTTTCCCCGCCCTGCGTTTCAGTTACCCCTCGTCAACCGTGTATTTTTCCCCGCCCCCGCTTCGCATTTCTCCCCGCTCCGCTTCTCGCATCCCCTCCGCCCCGTTTTGCGTTTCCCCGTCCTGCTGTTCTGTCTCGCCATTCCCCCGCGGCCCTCGCCGTTCCTCTTGCCCATGCCCTGCGCCTGTCCGCCCTGCCGCCGTGCGCGCCGCGAGGGGTTCGCGCTGGCGCGAAGCGGGGCGTCCGCCGCCGGGCTGGCCGCGCCGTGGGCGGAGGAACGCGTCCACGCGGGCAAAGCGGCGGGCGTTCTGCCCGCCGGCTGGAAGGTTGAAATATGAACGCGTGCGCGCGGGTAAATCGCCGGAGGATAGGAGGACCGGGGACGCAGCTGCCGGGCCGATGGCGAAACGGGCCGGCGGCGGGCGGCGGCGCGGAGGGAGCGGGGCGCGCCCCTGATGAAAACGCCCCGCCGGGCGTGGCCGGCGGGGCGGGGGAGAGGCAGGGCGGGGTCAGTCTGCGGCGAGCTCCACGTGCTCGCCCGGATCGACGGGCAGCTTCTCCACGAAGAAGCCGAAGTGCAGGTGCGGCTCGTCGGCACATTCGGCCAGCGCGGTGTCGCCCACCGTGCCGATCACGTCGCCCTCGTTGACCTTCTGGCCCTCGGCCACGGGGATGGTCTCGTCCAGGTTGCCGTACAGGCTCATGCGCTCGTTCGTATGCGCGATCGTGACCACCCAGCCGAGCGCGTCGTCCTCATACACGGATGCGACCGTCCCCGGGAGCACGGCGCACACCTCCGTGCCCTCCGCCGCGGCGATGTCCACGCCCGCGTGCGTCGTCCACTGGTCGAGCGTGCGCGAATAGAGCAGCTGCTCCATCGCATAGCCCCACTGGATCGACCCCGCCGCAGGGGCGCTGCCCTTGCGCGCCGGGCGCGCGCCGGTGCTCGTGCTCTGCGGCGCGGCCGTCGGCGCAGCGGTCGGCGCCGGACTCGCGCTCGGCTGCACGGTCGGCCGCAGCGTGGGGGCGGGCGTGCGCCGCCCGGAAAGCGTCTCGTCGTCCGACTGGTTCGACTGCACCGCCGGATTGGTCGGCGACGGCGCCGCCTCGCCGCCGGGCAGCGCGGTCAGCGCCACGGCCGTACCCACGATCAGCAGGCACAGCGCCAGCATGATATAAAAGCCCTGCGTCCTGAAAAAACCGCCGGAGCGGGGCTCCTGCTCGAAGAGTTTGTTTTCGTCCATGTTCACTCACCTCGCCGATAGTATTCACAGCCGCGCCCGCTTTCATGCAGGGCGGCGCGCGCAAAGCCGCGATGGCGGGCTTCTTCTTTTTTACAAAAAAACGGTTGGACGGGGCAGCGTCCGCCCCCCGCCGCCCACCGCGCTCATCGGGCCGGCCTGACGATTTTGCCGACCATTCCTCCGGATACCCGCGCCCCTCCCGCGCGGCAGGCCGGTTTTATGCCCGGCAGCGACCGTTGCGCCGCCATCCTCGTCCCTTCCCGCGCGCGTCGAGCCGCAAAATCGAACGAT
>URSN01000113.1 GCA_900550525.1 uncultured Eubacteriales bacterium
GGGCGGCGGGCGGGGCCGGCGTGGCGGCCGGGGGCGCTGGCGTGGGCGGGGGGGCGTGGTTGTCGGGTGGTGCGGCTGGTGTGTCGGGGCTGTCCGCGGTGGGGGGGGGCGGGGGGCGGGTGCGGCGCTGCGGCGGCTGGCCGGGAATGGGCGGCGGCGTCTGCCGGTAGACGGCGTGCGACGGCGCGGGCTGCGCCTGCGGCGCTGCCGGCCGCCACCGCTCCTCCACGGGCGCGGCGGGCGGCGCGGTGCGTTCCGCCTGTTCCCTCTCGTCCGGGAAGCCGTCATCAAACTCCGCGGCGGCGCCGTGCATCGGCGGGCGCTTGGTCGGCACGAACCGGCGGCGGCGCTCCTCGGCGATGCGGACGAACTCCTGCGGCGTGCGCACGCCGGCGCGGCGCGCGGGCGGCTCCGGCGCAAGCGGCTCCGGATCGTCGTCAAAGGCGAGGTCGATCGACTCGTCCGGGCCATCGTCGCCGTCGTCGTCATAATCGTCCAGCCTGATGCCGCCCGTGCGGCGATGCTCCAGCACGGCCAGGATGATGAGCGCGGCGAACGCGGCCAGCATCACGACGCCGACGATGATCAGCACGAGCACGAGCGTGCTGTTCCAGCCCGCCGTCCCCGCGCCCAGGGGCGAAGCCGTCGGCAGCGCGGTGGGGGCCGGCGTATCCGTCGCCACCGGATAGGCGACGGTGAGCATCGCGCCGGTGAGCTGCCGCTCCGTCCCGGCGGGATCGACCGCGCGGATGGAGAAGTTCAGGTTGCGCGGGGAGCCGATGACCAGCTCCTGCTCGAAGATGGTATCCCCGGAGACGAGCACATCGTACGAGGCGAGCTCGCCGAGCGTCGATTCCGACAGGACGGCCTGCGTCAGCTCCACGGCGCTGGTGTTGCGGATGGTCACGCGCACGCGTACCGCGCCGGTCTGCGCGGTCCACGGCTCCAATATCTCCGGCAGCAGGGCCACGTCGAGCTGCGAATCGTCCACGAACGGGTGCACCTCGTAGGTCTGTTCGTAGACGGGGTCGTACGCCTCGCCGAGCGCGTCCGTCCCGTGCAGCACGAAGGCGACGTTGCGCACCGGCTCCGTCGCGACGGGCACGACCAGATAGGAATACGTCCGGCTCTCCCCCGGGTCGAGCGAGAACGTGCCCTCGTGCACGGGGTTGCCGAGCTCGTCCGTGATGCTGATGTCGGTCACGGCCTGGTTGCCGCGGTTGACGGCCGTCAGCGTGAACGGCACGCCCGTGGCGGCGGGCGTCCCCATCTCCACCTCGAGGGCGATATCCACCAGCACCATCGACAGCGTGACCGGCTCGATGGCGGAAAACGACTTGGTCTTGCCGTTCACATCGTAGGTGACGATGGGCGCGGAGGTCACGTCCTCCTCGCCCATGGTGTAGACGAAGGACTGCGTGAGCGTCGCGCCGGCGTTGAGCGTATGGTTGCGCAGGATGGGGTTGTCGCTGATCTGCTCGTCGATGACGGTGATATTGGTCATATCAAAATGCGTCTCGTTGGCAAGCTCATACGTCAGCGTGACCGTATCGCCCGGCTTTGCAAACTCGCTGTCCACCGTGCGCGCAATGGTGATGACCGGCTCCACGGCGCGCGCGATGGTCACGGGCACGTCCACGCTGAACGGCTCGCCATAGCGCAGCCAGCTCACATGGAACAGCAGCTCCAACCCGATGCGCGAATCCGGCACCTCATAGAGCAGCGGGAACACCGCCGAGCCGCCGGGCGGGATGACGCAGTCCTCCATGCCCGGGATGGTGAAGGTGGCGTTGTCCAGGCTGATGGCGATCTCATGCAGCTCAAAATCGGAATAGTTGGAGACCTCGAACGTGAACTGCACGGGCCCGCCCTCGGACAGCTCCGTCGGGTCCGCCGTCACCTCGACGCGCACCTCCTCGTCCGCCGCCAGCGCGCCCATGCCGGGCGCAGCGAGCGTCAGCAGGAGCAGCAGGCCCAACAGCGCGTGTAAAAGCCGCTTTCGCATCATGGGATCACTCCTTTTCCGGTTCCTCCGGCTCGGCCGGTTCCACAGGGAAGGGGCGCAGCATGCGCGCGCCCGGCGCGGGGACGACGCGGCCGTCCGTGCGGTCGATGAGCGCGCGCACGAGCGCATCGCTTTGCTCCTGGCGCACCCAGGCGGCGGCATGCACCGCGGCCTCATAGCGGACCTCGTCCAGCTGCGCGCGCTCGCGCAGCAGCGGCTCCACGCGGCCCCAAAGCGGATACGGCGTCTCGAGCGACAGGCGCACGCATTCGCGCATCTCGACCTCCCCGGCGCTGCGCCCGGCGGCCGCCGCAGCGGCGGAATAGGCCCGCACCAGACCGCCCGCGCCCAGCAGGATGCCGCCGAAATAGCGCGTGACAACGACGAGCGCGTCCGTCACGCCGCTGCGGCGGAGCGCCTCCATCATCGGCAGCCCGGCCGTGCCGGAGGGTTCGCCGTCGTCGGAATAGCGCGCGCACGCGCCGCTAACGCCGACGGAATAGGCGTAGCAGTTGTGCGTCGCATCCCAGTGCTGCCGGCGCACCTGCTCAAGCAGGCGCAGCGCCTCCTGCTCGTCCGCGACCGGAAAACACCGGCCGATGAAGCGGGAGCGCTTGATGACCAGCTCCGCCTCCCCCGGTTGTTTTACGGTACGATATGCCATCTACGCGCGCTTCATTCTGCAAAAGCTCTTCTTGCCCTTGCGCACGATGACGCCCTCGCCGTCAAGGTCGGCTGCGCTGAGCGTCTCCTCGTGCGAGGCGACGCGCCGTTCGCCCACGAACACCGCGCCGTCGGTGATGAGCCGCCGCGCGTCCGACTTGGATTTGGCCAGCCCCGCAAGCACCAGCAGGTCGGGCATGCGCAATCCGCCGCCGTCGATCTGCTCCTGCGTCAGCGCCACGGTGGGCATGCTGGAAAAATCGCTCCCGCCGCCAAAGAGCGCCTCGGCCGCGGCCTGCGCGCGCTCGGCCGCCTCGGTCCCGTGCACCTGCTCGGTGAGCGTGAAGGCCAGCATGCGCTTGGCCTCGTTGATGGCCGCGTCGCGCAGCGCGCCCAGGCGGCGCACCTCGTCCATCGGCAAAAACGTGAGCAGCGCCAGACAGCGCTCCACGTCCGCGTCGTCCACGTTGCGCCAGTACTGGTAGAAATCGTAGGGGGAGCAGCGCGCCGGGTCGAGCCAGAGCGCGCCCTTCTCCGTCTTGCCCATCTTCTTGCCCTCGCTGGTGGTCAGCAGCGCCGTGGTGAGCGCATAGGCCGGGCGGCGCTCCTTGCGGCGGATCAGGTCCGCGCCGCTTAAGATGTTGCTCCACTGGTCGTCGCCGCCCATTTGCAAAATGCAGCCGGTGCGGCGGTTGAGCATGAGGAAGTCGTAGCTCTGCATGAGCATGTAGCTCATCTCAAAGAACGTCAGCCCCCGCTCCATGCGCTGGCGGTAGCACTCCGCGCGGAGCATGGCGTTGACGGAAAAATGCACGCCGACGTCGCGCATGAAGTCCAGGAAATTCAGGCCGCGCAGCCAGTCCGCATTGTTCACCACGAGCGCGCGGCCCTCGGAAAAGTCGATCAGACGCGCCATCTGCTTTTGAAAGCAGGCGGCGTTGTGGTCGATCTCCTCGTTGGTCATCATGCGGCGCATATCCGTCTTGCCGGACGGGTCGCCGATCATGGCGGTGCCGCCGCCGAGCAGCACGATGGGCCGGTGCCCGGCGCGCTGCATGTGCGCCATGGTCATCAGCGCGACATAGTGGCCGATGTGCAGGCTGTCCGCCGTGGGGTCGAACCCGATGTAAAACGTGACCTTCTCGCGCCCGAGCAGCTCGCGCAGCTCCTCCGGGTGCGAACACTGCTTGAGAAAGCCGCGCTCCTCAAGCACATCATAGACATTCCGCTCCTCCATACTTTCAAACCTCCTGCCCATATGCCGTTATCATAGCAGACAAACGCCAAAAGCGCAACTTGCGCGCCGCGCGCCGCGCCGCAAAACGGGCCGCAAAACGCCTGCGCGCAAAAAAATTATCAAAACGGTTACAAACGCGCCGCATGAAAAAGGCGCGCCGAAACGGCGCGCCCCGCTTGGTGCACTCTGCCTTACATGCCGTAACGCTTCTTGAAGCGGTCGACACGGCCGCCGCTGTCCACCAGCTTCTGACGGCCGGTGTAGAACGGGTGGCACTTGCTGCAAATTTCGACCTTCAGCTCGCCGCGGGTGGAGCCGGTCGTAAAGGTCTCGCCGCACGCGCAGCGGACCGTCGCTTCGCCGTAAGACGGATGGATGTCCTTCTTCATGCTACTCACTCCTTCAAAAACAGTCCAACGGATATTATAGCCGCACGGCGCGAAAAATGCAAGCCCTAATTTTCCGAAAACCGGGCGGTTTTCCGCGCGGCCGCACGCCGCCGGGCGCTACTTGCCAAAGCGGTTGGACGCGGTGTAGCCGTCCTTTTCGTAGATGCGCACCCAGTCCTTCACGCGCTGGAGGAACTCCTCGTTCGTGTTCGTCTTGGCGAGCATGCTGATGAGCTGCTCCGTCACCTCGGCCGGGTTGCCGCCGGCGAGCACGCGCCGGATGGTGCGCACGCCCTCCAGCTCCGCCTTGGAGAGCAGCAGGTCGTCGCGCCTCGTGCCGGACTTGTAGATGTCGATGGCCGGGAAGATGCGCCGCTCGGACAGTTTGCGATCCAGATGGATCTCCATGTTGCCCGTGCCCTTGAACTCCTCGTAGACCATATCGTCCATGCGGCTGCCCGTTTCCGACAGCGCGGTGGCGATGACCGTCAGGCTGCCGCCGTTTTCGATGTTGCGCGCCGCGCCGAAGAAGCGCTTGGGCTTGTGCAGCGCGCCCGGGTCCATGCCGCCGGAGAGCGTGCGCCCCGTGGGCGGGATGGTCAGGTTGTAGGCGCGCGCCAGGCGCGTGAGGCTGTCCATGAGGATGACGACGTCCTTGCCGTGCTCGACCAGGCGCATCGCCCGCTCGAGCACCATCTCCGCCACGCGCGTATGGTGCTCCGGCAGCTCGTCGAACGTGGAGTAGAGCACCTCGCCGCGGATGGAGCGCTGCATGTCGGTGACCTCCTCGGGCCGCTCGTCGATGAGCAGCACGATCAGGTGCGAATCGGGATAATTGTCCGCGATGCCGTTGGCGATGTTCTTGAGCAGCGTCGTCTTGCCCGCCTTCGGCTGCGAGACGATCATCGCGCGCTGGCCCTTGCCGATGGGCGCGATGAGGTCGATGAGCCGGATGGAGAGGTCGTTCCTGGCGCCCTTGCGCTCAAGCGTGTACCGCTCGTTCGGGAAGATGGGGACGAGGTTCTCAAACGGCGTGCGCTCGGACAGGCGCTCCGGGTCCTCGCCGTTGACCGCCGTGATGTACAGCAGCGCGAGGAAGCGCTCGTTCTCCTTGGACGGGCGCGTTTTGCCCGTGACTAGGTCGCCCGTGCGCAGGCCGAAGCGGCGGATCTGCGCGATGGAGACGTACACGTCGTGCGCGCCGGAAAGATAGTTTTCCGAGCGGAGGAAGCCGTACCCGTCCGGCAGGACCTCGAGCACGCCCTCGGCGTCGCCGCACTCGCCCGTCTGGAGCATCTCCGGCACGGCGGGGTTGCTCGTGCCGTAATCCTTATTATAATAGCCCTCCTGACGGCTGCGGTAGCGGCGCTCGTCCTCATAGCCGCCCTCCGGCGCGCCGTAGCCGCCCTGCTGATAGCCGCTGCCGCGGGGCTGATAGCCGCCCTGGTAACCGCCCTGCTGGTAGCCGCCGCCCTGATAGGCGCCCTGGTAGCCGCCCTGCTGATAGCCGTTCTGATAGCCGCCGCGGCGCTGCTGATAGCCGTTCTGCGCGTAGCCGCGCCCCTCGTAGGCGGGCTTCTGGTAGCCCTGCTGGGCGCGCGAAGGGTAGGACGGGCGGATGCGCGGGGCCGAGGTGTCGTGCACCACGGGCGCGTGCGGCGCGTCCTGCGCCACGGGCGGCTCCGCCTGCGGCGCC
>URSN01000114.1 GCA_900550525.1 uncultured Eubacteriales bacterium
ATCAGGCACGCTCCATGTTCGGGGTGCACGCTCTGGGGCCCAAGGCTCGGGAAATTCTGGAGCGCGGAGGCAATCCGTATGCCACGACACTGAGGTTTCTGCATGTGGTGCGCCCGCGCCCCCGGCGCCGCCGGGCGCGCCGGCTGCGCGCCGCCGCCCACATAGTCCCATACGCCGCCGGCGGACGGGTTCGCCGCGAGCAGGGCGATGGCCTTGGCCGTATCGATCACGCTGCCGCCGCCCACGCCCAGGATGCAGTCCGCGCCGCTGCTGCGGTACGCCTGCGCGCCCGCGTCCACGTCCGCCGCGCGCGGGTTGGGCACGGCATGGGCGTAGAGCGCCGTCTCCATGCCCGCCGCCTCCAGCGCGCGCAGGATGCCGGGCAGCGCCGGCAGGGTGAAATCGCCGTAGGTCACGACGAACACCCTGCGGGGCGCGAGGAAGCGCTCCAGATATTCCGCCGTGCGCGCGCTCTCGCCCGCGCCGAACAGGATGCGCGTGGGAAAGAAAAACTCAAACGGATCGTATGCCATGTCAAACCTCTTCCTTCAAATAATATTCCGCCACGAGGGCCGCGCTTTGCAGGCTGGCGCGGCTGATGCGCTCCTCCACCGCGTGCGGGCATTTGGCGCCGGTGCCCATCACCAGCGGGACGATGCCGGCGCCCGCCAGGCTGTTGCCGTCGCTGCCGCCCATCGACCGCGCCGCTGCAAACGGCACGCCCGCGCGACCGCACGCGGCGCGAAAGCGCAGCACGGCCGGGTCGTCCTCCGCCACGCGGTAGCCGCGGTATTCCGTGCGCGCCCGAAAGCGGCACACGGCCCCGCGCTGCGCCGCGCCGCGCTCAAACGCCGCGCGCACCCGGGCGATAAACGCATCGAGCGCCGCTTCGTCGAACGCGCGCGCCTCCGCCTCGAGCGCGGCGCGGGCGCACACCACGTTCGTCGGCCCGCCTGCCAGGAAGCTCCCGATGTTGAACGTCACGCCCGCGGGCGGCTCCGGCAGCGCGGCCACCGCAGCCGCCGCCGCGCAGATGGCGCTCACGCCCGCGCCTGCGCCGAGCGCCGCGTGCGCCGCGCGGCCGAGCACCTCGACGGACAGGCGCGCCTTGGTGGGCGTTTGCAGCACGAGCGCGCCCACGTCGAGCGAGCTGTCCGGGATGAGCGCCTGCCGCGCCGCAAAGCCGCCCAGATCCGCCGCGCGCGAACCGGCGAGCGCGCGCTCCTCCTCCACGGTGAAGAGCACCTCCGCGCTTCGCGCGCTCTGGCTGGCAAGCGCCTCCAGGATGACCGCGATGCCGGCGCGGTCGTCCGCGCCGAGGGCGGAGGAGCCGTCGCTGCGGTAGCCCTGCGCGTCGCTGACCACGCGCGCCCCGGCCGCCAGCGGCACCGTGTCCATGTGCGCGCACAGCAGCGCCGGCGCGCCCGCGCCCGGCCGCGCGCCCAGCAGGTTGCCGCGCGCGTCGCGTCGGCAGGCAAAGCCCAGCGCCGAAAGCCGTTCCTCCAGCAGATGCCGCACCGGCTCCTCCTGCCCGGACGGGGCGGAGATGGCCAGCAGCTGCTCAAACGTATCGAACAGGCGCGCCTCATCCATCGCTGTGCCGCACCTCCCTTCCCGCCGCCAGCGCGCACAGCAGGATGGCCGCGACCATCAGCGCGCAGATGAGATAGACCCAGCCGGCAAAGCGCGTATACAGCGCCGTGCACGCGGCCGTGGCCACGATGCCCAGCGCCGAGGAGAGCAGGTTTGTGAGCGAGTAGACGCCGCTGCGCGCCTCGCTCTCGGAATAGACCGCCAGCCCGCCGTCCACGCCCGTTTTGAGCATCCCGTAGCCGACGGACATCACCAGCACCGCCGCCACGGCAAGCGGGAAATTCCCCGCCGGCAGGAGCACCAGCGCGATCAGGCCGGCAAGGCTCAGCACGGAGCTGGCCGTGATGCCGCCAAAGAGGCCCGCGCGGCCCAGCAGCGGGTTGATCAGCAGCATCGCGCCGAGCATGCCGCCATAGTAGACAAAGCCCAGCGCCGCGCTCTGCATCGTGTCCATGCGCAGAAAGTCCGCAAAATACGGGAGGAAGTACAGGCTCTGGTTGGAGCCGATGGTCATGTACACATAGAAGAACAGGTTGGCCAGCGCCATGCAGCGCGCCGCGCGCGAGCGCATCAGGTAGCCCAGCGCCCCGCGGTACGGCGCGAGCAGCTCCCGCCAGAACGGCCCGCCGCCCTCCTCGCGCCGCTTTTGCAGCAGCTGCGCCCCAAGGCGCGTCTCATGCAGCAGGCGGTGACGCAGCAGGATCATCGCCGTCATGCACAAAAACGAGACGAGCAGGAACACGCGCTCCGTGGCCACCACGCCGTAACGGTCCACCGCGAGCCCCGCCAGCGGCAGCAGCAGCCCCGCCACCACGGTGATGATGTTGAACAGGTTGAACGCGACCACGCGCTGCTCGTCGTCCGCATCCTCGATCATGACCAGGTAGTAGCCGATGCTCATGATCTTGTTGGCGTTGTAGAGGATCGTGCCCAGCAGCGCCGCGAGGAAGCTCCCCGAGAGGAAATAGATCAGCGGCGGCAGCGCGGAGGAGAGCAGGTCGAACACGAGCGTGGAGCGGCGCCGCCCCATCCGGTCCACCAGCGGCGCGGACACGATGGAGAACACGAACGAGGCCGCCGTGCCCGCCAGCATGATCTGCCCGAGGCCCGTGTCGGAGACGCCCATCTCCTTGAGGTACATGCTCAGGTAGTAATAATAGAACGTGAACGGGATGCCCCAGAGCGGATGGAAGCAGATGCACACGCGCGCATTGCCCTTCAGCCGCCCCAGGTATCGCCTGATGAAGCGGAACAAGTCAGCTCTCCTCCCCCGCGAGCGCGGCATAGTCCAGCCCGTTGTGCGTCCGCACGCGCGCGCGCACCGGCTCCGGCACGTCCAGCGCGCCGCTGTGCGCGGCGGTCAGCGCGCCCGCGAGCGCCGCGATGGTATCCGTATCCCCGCCGGCCGACGCGCCCAGGCGGATGGCCCGCCACGCGCTGCCCCCGGCGCACAGGTACAGCGCGAACGCCGCCGCGCACACGTCCGCCGACGGCAGCCCCGTGCCGCAAAAGCCGTAGAGGAAGTCCAGCAGCGCCGCGTCGTCCATTCTCTCGCGCCTGAGCATGCGCGCGATGCCCGCCACGCGCGCCATGGCCGACGGCGCGCAGGCGATATACGGCGCGCGCGCCATGCAGCGGGCGGCCCCGCGCGCCGCCGCGGCGAGCACCGCGTCCTGCGGCGCGCCCAGCAGCGCCGCGCGCAGCGCGAACGCATACGCGCCCGCCGCCTCCAGCGCCTGCGAGGTGAAGTGCGTCGGCATCAGGCAGGCCACGACGCGCTCCTCGAGCGCATCCTCGCCGGCCGCAGCGTCGAACCACACGACCGACGGCACGCGCATCACGCCGCCGCACGTCGTGCCGCCAAGGCCCGTCGTGTGCGGGTCGGCCCCGGCCTCGACGGCCTCCAGCGCGCTCTTTGAGCTCGGGCCGATGTACTTTTTTGCCACCGCGTCCGTCTCGCGCACCCAGCGCAGCAGCGCCGCGGCGGTGTTCTCCACCGTCACGGCCCCGTCGGCCCGGTAGGCGGCGAGCAGGTAGAGGTTCTGCTCCGTATCGTCCGTCACCGCGCCCTGCGGCAGGTCCGCATGGTTCTGCGATTCCTCCGGATGGAGCAGCCGGTCCACAAGGCCGAAGCGCGCGCGGATGTCCGGCAGCGTCATGAACTCCGTGGGCATGCCCATCGCGTCGCCGCAGGCGAACGCCTCCATCGAGGCGGCGGCGCGGCCGCGCAGCGCCGCGCTCATGCGCCGGGGAACAGGCCCGCGATAAAGGCGTAGGCCCTGCGCAGCCGCGCGTCGATATCCTCCAGATAATAGCGGTACGCGGGCTCGAGCGTGTAAAAGCCCGTATAGCCCTCCAGCGCCGCCTTCACGCCGGCCCAGTCGATCGCGCCCTCGCCGGCGGGCAGGTGCTTCCTCTCGCCCGCAAAATCCGACAGGTGCAGGTGGCACGGCCTGAGCGCGCGCAGGAACGCCACCGGGTCGCCGCCGGCCTCGCATACCTCGGTGGTATCGACCATGGGCTGCATGTTGATCGGGCCGAACGAGGCCACATAGGCCGAGAGCTGTTCGGCCGTGGCGCAGGTCTTGGGGGAATTCTCCATCGCCAGCGTGACGCCAAAGTCCGCGCACGTATCCGCCAGGTAGCGCAGGTTGTCGATGACCGGCTGCTCGAGCAGCGCCTCGTAGCCGGGCACGGCCGGCGTATGCGGGGGCACCACCAGCACCGCCGTCCCCATGCGCCGCCCCATGGCGAGCAGCTCGCGCGTGAAGCGCCGCCCGTCGTCGCGCATGGTCCTGTGCGCGGTGTACAGCATGCCGAACATGGCGAGCGGATAATGGATGCTCGCAATGCGGATGCCCGTCCGTTCAAACTTCTTCGTGGCCGCCTCGGACGCGTCCGAAAGGGCCTGCGGCATCAGCTCCGCGTTGTCAAAGCCGGCGTTCTTGATCCGCCTGAGAGCATCCTCGCTCTCGAGCGGGTACAGCGCGCCGGTGGAAAAGGAATACCGGCTCATGGATCATACACCTCCTGTCACAGTCAGCCTGTCCGCGCATTTGCGTGGTTTGCCGGCGGGGCGGGACCGCCCCGCCGGCAAACCCGTATCCCGTCAGCCCTCGGCGATCTCGACGGCGAGGTTGTCCACCGCCTTGTCGAGCACCTCCTGGATGGTGCCGCCGGCCTCCTTTTCGATCTTGTTGAGCGCGTTGCGCAGCTCGATGTCCATCGTGCCCATCTGCTCAAAGTGCACATAGGCCCAGGTGTAATCCAGCTGCTGGAACGCCACGGCGTACATCTCGTTGTCGGCGATGGCCTGCTGCGCCTGCTCCGTCTCGACGGAGGACCTGCGGATGGGCAGGTAGCCGGTGGCCAGCGAGAAGGTGGTGATGTTCTCGGTCGTGGTCATGGCCTTGATGAACTCCCACGCCGCCGCCACGCGCTGCGGGTCCTGCGTCAGGATGACCAGCACGTTGCCGCCCAGCGCGAGCGAGCGCGATTCGCCAAAGGTCGGCATCTCGATGGCGCCGATCTCAAACTCCGTCGCGCCCGGCCAGCGGGAGATGCGGTTGGACGAGGCGGCGATGAACGCGCAGTTGCCGGAGAGGAACTTGTTCTCCGCGTTGTTGTGCTCGCCGGCGGGCATGATGCCCTCGTCCACGAGGCTCTTCCAGTATTCGGCCACCTCGAGCGCCTGCGCGTCGTTGTAGATGGGGACGATCTGGCCGTCGTTGTTCTCGATGATGGCGCAGCCGTTCTGCATCAGCATGGACTTGAACAGCCACGGCGCGTCGGACACCTCAAAGCCGATGAACTCGTCGGCGTTGTTCACGTTCCCCTTCTCGATGCACTGGCGGCACACCTCGCGCAGCTCCTCCCACGTGGCGGGCGGGTTGGTCATGTCCACGCCGGCAGCCTCGAGGATGTCCTTGTTGTAGTAGAGCACCTGCGTGGAGATGCCGTACGGGACGGCGCACACGCCGCCGTCCATGTAGGTGCAGTAGTCCCACATGCCCGCGTAGATGTCGTCCGCGTGGAAGTCCTCGTCCTCGATGAGCGACTGGATGGTGTAGTCCCCGCGGCCGCCGGTGTACAGCGGGCCGGCGTACATCAGCGCCACGTCCGGCGCGGTGTCGGTCAGCAGCGCGGCGGACACCTTGGTCGCCGTATCGGAGGAATTGCCCGAATAGGAGAGCTCGAGGTCCACCAGGTCGTTGGCCGCGTCGAACTCCTCGGCAAGCTGCACGAACGTCTCGCCGCTCGTGCCGGAGACGGCGTACCACACGTTGAGCGTCACCGGCTCCTCGACCTCGGGCACCTCGGTGG
>URSN01000115.1 GCA_900550525.1 uncultured Eubacteriales bacterium
GCCTCCACTCGCGCGAGTTGCGCGCCTTCGGCATGGGCGAGGCGGAGCTGACGTACCGCATCCGCGACATCATCGCCTATCAGCCCAACCCCACCGTCGCCCCCTACGTCAAAACCGGGGAGGTCACGCTGCGCGTCACCGCGCAGTGCCGCGACGAGGCGGAGGGCGAGCGGCTCGTCGCGCCGATGATCGAGGCGATCCAGGCGCGCGTCGGCTCCGTGCTCTACAGCACCGACGGCGAGGTGCTCGACGCGCTGTGCGTGCGCCTGCTGCGCGAGCGCGGCGAGACGCTCTCCGTGGCCGAGAGCTGCACCGGCGGCCTGCTCGCCTCCGCCATCGTTGACAACGCGGGCAGTTCGGCCTGCTTTTTCGAGGGCGCGGTCACCTATTCCAACGAGGCCAAGATGCGCCGCCTCGGCGTGACGCGCGCAACGCTCGACGCGCACGGCGCGGGCAGCGACGCCTGCGCGCGCGAGATGGCCGCCGGCATGCGCGCCGCCGCCGGCACGACCTACGCCCTTGCGACGACCGGCATCGCCGGCCCGGACGGCGGCACGGCGGAAAAGCCGGAGGGCCTTGTCAATGTGGCGCTAGCCTCCCCCGCCGGAGTCAAGACGGCGGAGCTCCATCTGACGGGCGACCGGGCGCGCATCCGCGCGCTCTCGGTGCTCCACGCGCTCGACCTGCTGCGGCGCAGCCTGCTCGGCCTGCCGGACAGGCGGTAGCGATGGAGCGGCGCGCGCCGTGCGATAAGGGTTGAAAACGCGCGCGCGTTCATGGTATACTCATAGCGGCGGCCGGCGGGCCGCGATCCGGGAGAAAGGGACGGTTTCACGCATGGGAGTCGAGAGGGAAAAGGCGCTTGAGCTCGCGCTGAGCCAGATCGAAAAGCAGTTCGGCAAGGGCGCGATCATGAAACTGGGCGACGCGGGCGCGAAGATCGCCGTGTCCGTCGTCTCCACCGGCTGCATCGAGCTGGACTACGCGCTTGGCGTGGGCGGCATCCCGCGCGGCCGAATCGTGGAGATCTACGGGCCGGAATCCTCCGGCAAGACCACCATCGCGCTGCACGTGGTCGCGCAGGCACAAAAGGAGGGCGGTACCGCCGCGTTCATCGACGCCGAGCACGCGCTCGACCCCGTGTACGCCGAGCATCTGGGCGTGCGCGTGGACGACCTGTACGTGTCGCAGCCGGACACCGGCGAGCAGGCGCTGGAGATCACCGAGGCGCTCGTGCGCAGCGGCGCGATCGACGTCGTGGTGGTGGACTCCGTGGCCGCGCTCGTGCCCAAGGCGGAGATCGAGGGCGACATGGGCGACTCGCACGTGGGCCTTCAGGCGCGGCTGATGTCGCAGGCGCTGCGCAAGCTGGCCGGCGCGATCTCCAAGTCCAATACGATCGTCATCTTCATCAACCAGCTGCGCGAGAAGGTCGGCATCGCCTACGGCAATCCGGAGACGACCACCGGCGGCCGCGCGCTCAAGTTCTACGCTTCCATCCGGCTGGACGTGCGCCGCGGCGACCCGATCAAAAACGGGACCGACATCGTCGGCAGCCGCACGCGCGTTAAGGTCGTCAAGAACAAGGTCGCGCCGCCGTTCAAGACGGCCGAGTTCGACATGATCTTCGGCGAGGGCATCTCGCGCGAGGGGTCGCTGCTCGATCTGGCGGTCGCGCGGCGCATTATCAACAAGTCCGGCGCCTGGTTCTCCTACGGCGACATGCGCATGGCGCAGGGGCGCGACAACGCGCGCCTGTTCCTCAAGGACAACCCGGAGCTGGCCGCAGAGATCGACGCAAAGGTGCGCGCCGAGCTCGAGGCCGAACGGCAGGCGGCCCAGGCCGAGGCGGAAGCGCGGCGGCAGGCGCCCGCGGCCACCGCGCCGGCGGAGGGCCCCGCCCTGCGGTAAACGCGCCGCGGCGGCGGCCTGTGCGCAGAGAGAATCCCGGCCCGCAGGCAGCGGGCCTTTTTCTGCGGCGCGGATATGCGCCAAAATGCGGCAAATACAGGGGGGATGTCTTCCATGCACATCGGCGAGTTTTCCGATACGTTCTATCCCATCGTGGACGGCGTGGGCCGCGTGGTCTACAACTATGCGTCCATCATCCCGCGCAAGGGGCACGAGTGCTACGTCGTCGCCCCGATGGCGGATACCGGCTACCGCGGCGGCTTCCCGTTCGAGCTGGTGGATTTCTCCGCGCGCAACGTGCCGCTGCAAAAGCAGTATCAGACGGGCATCCCCTTCTTTGACGCGCACTACGGCGCGCGCATCGCCATGGTGCCGCTGGACATCGTGCACGCGCACAGCCCGTTCATCGCCGGGCAGGAGGCGCTGCGCCTCGCGCGCAAGCGCGATATCCCGCTGGTGGGCACGTTCCATTCCAAGTATTACGACGACTTCTACAAGATCGTCCGGCAGGAGCTGCTGGCCGATATCGGCGTGAAGTACGTCGTATCCTTCTATGAAAAGTGCGACGAGGTATGGACCGTCAGCCGCAACTCCGCCGACACGCTGCGCTCCTACGGCTACCGGGGCGACATCTTCATCGTGCCCAACGGCACGCCGGACAACCGGCCCGACCCGGCGGACCTTGCTGCGGCGCGGGAGCGCTTCGGCCTTGCGATGGACGTGCCGGTGCTGTTCTACTGCGGGCAGCTCAACTGGAAAAAGAACATCCTGCACATCCTGGAGGGCGCGCAGCTGCTCGTGCGGCGCGGCGTCCCGTTCCGCCTGGTGCTGGCCGGGCAGGGCCCGGACGAGCGCGCCATCCGGGAAAAGGCTGACGAGCTGGGCCTTGCGCCGCACATGGTCTTTGCCGGGCACCTGCACGAGGACGGATTGCTCAACGGGCTGTACCAGGCGGCCGCGCTGTTCGTGTTCCCCTCGCTGTACGATACCTCCGGCATGGTCGTGCACGAGGCTGCCGCCATGCACACGCCGAGCGTCGTCACGCGCGGCGGCGCACCGGCGGAGGCCATCGTGGACGGCGAGAGCGGCCTGCTGTGCGACGACAGCAGCGAGAGCCTGGCCGATGTGATCGAGCGGGCGCTCAAGGCGCCGCCGCAGTGGCTGCACGCGCTGGGCGAGCGGGCGCACGAGGCGCTCTACCTCCCCTGGGACCGGGTCATCGACACGGCGCTCGAACGCTACGAACGCCTGATCGAACAGAAAAAGCGCGGCCGGCTCTGACGCCGCCGGCCCCGCCACCGGATCGCAGTATCAAACGCGGCGGCGCATTCCTGCGCCGCCGCGCGCCGTTTATGATGCGCCGCTGCGTGTGCGGCGCGAACGCTGCTCAGTGCTCGGCGCGAAAGAGGATCATCTCCGCCGCGATGCTCACGGCGATCTCCTCCGGCGTCTCCGCCCTGATGGGCAGGCCGATGGGCGCGTGCACGCGCGCGGCGAACGCCGCCGCGTCCACGCCCGCGGCGGACAGGCGCTCCCTGGCCATGGCGATCTTCCTGCGGCTGCCGATGCAGCCGATGTACCCCGGCTGCTTTTTCAGCAGCTGCGCAAGGACGGCAAAATCCGTCTCGTGGCTGCTGGCCATGACGACGGCGTAATCGTTGCTCCCCAGCGGCAGGCGGCCCGCGGCCGCCGCCGGGTCCTCGAGCAGGCGTTCGGATGCGCAGGCAAACCCCTCGCCCATGAGCAGCGGTTCGCGCGCGTCGATCACGGTCAGGTCGAATCCCACGCGCACGAGCTCCGGCGCAAGGCAGCGCGCCACATGGCCCGCGCCAAACAGATACACGCGCACCGCGCCCGCGATGGGCTCGCACAGCAGGGCCGTGCCGTCCGCCGCCTCCTCAACCGCGGCGGCGCGCCCGCCGGGCACGGGCCAGGGGCAGGGCTCCCCGGCCGTGTGCAGCGCCATCTCCTTCACGCGGCCGTCCGCAAGGCGCCGCACGAAACAGGCCGGCTCCCGCCCGCCGGCAAGGGCGGCCGCGCGCTTAAAAAACGGCGCGTCCTCCGGCCCGAGCGGCTGGAACAGGAGCGTGACGTGCCCGCCGCAGCAGCAGCCTTCGTCCGCGCCCGGCATGTTGGAAAAGGTCCTGACGCAGCTTTCGCCGCCCGTCAGCAGGCCGTGCGCCGTCTCGAGCGCGGCAAACTCCACCGCGCCGCCGCCGACCGTGCCGGCCATCGTCCCGTCTGCAAACAACGCCATCGCCGCGCCCGTGGTGCGCGGCACGCTGCCCGCGGTTTTGAGCACCGTGACGAGCACCGCCCGCTCGCCCGCTTCCAGGCGCTTCCACAGCGCGCCGCTCAGATGCCGCATGGAACCATGCCTCCTTCTTGTCCGTCTGTTCGGCACGCGCCCGCAGCGCGTCCGCCTATACCGTCAGCGGCGGCAGCGAAGCCGCCTCCTGCGCGTCAAGGTCGAGCGAGGCGAGGAACGCCTCCGTCTGCTCGGCCGCGCGGCCGGTGAACGCCGCCGGGTCGAGCAGGGCGCGGATCTGCGCCCCGTCGAGCGGGAAGGCCGGTTCGTCCGCAAGCCGTTCGAGCAGGTCGCACGGCTCGCCCGCCTTCATGCGCTCCGTCGCCGCCATCGAGTGGCGGCGGATGATCTCGTGCAGCGCCTGCCGGTCGCCGCCACGGCGCACGCCCTCCATGAGCAGGTTCTCCGTCGCAAGGAAGGGCAGATAGTCGGCGACGGCGCGCGCGACGATGCGCTCATTCACGCGCAGGCCGCCCGCCACCTCCGCCATCGCACGCAGCGCCGCGTCGCAGGCAAGGAACGCCTCCGGGAGGGAGACGCGGCGGTTGGCCGAATCGTCCAGCGTACGCTCGAACCACTGCACGCTGGCGGTCATGGGCGCGTTCATCGCCCCCGCCATCACGAGGCGCGCGAGCGAACAGATGCGCTCCGAGCGCATGGGGTTGCGCTTGTAGGCCATGGCGGACGAGCCGATCTGGCTTTCGCCGAAGGGTTCCTCCACCTGCCGGTCGTGCTGGAGCAGGCGGATATCGGTCGCAAAGCGGTGCGCGCTCTGCGCGACGGAGGAGAGCGCCGCAAGGATGCGGCTGTCGAGCTTGCGCGGATACGTCTGCCCGCACACGGCGTAGCAGCGGTCAAAGCCGAACGCGGCGGCGAGGCGGCGGTTCATCTCATCCACCTTTCCCCCATCGCCGCCGAACAGCTCGAGAAAGCTCGCCTCCGTGCCGGTCGTCCCCCGGCAGCCGAGGAAGCGGAAGGCCGCGAGCACCGCGTCGATCTCCTCCAGGTCGAGCAGCAGGTCCTGCATCCACAGGCACGCCCGCTTGCCCACCGTGACCGGCTGGGCCGGCTGGTAATGCGTATAGCCGAGCGTGGGCAGCGCGCGATAGCGCCAGGCGAACGGCCTGAGCGCGCGCAGCACCGCGACGACCTCGCCGCGGATGAGGCGCAGCGCGTCCCGGTACAGGATGAGGTCGGCGTTGTCGGTGACAAAGCAGCTCGTCGCGCCCAGGTGGATGATGCCCGCCGCGCCCGGGCAGCAGAGCCCGTAGGCGTACACGTGCGCCATCACGTCGTGGCGCACCTCGCGCTCGCGCGCCTCCACGACGGAATAGTCGATCCCCTCGATGTGCGCGGCAAGCTCGTCCACCTGCGCCTGCGTCACCGGCAGGCCCAGCGCATGCTCGGCGCGCGCCAGCTCCGTCCAGAGCCGCCGCCACGTCTGAAAGCGGCGGTCGGGCGAGAAGAGGCGCTGCATCCGCTCGCTGGCATAGCGCGCGCACAGGGGGCTTTCGTACCGGTCCTTCATGGCCGCGCCCCCGTCAGCGCAGGATGATCGCGTCGCGGTCGGCCCCGACGGACACATAGCGGATGGGCGCGCCGATGCGCTCCTCCACAAACGTCACGTACGCCTGCGCGGCCTTTGGCAGCGCGTCGAACGAGCGCGCGCCCTGATACAC
>URSN01000116.1 GCA_900550525.1 uncultured Eubacteriales bacterium
TGCGCCGGGCAGCAAATGCGCACGCCCGCGCGGCCGCAGCGCTCGTTCTGCGCGGCGCGCAGCGCCCCGTTTGCCGATACGCCGCCGGCCAGCGCCAGCGTGGGCCGCGCGCCGCCAAAGCGCGCCGCCGCGCGCACCGCGCGCGAGGCGAGCGCCTCCACCACGGCGAACTGGACCGAAGCGGCCACGTCCGCCGCGCGCAGCGCCTCGCCGCGCTGCGCGGCGGTGTGCAGCCGGTTGACCGCCGCGGTCTTGAGGCCGGAAAAGCTGAAATCGAACCCGTCGTCATCGTGCAGCGCGCTGTGGAAGCGCACCGCGTGCGGGTCGCCCTCGCGCGCGAGCGCCTCGAGCGCCGGCCCGCCCGGATACGGCAGGCCCAGCGCGCGGGCGACCTTGTCGAGCGCCTCGCCGGCCGCGTCGTCGCGCGTGCGGCCGATGAGGCGGAACGCATCGTACCCCTCCACGGCCACGATGTGCGTATGCCCGCCCGAGGCGACCAGGCACACAAACGGCGGTGCAAGGTCCGGCCAGGCCAGGTAGTTGGCCGCGATGTGCGCGGCGATGTGGTTCACGCCCGCAAACGGCAGCCGGCGCGCATAGGCGTAGGCCTTGGCAAAGGACAGCCCGGTCAGCAGCGCGCCCACAAGCCCGGGGCCGCAGGTGGCCGCCACGCCGTCGAGCCCCGCGCCGCCGGCGCAGCCGGCCTGCTCGAGCGCCTGCGATACGACCGCGGGCAGCATCTCCACATGGTTGCGCGAGGCGATCTCCGGCACGACGCCGCCAAAGCGCCGGTGCAGCGGGATCTGCGTGTGCACGACGCTCGAGAGCACCTCCCGCCCGCCGCGCACCACGGCGGCGGCCGTCTCGGCGCAGGAGGTCTCGATGGCCAGCAGGCAGGCGCCGGCCCCCACGGCCGGCGCGCTCACGGGCGCGCCTCCCGCCCCGCGGGCGCGTCCTGCCGCGCGGCGGGCTCCGCCGCCTGACGGGCGCTCTCCCCGGGCGCTTCTGCGGCCGGGGCCGCGGGCGCATCCGGCTGCGCCGCCCCCGCCTCCTTTTGCGCCTGCCGGCGCGCCGCCCGGCGGCGTGCCAGCGCGCGCGCGCGCGCCGCGCGCCGCTAGTTGCGGATGTTGTAGCGCGCCGCGGCCGAGGCTGCCACCAGCGCGAGCAACGCCGCGCCAAAGAGCGCCGCCATGCGCACGATCACGTCCGCAAAGAACCGCTCCGGCAGCATGTTGATCATGCGGCTGGTCGCCGCGTCGAAGAGCCAGTCGTCGTTCCAGAAGAGCATCTGGTGGAAGAACGTCCAGAAATTCGAAAAGTCCAGCGCGGCCCATGTGCCCAGGAACGCCGCGAACAGCGCCACGACGAACGCGCCATAGCAATAGCCGGAGGCGAGCGTGTGCAGCGCCGTGCGCATGTGCAGCAGCGCGCCGAGCAGGTAGAGCACCAGCGCGAGCAGCACGCCGAAATCGCGCATGGTGCGGCACGCCTGGTAGATCGTGCGCACGTCGCGCATGTGGCTGACCTCCTGCTGCTGGTCGAACATGAGCGTCTGTTCGCCGTCCACGGTCACGGTGATGTCGATGCTGTCCACGCGGCCCTCCATGTAGTCGATCAGCCGCTGGCACGACGCGATGAGGTCGTTGTTGCTCATGCCCATCTCGCGCGCGAGCGAGAGCCGCCCGTACTCGTACTCGAGGAACGTGCGGTTGTTGATGGTCAGTTGCAGCGCCGTGAACAGGATGCACAGGATCAGCACGATCGACGCGAGCGTGCTGAGCATGATGGCAAAGCGTTTGCGCATGGGTTTCCCTTCTCTCTCTGCCGGCGGGCGGCGCGCCGCCGCGCGCCGGCGCTTCGGCGGTCCGTTCCCGCCGCGCTTACCGGTAGAAGGCGTTGCCGCCGATGAACTCGCGCAGCACGGACGTGGGCGGGATCTCGTCCTCCACGTTCGCCTCCAGGATGTAGTTGAGGAACTTGACGATGCCGCGCACGTCGTCAAAATACGGGCTGTCCGGCCGCACGGCCTGCAGCAGCGGGAAGATGTGCTTTTTGAGCACCGCCGCCTCGTACACCAGCGCGGAGTTGAAGATGGCGTCCGCCTGCTCCTGGTAGGGGAAGATCCAGCGCTCCTCGCCGCGGCGCACGCTGTCCCACATCGACAGCGTATGCTCGATGCTCGCGCCGCGCGTCTCATGGTCGCGCACGATGCGCCTGAGCAGCCGGATCTCCGCCGTGGAGATGCGGTTGTGGTCGTCGAGGTTGAGCGTGGTCAGCGCCGAGACGTAGAGCCGGTAGATCAGCGCATGGTCGATGCCCTCCGGCAGCAGCGCCGGGTTGAGCCCGTGCAGTCCCTCGATCACCAGCGGCGTATCCGCGTCGAGGTGGAGCGTGCGGCCGTCCATCACGCGCCGGCCCGTCTTGAAATCGAAGCGCGGCAGCGCCACCTGTTCGCCCCTGAGCAGGCGGGACAGGTCCTGCCGGAACAGGTCGGTGTCGATGGTGTTGATGTGCTCGAGGTCGATCTCGCCGTTCTCGTCGGGCAGGATCTTGTCGCGGTCGATGTAGTAATCGTCGAGCGACATGAGCACGGGCGACTTGCCGTGCACGCGCAGCTGCGTGCACAGGCGGTTGGCGCTGGTCGTCTTGCCGGAGCTCGACGGCCCGGCGATGAGCACCGCGCGCGCGCCGCGGGCCATGATCTCGTCGGCGATCTGCGCGTAACGCTTCTCGTGCAGCGCCTCGTTGACGCGGATGAGCTCGCGCACGCGGCCGGAGCGCACCATGTCGTTGAGCTCGGCCACCACGCCGCAGTGCAGCAGCCGCCCCCACTCGTCGCTCTCGCGGAAGGCCGCCATGAGCTTGGGCATGGGCTGGAAGGCGGAGGGCCGGGCCGGGTCCTGCGCGTCCGGCCGCAGCAGCATCACGCCGCCGTCCTCAAGCCGCAGGTCGAACACGGACACAAAGCCCGTGGACGGCGCCATCTCGCCGTAGAAATAGTCCATGTAGCCGCCCACGGCGTACACGTCGAAGTAGGTGAAGCGCCGCCACTCGAGCAGGCGGACCTTATCCATCTGCCCGTCCGCGGCGAAAAAGTCGATCGCGTCGTCGATGTCCATGCGCTGGCGCACGAGCGGATAGTCCGCCGCCACGATGCGGCGGCACTCCGCCCTGAGCGCGTCCACGTCCGCCTGCGAGAGCGCGGGCTCCTTCTGCACCGTGGCGAAGATGCCCGGGCCGACCGTATAGTCGATGTGCACGCGCGCGCCCGGGAACAGCGTGCGCACCGCGAGCAGGAACACGAACAGCAGCGAGCGCTCGTACACGCGCTTGCCCCGGCGCGAATCGTAGCGCACGAGCGCGACCTCCCCGCGCGAGAGGCGCACCGCCCGCCGCGCCTGAAAACTTCCGCCGCCGGGCGCCTCGCGCAGCGGCACATAGTTGAGCGTGAACGTCTCCCCCGCCATGCGGGCCGCCAGCGGCCGCGTGGGCAGCTCGCCGGTGTCCAGCCCCAGCCGCCGCACGAGCGCAAGCAGCGTCTCGCCCGGCTGCGCCTCGACCCTGCGTCCATCGATGATGAGTTCCATGCGTTTCCCTCCTTGCCCGGGCATGCGCCCGGAAGATTTAGGGTACCATTTCTATCCTACCAGAAAACGCCGCCGCGCACAACCCGCGTCCTGCCGCGCGCCGCCTCGAGCGCGCGCAGAAAACGGCAAAAACAGGCAATCGCATTTTTCCGTATGGCGCGCGGCGCAGGCGGCGCACACTATGGCCAAACGACGATGCAAAAGGAGGCGGTCCCGGTGCTGCGCAGGATTCTCGCCGTGGCGGGCGCGCTCGCCGCGCTGGCGCTGATCGGCCTGCTCGTCACGCTCTACGGCGTGTGGCGGCAGCCGCAGAGCGCGTGTGAGACCCCGCGCGTCGCGGCGGAGCCGATGGCCGCGCCGCGCGCGACGGGCCCCGCGCCCACGCGCACGCCCTCGCCGGAGGAGGCGCTGCTCGAGCAGGCGGACCGCTCCTTCATGGACGGCCGCGTGAACATCCTGCTGCTGGGCTACGACCAGAGCCCCGAGCGCGAGGACGAGGACAGCCCCCTCCACCGCGACGAGCAGAACAACTACCGCTCCGACGTGATGATGCTCGCCGCCGTGAATTTCAACGCCGGCAGCGTCCACCTCATCTCCATCCCGCGCGACACCTACGCCGCCATCTACAACGTCAAGGGCCGCTACAAGATCAACGCCGCCTTTGCCAAGGGCGGCGCGGCCGAGGGCGAGGGCTTCCTCTACGCGCAGCGCACCGTGGAGATGCTCCTGGGCGTGCCGGTGGACTATTACGCCGGCGTGAACATGGAGGGGCTCAAGCGCCTGGTGGACGCCATGGGCGGGGTCGATTACGACGTGGACGTGGAGATCCGCCTCAACGGCCGCACGCTCGAGCCCGGGCTGCAGCACCTCGACGGGCAGCAGGTGCTCGACTACTGCCGCGCGCGCAAGGGCATCAGCACCGACGCGGGCCGCAACGACCGGCAGCAGCGCATCCTGCTGGCCATCTTCGACCAGCTGCGCCGCGAAAAGCGCCTGACCGACCTGCCCGGCATCTACCTGGCCGTGCGCGGCGATATTGAGACGAACCTCACCTTCTCGCAGCTGGCGGCGCTGGCCGTGTTCCTCACGCGGCTGGACCTGACCGACATCCGCCGCACCACGCTTGCGGGCGAGTACATCTCCAACGTCTACAACGCCTCCTATTACGTCCTGTACAACGACAAGCTCGTCGACCTGGTGCAGGACGAGTTCGGCGTGACCATCACGCGCGACGACAGGTACGACGTGTCCACCGTCAAGCGTGACAAGGCCGCCGCCGAGGCGAAAAAAGCCGCCGACGCGGCCGACGGCGTCGCCTCCCTCGCCGTGCTGCCCGCGGGCGTGTACGACTCCGCGGCGCACGAGCTCGTAGCGGACGTGTATTTTGAGGCGCAGCGCCTGCGCGGCGTCGTCGATGCGGGCGCCTCCGCCGCCGCCATCCGCCAGGCGCGCCACCGGCTCAACCTCGCCGTCGCGGCCCTGGCGCGCGAGCAGGGGCTTGAAAGCCTGCCGCCCGCCTTCGCCGCGCTGCGCCTCGACCCGTGACCGCCGCCGCGGGAGCGCGTCAGGCGAGAGCAAAAAAAGCGGCGCCCCGCTCGGGGCGCCGCTGCGCAACTGCTTCGCTCAGGGCGCGGGGGTGCCGGTGGGCACGCTCGCCTCGGCGGTGATGTATTCGGCAAAGGCGTACGCCTTCTTGCCGGTGCGGGCGACCTCGATATAATAGAAGCTGTCGCCGGCGCTGTTGGTGTACTGGAAGTAGATGTACACCGGCTCGCCCTGCTCGACCTGGCCGACCTTGTTGCCGTCGTCGGAGAGGTCGGGCGCGCTGCGCAGCGCCACGAGCGAGGCGCGCACCTCGCCGCCCACCGCGCCGCTGGGCACGGACGTGGTGATGGGTTCCGGCGTGGAGGTATCCACGTCCACAAACCGCTTGGCGATGTAGCCGTACAGCTTGAGCTTGACCACCTGCACATAGTAATAGTCGCCGCTCTCGCCGTAGACCTTGAGGTTGGTGCCCTTGACGTACTTGTCGATGAGGCGGCCCTCCGTGCTCGGCGCGGCGCGCATGGCCACGCCGGCGGCGTTGCGCTTGCCGTCGAGCGCGCTGCGCTCCTCGTCGGGCGTGGGCGTGCGCACGGTATCCGG
>URSN01000117.1 GCA_900550525.1 uncultured Eubacteriales bacterium
CGACCGCACCAGGCTCAGCCGCGACATCTTCGCCTTGCGCGCCCTGTCGCGTGAGGGCAAGCTCCAGGTGGAGCTTGCGCAGCTCAAGTACCGTCTGCCGCGGCTGCTCGGCATGGGGCGCGTGCTCTCGCGCCAGGGCGCGTCCGGCGTCGGGATGCGCGGCCCGGGCGAGAAGAAGCTGGAGATCGACCGCCGCCGCATCCGCCGCCGCATCTTCGAGCTGGAGCAGGCGCTCGCGCAGATTGAAAAGCAGCGCGGCCTCAGGCGCGAGCGGCGCGTGCAGGGCGCCGTCCCGCTCGTCGCGCTGGTCGGGTACACCATCGCTGGCATTTCGACCCTGCGCAACCGCCTCTCCGGCAGCGACGTGCTGGCGGAGGACCGGCTCTTTGCCACGCTTGACCCGGTCGTGCGGCAGGTGGCGCTGCCGTCCGGCGGGGAATGCCTGCTCTCGGATACGGTCGGCTTTATCAACAAGCTCCCGCACGATCTGGTGCGCGCGTTCCACTCCACGCTCGAGGAGGTGCGCGACGCGGCGCTGATCCTGCATGTGATCGACAGCACGAGCCCCTATCAGGACGTGCAGGTGCGCGTGGTGGAGGACGTGCTCGCGCAGCTCGGCGCGGCCGATACGCCGCGCATCAACGTCTACAACAAGTGCGACGCCATGGCGGAGCCTATCCCCCTGCGCGGCGAGGCGGCGCGCATCAGCGCGCGCACGGGCGCGGGCGTGGACGGGCTGCTTCAGAGCGTGGAGCGCGCGCTCAGCCGCAGCCAGGTGCGCGTGGAGCTCGTCGTGCCGTACGAGCGGTACGAGGCCATGCGCCTGCTGCACGAGCTGGGCGCGGTGCAGCGCGAGGCGCACGAGGCCGACGGCACGCATGTGACCGCGCTGCTGGACGAGGCGCAGCTCTGGCGCGTGCAGAAGGCGCTGCGCTGAAGCCGCGCGCGGCCGTCCGGGGGCGCTGCGGGGCGTATGCCAATGGCGCGCATACGGCGCGCATATAGTAAAATGCAGGCGGCGGGGCCTTCCGCCGTTTCCAAGGCTTGTTCGATGAGGAGGCGCAGGATTCAATGATCGGTCTGCTGGCCAAATGGTTCATCCCCAACAGCGGCGCGCTGGACGCGCCCGGCGTGCGCGGCGCGTACGGCACGCTGTGCGGCGCGGTAGGCATCGCGCTCAACGCGCTGCTGTTCCTCGGCAAGCTCCTTGCCGGTTCGCTCTCCGGCTCCATCGCCGTGACGGCGGATGCGTTCAACAACCTTTCCGACGCCGGTTCCTCGCTCATCACGCTCATCGGCTTCCGCATGGCCGGCCGCAAGCCGGACCCGCAGCACCCGTTCGGCCACGGCCGCATCGAGTACATCTCGGGCTTCATCGTGGCGCTGGCCATCCTGCTGATGGGCTTTGAGCTGCTCACCGGCTCCATCGAGAAGATCGCCGCGCCGGAGCCGGTGGCGTTCAGCCCGCTGTCGGCCGGCATCCTCGTGGCGTCGATCCTTATCAAGCTCTACATGGCCTTTTACAACCGCCGCATCGGCGCGAAGATCGATTCCTCCGCCATGCGCGCCGCGGCGACGGACAGCCTGAGCGACTGCGTCGCCACGGCCGTGGTGCTCGCCTCCATGCTCATCGGGCACTGGACGCAGCTGCGGATCGACGGCTGGTGCGGCCTGCTCGTGGCGCTGTTCATCCTGTACGCGGGCTTCAGCGCCGCGCGCGAGACGGTGGACCCCCTGCTGGGCGAGCCGCCGACGAAGGAATATGTGCAGCAGATCGAGGAGTACGTGCTCTCGCACGAGGGCGTGGTGGGCATCCACGACCTCATCGTGCACAACTACGGCCCCGGCCGCAGCATGATCTCGCTCCATGTGGAGGTGCCGGCCGGCGGCGACATCCTCGAGCTGCACGACATGATCGACAACATCGAACACGGCCTGCGCGAGCGCATGGGCTGCGACGCGGTGATCCACATGGACCCGGTCGTGACGGACGACGCGCGCCTCAACGAGCTGCGCGAGCAGGTCGCCGGCTTTGCCGGGGAGATCGACCCGGCCATCACGATCCACGATTTCCGTATGGTCAGCGGGCCGACGCATACGAACCTGATCTTTGACGCCGTGGTGCCCTACCGCTTCCGCCTGTCGGACGAGGAGGTGCGCCGCCGCCTGACGGAGCGGAGACGGGCGCGCCCGGGCCGGTATTTCGCCGTGGTCGAGATCGACAAGTCGCACGTGCTCTGAGCGCGTGCGCCGCCGTACGAAAGAAAGGGGGAGCAGCGATGAACAAGCTGGGCGCGCGCACCTGGCTCTCGCTCGTGGTGATCGGCCTTGCGGGGCAGTTCGCCTGGACGATCGAGAACATGTATTTCAACGTCTTTCTGTACAACACCATCTCCACCGACCCGACCTACATCGCATCCATGGTCGCGGCAAGCGCGGCGGTGGCCACGCTGACCACGCTGTGCATGGGCGCGCTGTCGGACAGGCTGGGGCGGCGCAAAGCGTTCATCTGCGCGGGGTACCTGCTCTGGGGCCTGTCCACGCTGTCGTTCGGCTTCATCACGGTGGAGAACGCCGCGCGCTGGTTCCCCGCCGCCAACGCCGCGCACGCGGCGGCGCTGCTCGTGGTGGTGATGGACTGCGTGATGACCTTCTTCGGTTCCACGGCAAACGACGCGGCTTTCAACGCCTATGTGACGGACGTCACCGTGCCGGAGAACCGCGGCCGCGTGGAATCGGTGCTCGCGGTGCTGCCGCTGCTGTCCATGCTCGTGATCTTCGGCGCGTTTGACGGCATGACGCAGCAGGGCCGCTGGCAGGAGTTTTTCCTGATCTTCGGGCTGCTCGTCGTGGCGGTCGGGCTCGTTTCCTTCGCGCTGCTGCCGGAGCGCAGGGTGGAACGGCGCGCGGGCGGCTTTCTGCCCGCGCTGACCTACGGCTTCCGCCCCGCCGTCGTGCGGGAGAACCGGCGGCTGTATCTCGCGCTTGGCGCGCTGTGCCTGTTCTCCGTGGCGGTGCAGGTGTTCTTCCCGTATCTGATCATCTATCTGCAAACGTACCTGAAGCTGGACGCCTATGCGCTCGTGCTCGGCGTGGTGCTGCTCGCCGCGTCGGCCATCTCCGTGCTCTCGGGCCGCTTTGTGGACAGGCTCGGCAAGCTGCGCTGCGTCCCGTGGGCGGTGGCGGTCATGTGCGTCGGGCTCGTGCTGATGTATTTTGCCCGGTCGATGGGCTTTGTCATCGCCGCTGGCATCGTGATGATGGCGGGCTACATGCTCGTCACGGCCGTGCTCTCCGCCCTCGTGCGCGACCATACGCCGGCCGACCGCGTGGGGAGCTTCCAGGGCATCCGCATGATCTTCGGCGTGCTCGTGCCGATGATCGTGGGGCCGTTCCTTGGCGCGGCGGTCATCCGCGGCGGCGCGGGCACCTACGAGGAGCTGGGCGTGGTCAAGAACGTGCCGACGCCGGCGATCTTTCTGGCCGCGGCGGCCGTGCTGCTGACGGCGCTGCTGCCCGTGCTGCTGCTGCGCCGGGCGGAAAGGAGGCGCGCATGAGCGGGCAGGCCGGTCCGCGCGGCGCGGTGCTGCCGGAATATCCGCGCCCGCAGCTGCGGCGCGACAGCTATCTCAACCTCAACGGGCTCTGGGAATTCGCCATCACCGGCAGCGACGCGCAGCCGGAGACGTTCGACGGGGAGATCCTCGTGCCCTATTCGCCCGAGGCGCCGCTCTCCGGCGTGGGGCGCTCGCCCGGGCCGGACCAGTTCCTCTGGTACCGGCGGCGCGTAGCGCTGCCGGAGGGGTTCGTGCGCGCGCGCACGCTGCTGCACTTCGGCGCGGTCGACCAGGAGGCGGCCGTGTTCGTCAACGGCGAGCAGCTTGCGCACCACATCGGCGGCTATCTGCCGTTTTCGTGCGATGTGACGGACGCGCTGCACGGCGCAACCGAGATGGAGATCGTCGTGTGCGTGCGCGACCGGACGGATGCATCCTACCATACGCGCGGCAAGCAGAAGCGCGCGCACGGCGGCATCTGGTATACGCCGCAGAGCGGCATCTGGCAGACGGTCTGGATGGAGAGCCTGCCAAAGACGCACATCCGCTCGCTGCGCATCACGCCGCTGTTTGCGCAGGCGGCGGTGGAGCTGCGCGTGCAGACGAGCGTCCCCTGCGCGTGCGTTGCCCGGCTCGACGGGCGCACCGTCACGTTTTGCAGCGGCACGAGCGTGCGCGTGCCCATGCCGGGGTTTCGCCCCTGGTCGCCGGAGGACCCGTACCTGTACGACCTCGCCGTGGAGGCGGGGGAGGACCGCGTGGAGAGCTATTTTGCCATGCGCAGCTTCGGCGTGGGGCCGGATGAGGACGGGCTGCCGCGCCTGCTGCTCAACGGCCGGCCGTATTTCCACACCGGCGTGCTCGATCAGGGCTACTGGCCGGACGGGCTGTACACCGCCCCGTCGGACGCGGCGCTGGAGGCCGCCATCGCGCTGATGAAGCGCATGGGCTTCAACATGCTGCGCAAGCATATCAAGGTGGAGCCGCTGCGCTGGTACTACCACTGCGACCGGCTGGGCATGCTCGTCTGGCAGGATATGCCAAACGGCGGCGGCGCGTACCGCCTTTCGACCATCTCGCTGCCGCTGCTGACCAACCGGCACCGGGACGACCGCGACTATACCGCCTTTGCGCGGCAGGAGGAGGCCGGCCGGCGCGAGTTTTCCCGGGAATTGCAGCAGATGGTCGAGCACCTGTACAACTGCCCGTGCATCGCCATGTGGGTGCCGTTCAACGAGGGCTGGGGCCAGTTCGACGCGCGCGAGACGGCCGCGCGCCTGCGCGCGCTCGACCCGACGCGCACGATCGACCACGCCAGCGGCTGGCACGATCAGGGCGCGGGCGACGTGAAGAGCCTGCACGTGTATTTCCGGCCCTACCGCCACAAGCAGGAGCCGGGGGAGCGGGCGGTCGTGCTGTCGGAATTTGGCGGCTATCATCTGCGCATCGCCGGCCACGCGGACGGGAGCAGGACGTTCGGCTACCGCCGCTGCAAGTCGCAAGAGCAGCTCGCCTTTCTCATACAGGACCTCTATGTGCGCCAGATCATCCCCGCAAAGGCGCAGGGGCTCAGCGCGGCGGTGTATACGCAGCTGTCCGACGTGGAGGGGGAGCGCAACGGCCTTGTGACGTACGACCGCGCCGTGGTCAAGATGGACGAGACGGCCATGCGCGCGCTCAACGACGCGCTGCGCAGCGATGGCCGGCAGGCGCCTTCCGCGCCGGAGCCGGACGGGATGCGCTGAGCCGCGCCGGAAGGGGCGCGAGCCGGCACGCCGAGCGCGATGCGGCGGGCGCAGCCCCGCCCGGGCGGGAAGCCGGCACCGGCCAAAGGGCAAACGGAAAGGGCCCGCGCTCGAGCGCGGGCCCTCTTTTGCTGCGTTGCCGCGGCCTGGCGGCCGGCGCGTCAGGCGGCGCGCTTTGCCGCCATACCAGGAGGCATAGCCGGTCTCATGGTATTGCAGGGCATCCGCCTCGCTCATGGGAGTATACCTTATTCCACGTACCCGGTAGGGCGCATTTTTGACATGCGCCTCTGCCTCCTGAACGGACGGCTCCGTTTTCTGAGCGCACTTCTCCGTAGTGGAGCAGCCCGGCATCAGAAAAAACAGCAGGACGGGGAAGAACCATTTCACGCTTTTTACGTTTAACAC
>URSN01000118.1 GCA_900550525.1 uncultured Eubacteriales bacterium
AGTCCCGCGCGGCCGCTTCCCCGCCGTCTGATAATTCGAGGGGACGGGGAGGATTAAATCGGTGGGAGTGGCGGCGGGGCCATGGTACAATGGTCTTGCGCGGCATGCCGGTACCGGGCGATCTCCCGGCCCGCAAACGCATCCCCTGCCGTTTCCGCATCCGGCGCCGGCCGCAGGCCCCGCAAAACCATCTTTTGCCGTTTCTGTACCAAACGCCGGCCGCAAACCCCGCAACCATCTTTTGCCGTTTCTGTATCAAACGTCAGCAGGAAAGGAGCGCGCATGAAACGTACGTTTTATACGGAAGCGGCGTACGCCGCCGGCCTGTTCGCCCTGGCGCTGGGCACGGCGCTCATGGAGCGGGCGGACTTTGGCATGTCCATGGTCGTTGCGCCGGCGTATCTGCTCCATTTGAAGGTATCGCAGACCCTCGGCTGGTTCTCCTTCGGCATGGCGGAATTCTGCTTCCAGGCGTGCCTCATCGCCGTGCTCGCGGCCGTGCTGCGCCGCTTCCGGCGGCGGTATCTGTTCTCGTTCCTGACGGCGTTTCTCTACGGGACGCTGCTCGACGTGCTGATGCAGGCGGCCGCGCTGCTCGGCGCGGACGGGTTCTTACCGCGGGCGGCGTGGTACGCCGCCGGGCAGCTCATCTGCTCCGCCGGCGTGGCGCTGCTGTTCCATACCTACATCCCGCTGGAGGCATACGAGCTGTTCGTCAAGGAGCTGTCCGCCCGCTTCCATCTCAACATCAGCCGGACAAAGACCGTGTACGATTGCTGCAGCTGCGCGCTGGCGCTCGCCCTGTCGTTCCTGTTTTTCGGCTTTGGCCGTTTCGAGGGGGTCAAGCTGGGGACGCTGCTGTGCGCGCTGGTGAACGGCTGGCTCATCGGGCGGTGCAGCGCCCTGCTGGATAAGCGCTTCGTCTTTGCGGACGCGCTCGATCTTGCAAAGCGCCTGGCCTGAGCGGGCGGCGCAGGCAGGGGGGCGCATCGTCCCCCCGCCGCCACCGTGACGGGCCCGCCCGCGCGGGCGGCTACGGCCACTGCCGCACCACGCTGCCGTCGAGCGCGATGATCAGCAGCACGCGGTCGCCCTGGTACACCCGCTCGCCGCGCTCATCGTTGCATATGACGGCCCACACCGGGCACAGCAGCGCCTCGTCGCCCTGATCCGGCATCTGGTCGATGGCCAGCGTCAGCGCAATGCGGCTGATCTCCACCCAGGCAAAGCGCGCGTTGTCCGGCGCATAGGAATAGTTCTGCTTCATCACGCTGCGGATGCGCTCCTGCACCTTGGAAAACTCCAGCCGCGCGACGTTCTCATTTGCCGTCAGCAGGACCCGGTTCATGTTGTCCCAGCAGAATTCCTCGACGCCGCGCTCCGTGACGTACAGGTACAGCACGTCCATGAACCACGGCTGCGCATAGGCGGGCTCCTCCTGCTGCTCTTGCCCGCCGTCGCGCTGCCGTTCCTCGCCGTAGAGGCCGTAGGGAAGGGCGGCGTAGCCCTCCGCGCTGCGGCCGGCATAGACCACATAGCCCACGCTGCCGGTATAGTGGAGCTCGTCCGGGTCAAACTCCAGCATGCGGGCCTTTTCCGCATGGGAGATGGCAAAGCTGCCGGCAAGGCCCGCGCGCGCGAGCGCCGCGCGCGCCGTTTCGACGGCCTCCCCCTCCGTGATCAGGACGTCCCCGACGCCCTGCCCGCGCGCTTCGCCCGCATAGCCGCCCTGCAAAACGGCCGTCTCCGCCTGCACCGTGCCCTGGCGGCTCGTGCTCACGCAAAGGCTGCGCTCCTCCGCCCATACGTAATACTGCTGCCCGCCGGCCGCGCGCACCGCCAGGCGTCCCCCGCCGGCGGCCAGGTCCTCCGCCTCGAGCGGCGCGTAGGCGTCCTGCTCCGGCGCGGCGCTGAGCCGCTGCTGCAGCGCGGCGAGCTGCTCCGTCTCGTCCTCATAGGGGGCGTAGATCACCTCGCCGCTCTCCTCGTCCACATCGACAAAATAGCCCCGGCGCACCCGGCGCATGTCGTAGAGGAGCTCCTCGCGGCTGTCGCGGTTGACGCGCAGCTCCAGATCGCCCGGGAACAGGCCGTTGAGCAGGGCGAGCGCCTGTTCGCCCGTCAATCTGCCGCGCTCGATGGTATAGACGGGGTGGCGCGCGCCCTCGCCCAGCTCGATATCCGCATCGATGCGCACCTCCACGCCGTTTGGCAGCGTGAACGCCTCCTCCCAGCGCGCGGGCGCGTCGTATTCCGCTTCCGGCTGCGCCGGCGCGGCGAGCGCCGCCTCCAGCGCGCCGTCGGCGCGGTTCACCACGGCCTCCTGCGCCGGCGTCGGCTGGCAGGCGCACAGGGCGGACAGGCAGAGCAGCGCAAGCAGCCGCTTCCCATTCTTCATTGCGTACCTCCTTTTTGACCCTTATGCCGGCGGGCCCTTTATCCCTCCGGGACCGGCTGCGTCAGCTCCGGCGGGACGACGGCGCGCGCCTGCTCGAGCGTGCGCAGCTGCCACTCGGTGCTGTCCTCCATGAAGCTGCCGTAGGCCGTCTCGCCCGCGGACAGGTCGTAGACGCGCGCGCCGAGCGTCAGGCGGTCCGTGTAGTAAAACTCCGGCACGAAGCTGATCTGCTGCGCGTTTAGCAGCGGCGCGGCAAGGCTGCGCGGGACAAAGCAGGCCAGGTAGTATTCGCGGCAGATCACCCGCTGCTGCGCGTCGTCCAGCTCCTCGAGCGGCGGGCTGCCGCGCCGCCCGCTGACGGGGACCGCGCCGCGCGAGAGCGGCTCCCCGTCGAGATACAGCCGGACGTTCAGGCCCAGCCCCTCGATCTGCTCGTCCGTCCACTGCTCCGGGTAGCGCACGTGCAGGACGTAGCGCACATAGTGCTCCGTGACCTCAAACGTGTCCACGTCGATGCGCAGGCCGGAAACGTCCAGCGTCTCGTTGCGGTAGGTGTGGTACACGTCCGCCTCGCCCTCCTGCCGGTAGGCGCCGGAGGCGATGTTGCGCGCGTGGTCCGGTATCTGCAGCGTCACCTCCACCGGCTGCGGCGCGGCGGCGGCCGGCGCGGCGGGGGCGACCCCGGCGGCGGCCTCCCGCAGGCCGATCTGCACGGCCCGCTCCGGCAGCAGCTCGCGCCACGGGATGCACCGGTGCGCCAGCTCCCCGTCGCAGACGAAGGCGTCCCCCTCGCGGCGGGAATGGTTCGTCTCCACATAGCGCTCGTACACGTCCACATAGGGCAGCAGCGTCAGCGTCTCGTGCGCGGCCAGCTCCGCCGCGCCGAGCGCGCCGCTGTACAGCTCCACCTCGTACTCGCCGAGCCGCTGCGCCCGCGTCGCCGCGCACAGGCGCGGGCTCTTTTCGGCAACGCAAAAGCCCTGCGCCTGCTCCCCGTCGAGCAGCACCATGACGCTCAGGAAATACCCGTTCATGCTCTGGCTCTCCAGCAGCGACCACTGGTCCGGATGACGGACGCGCAGGCGGATGCGCACTTCGTCCTCCCCGGCCGAGAGCGAGAGGAGCGTGAGCGTCAGGCCCGAAAAGTCCAGCTCCGTCTGATAGTAGGCCGTCTCGTACGCATCGCCGGCGCACGCCGCGTCCCAGTCGATGGCGCGCAGGCTGACCGTGCGCAGCAGCGGCTGCGCCATGGGGCTGCTTTGCAGCGGCTCCGTCACCTCAAAGGCGGCGCGCGCGGGCGCGTCCTCCGCCGTCCCCTGCGGCGCGGCGGCCGGCTCCGTTTCCGCCGCGCCGGGCGTTTGCCCCGCGCCGGACTGCAAGGCCGCGTTGGCGGTCGGCTCCGCCGCGCCGGGCGTCTGCCCCGCGCCCGACTGCGCGCAGACGCCGCAGGCGCGCAGCGCGAGCGCCGTCTCGCAGGCCGAGCAGCTCCTCCGCGGCGAGGCCGCCCAAGCGTCCACAGCAGCCGCAGCCCCTGCCAAGCCCGGAGCCCCCGCGTCTACAGCGGTCGAAGATGCCACTCAGGCGGATGCGCCTGTGTCCGCTGAATCTACGGCAGTCCCCGCCGCCGTGGCAGTAGCAGCGACCGCTGCGCCGGTCGTCACCGCCGCGGTCGAGGGCGCAGAAAGCGTTCCCACTTCCGAACCCGCTCCCGCAGCCGATCCCGACTCCATCGAGGCGCGCCTTGCGCGCGCGGAAGAGGAACTTCGGCTTCTTCGCGAGGAGCGCGAGGCACGCGAAAACGTGCTCACGCAGCCAGCAGTACCGCCCGCGCCGAAACAGCGCAGGCGCCGCCGCTTCCTGAAACGATGCCCGAGCGACGGCTTTTCGACAGCGTGCGCTGGATGCAGAGCACTGCCACGGGACCTACCGTGATCGAAGCGGCGACGCCTACGCAGATGCCGCGGAACAGGGTTTCGACGATTTCAAATGCCATTTTTTCGGTTTGCTGCGCGTCAGCGACGCACCTGTTACTTACTATCGCCCCTGCGCGGAAGACGGCCCGGAAAAAGGCGTTGTCTTCGGCTCTGCGGCGGCTTTCCGTATTTGCGAAGCAAAGATACAAAAAAGCTCCGACATCCGCCTATGAAAAGGCAAAAAAAGGGTGCGGCGGGTTGTTCCGCGGGTCGGATATGTTGATAAAATATCGAAAACTTTGGCCCCGGGCTTGCATATCGTTCGTTGAAAATGAATAAATTTGCAGAAACTGTACTCCACAATGGCAGAGATGAAACAATTCGGCATCGACCTCGAACTGGACGACGCCGTGGCCCAGGGCCACTATTCGAACCTGGCGATCATATCGCACTCCACTTCGGAGTTCATCATCGACTTCGCGACGGTCCTGCCCGGTGTGCAGAAGGCGCGCGTCAAGAGCCGCATCATTCTTACGCCCGAGCATGCCAAGCGGTTGCTGCGCTCGTTGCAGGAGAACATCGTGCGCTACGAAAGCAACGTGGGCAAGATCGAGATTCCCTCGCCCCAGCCCACGCCCGACGCGGGTCCCAAGATGGGTCAGGCCTGAAAACCGGCGGCGCTGCACGGCAGCGCCGTTTTTTGCGCCCGGCGCGGCGTGTCACGTTTTTGTCACGGCCGAAAATTTTGCGGCGTGGAAAAAAACGTTACTTTTGTGGCAAAAGTCCAGATTCCGCCATGCCCACACCTTCGCCGTCAGACCAGCGGTTGTTCGAAGGCATCCGATTCGGCAACGAGGCCGATTTCGAATGCTTCTTCCGGCGTTACTATCCCCGATTGGTGAACTATGCCGCCCGGTTCGTCGCCGGGCAGGAAACGGCGCGCGATCTGGTGCAGGACAGTTTTGCACGCCTGTGGGAGCGGCGGTGTGAACTGCGCGAGCTGGATCTGGCCTCGCTGCTGTTCACGATGGTGCGCAATGCCTGTCTCAATTATCTGAAACACAACGGTGTCGTGGCGCGTCACGAACTGGAGTACACGGCCCGCATGCGGGGTGAGGAGCGGATTTACAGCTACGATTTTTTGAGCGACGCCGAGCAGCCCTGCCTTTACGAGGAGTTGCAGCGCGAGATGCTGAAGGCTGTCGACGCGCTGCCCGACCGCTGCCGCGAGGTTTTCCGGATGAGCCGCTTCGAAGGGCTGAAAAACCGCGAAATCGCCGCGCGGCTGGGCATCTCCGAGACGGCCGTCGAGAAGCACCTGGCCCGTGCCGTCGGCCGGCTGGGCGAGCATCTGCGGCGCAGCTGTTCGTTCGAGCATG
>URSN01000119.1 GCA_900550525.1 uncultured Eubacteriales bacterium
GATGTTTTCCTTGCGCTCCCGGATGGCGGCATATACGTCGTCGGTTCTGTCCGGCATATCCGGGCGATCCAGAAACAGAGCCGCCGCATACGCCGCCTGCGTGATCAGCCGCGCGGGCAGGCCCAGCAGGATCGCCAGCGCCGCGCCGAACGCCGCGCCGGAGCTCGCGCCCAGGATGTCCGGCGCGGCCATCGGGTTTTGGAACACGCTCTGGTACGCCGCGCCCGCGCCCGAGAGGCTGCACCCCACCAGGCACGCCAGCAGGATGCGCGGCAGGCGGATGTTGATGACGACCGCCTCCATCTGCGCCTCCCAGGGGACCGTCTCCGGCAGCAGGGCGACGGGCCGCCCGGCGAGGGCGCCGAGCCCGTCCTCCACGAGCGCCGCCAGGCGGTAGAGCAGGATGCGCGCCGCGTCCCGCACCGGCACGCCGAAGCGCCCGAGCAGGAACGAGAGCAGGAACAGCAGCACGCGCGCGGCCGCGAGCGCCCAGAGGCACGCGCGCGCGCGCCGCCCGTGCGAAAAAGACGCGTCCGCGCCGCGGTGCGCCCGTTTTTCCGTCCTGTCCGCCGCCATGACCCGCGCCGTCCTTTCCCGCTCCGTCCGCGCCGCCGCCCGATGGGCGGCGCTTCCGAACTATAATTCCGCCGCCGCCCGCCCGGGGGGCCGCTTTCGCGCCCGGCTGCATCCGCCGCGCCCGGTGCGTTATTCGCATAAAAATATAATGCAGATATAGTGTAGCAGACGCCCCGCCGAAAAACAAGCCCCCGCGGCGATTTTCGCCCGGCAGGCCGGCGCGGGGGCCGCACAGGGGCGCGGCCGCGCAGGGGGGGACGGCGGGTTTTCCGCGCGCGGACGGCCGCCGCCCGCTCCGCCGCCCCGTTCCGGGCGCGAATCGCCCTCTCCGGCGCGGAAAACCGTTGCCGCGGCCGCGCCGGGATGGTACAATGTTGACATGGGCATCCGGGATGAGATCGGCCGCGCGTTTCCGCAGCTGCCGCCGTGCGCGGCGCAGACGCTGCCCGCGCTGGCGCTGGCCTATGTGGGCGACACGGTATACGACCTGTACGTGCGCACGATGCTCGTGCGCCGCGGCCCGATGGGCGCGCACGCGCTGCACCTTGCCGCGTCGGAGCTGGTGTGCGCGGCGGGGCAGGCGGCGGCGCTGCGGCGCATCGAACCGCTGCTGAGCGACCAGGAGCGCGCGGTGTACCACCGCGGGCGCAACGCGCACAGCGGCACCGTGCCGCGGCATGCGAGCGTGGCGGACTACCGCGTGGCCACGGGGCTGGAGGCGCTGGTGGGCTACCTGTACCTCACCGGCGCGGACGGGCGGCTCGGCGCGCTCATGCGCGCGGCGCTTGCGGCGGAGGATGGCGCGGAGCAATAGACGGCAGAAACGGGAGATACGGCATGGCAAGGAACACCTACGGCCCGCCCGCGGCGCGCGGCGGGCAGCGGCGGCTGGATGACGGCCGGCGGCAGGACGGCTACAGCGGCGGCGGGCAGCGGCGGCAGGATGACGGCCGGCGGCAGACCGGCTACAGCGGCGGCGGGCAAACGGGCGGCGGACGCGGCCAGGCGCAAACGGACGCGGCGCGGCGCACGCGCGCGCAGGCGTATGAAAAAGCGGCGGACGCGGCGCAGGCGGCCCTCCCGGCGCAGGAGGGCGGCGCGGACGAAGCGCCGTTCCTCATCATCGGGCGCAACGCCGTGCGCGAGGCCATCCGCGCCGGGCGCAGCATCGACCGGCTGCTCGTCGCCGGGGAGCCGGACGGCTCGCTGCGCGAGCTCGTGTCGCTGGCGCGCGATCACAAGCTCGTCGTGCGCGAGGTGCCGCGCAAAAAGCTGGACGAGCTGTGCATGCCGTTCGGCCACGGCGGGCGCACGGCCAACCACCAGGGCATCGTCGCGTATGCGGCGGGCATGGAGTACTGCGGCGTGGAGGACATCCTCGCCTGCGCGGCGCAGCGGGGCGAGGCGCCGTTCGTCATCGTGCTCGACGGCGTGGAGGACCCGCACAACCTCGGCTCCATCATCCGCAGCGCGGAGTGCGCCGGCGCGCACGGCGTGATCATCGGCAAGCGGCGCAGCGCGTCCGTCACGCCGGCGGCGGTCAAGGCCGCGGCGGGGGCGACGGCGCTCATGCGCGTGGCGCGCGTGGTGAACATCCCGGCCGCGCTCGCGCAGCTCAAGGCGGCGGGATTGTGGATCGCCGGGGCGGACATGGGCGGCGGGCCGATGGCGCGCCAGCCGCTCGCCGGGCCGCTCGCGCTCGTGATCGGCGGCGAGGGCGGCGGGCTGACGCGCCTGGTGCGGCAGCGGTGCGACCTGCTCGTCTCCATCCCGATGCACGGGCAGATCGGCTCGCTCAACGCGGGCGTGGCCGCGGCGGTATTGATGTTTGAAAAGCGGCGGCAGGACGCCGCCGGGGGGCGCGCATGAGCCGGCCGCACGCCGCAAAGCCGGACTATGCGGCGCTCGGCGACGAGGAGCTGCTGCGCCGCCTGCGCGCCGGCGGCGCGGCCGCCGAGGAGGCGCACTACGTGCGCTACACGCCCGTCGTGCGCAGCCGCGCGCGCACGTATTTCCTCGTGGGCGCGGACCGGGAGGACATCATCCAGGAGGGCATGATCGGCCTGTACAAGGCCGTGTGCGATTACGAGTTCGACAAGCAGGCGTCCTTCCGCGTGTTCGCGGAGCTGTGCATCACGCGGCAGATCATCACCGCCATCAAGAGCGCCACGCGCAAAAAGCACATCCCGCTCAACACCTATGTGTCGCTCAGCCGCCCGGTGTACGACGACGGCGAGAGCGAGCGCACGCTCATCGACGTGCTGCAAACCGCGCGCGTGAGCGACCCGGAGGAGGCGCTCATCGGCCGCGAGAGCTACGAGGCCATCGCGCGCGACATCGAGACGATACTCTCCCCGCTCGAGCGGCAGTCGCTCGCGCTGTATCTGCAGGGCCTGTCCTACCAGCAGATCGCCGCGGCGATCGGCCGCTCCACCAAGTGCGTGGACAACGCCATCCAGCGCGTGAAGAAAAAGCTCGAGGAACGCCTGCGCGCCTAGGCGCTTCCGGCCGGGGGGAGGAAGCCCCGGCGCCTGACGCGCGCAGCGGCGCGCTTTCGTTCCGCCCCCCGGCGCACGGGCGCGCCCCAATACCCGGCGGGCCTGAGCGATTTGGCCGGGCGATGCCCCCCCCGGGCGATGCGCGCGCCCTTGCCCGGGCCATCCCTTTTTATCAGGAGGCAGCTATGCAGAAAAAACGGGACCCATATGCATCCTTCGGCACGGTGTTCGCGCGCGTGGCGGGCGTGGAGCTCGCCGCGCTGCTCGTGCTCGCCGCCGTGCTGCGCCGCGGGACGGCGCTGTCCGTCGTCTCGCTGGTGCTCGGCGCGCAGGCGCTCGTCTTTGGCGGCATCGGGCTGGGCTTCCTGCTCGGCGCGCGCCGGCGGCGGCAGCGGCGCGAGGCGCTGCTCGCCGGCGGCTGCCGCGAGATGGCGGATGTGACGGGCCTGGAATGGGTGGCGAACGTGACGGTCAACGGCCGCCATCCGTGCCGCGTCGTCTGCCGCATCGAGCGCGGCGGCGTGCTGCACGAGTACCGCAGCGAGGCGCTGCGCTTCGACCCCGGCCTGCTGCCGGGCATGCGCGTGCCGGTCTATCTCGACCCGCACGACGAGCGCCGCTATTATGTGGACGTGGAGAGCGCCGCGCCCCCGATCGTGCGGCACTGACCGGGGGATCGAGACGGGTGCTTACACGGTTGCTGCCGCGCCCCCGATCGTGCGGCGCTGACGGAACGCCCCGCCATGTAGAGGCAGCTGCATGTTCACGGTTGAAAAAGAAGATATTTCACGGATACTCAGAGATTTTGGCATTTCTTCAGATGTCGCGGCTTTTTCCGAGCTGCAGCGATACCATTATGAGAAAAACGACCCGGCGTCAAAGGACGTCCGCCTGATCATCCGGGCGGACCTTGCCGGCGGGCGGTCCGTCGTTGTGCGGTTCAAACACGAACCGGATGTCACGTTGGCGCTGGTGAACGCCCAGTGCCGGTTTGCCGGCTTCCTGGCGGACAACGGGATCAAAACGCCCGCGCTGTTCCTGGCGGATCGCGCCTACGCCCGCTGGTATACCATACGCGGCTATGACGTGATCGTGACCGTGGAGGCGTTCGCAGCGGGGGAACTCCGCGAGGTCAGCGATGAGATCGCCCAAAAAACCGGCGGCCTGCTGGCCCGGATGCACAATATCGCGCAAGCCGGCGCGTGCCATGTGCCGGGCGGCGTCCTGTTCGACCCCCTGCGCGAAAACGACCTCTTCAGCTTCGCGGCCTTCCGGCGGCACGAAGCGTTCCTGCGGTCCGTGGACGAGGCGCTGTACGGGGAGATTGCAAAGGAATATCACGCTCTTTTACAAAGGATTCGCGTGTTTGAAAACGAACCGAAATACGCCGTGCAGGGGGATATCAGCAACTGCAACCTGTATCAGACCGCTGACGGCGAAATCGGCGTATTCGATTTCAACCGCTGCGGCGACGCCGTGCTCTACTACGACGCGGTGATGCAGGCGGTTTTTGAAGCGCGGCTCATGGATTACCCCAAGGAGATCGCCGGGAAGCAGGAGCGCCTGATCCTCTCCGCGTTTTTCAGGGGCTATCACCGCGAACGGCCCTTTACGCGCGCGCAGCAGGAGGCGTTCCCGTACCTGTACGCCATGATCTCCGCCTTCTGGCGCGGCAGGATTCAATTCGATGAGGACAGCCTTTGCCATGCCGCTGCGGCGGGGGATGCGCAGGCCGCGCGGCGGCGGATGGAGGAGATCCGCGGGCGCATCCTGTCCCGCCCGGAAATGCCGCTTTGACCGTGCGGCCGGGTTTGCCCGCGCGCCGTCCCCGCGGCTCAGCCGGACGTCCCGTCCGCCCTGCGCCGCGCGTCGCTGACCATCGCGTCGTACGAGCCGTTGGCCGCCAGCGCCACGATCAGCGCGTTGAACGCGCACAGCGCCACGTCCGCCCAGCGCCAGCCCGCGGTGAAGAACGTCGCCGCCAGCAGCACGGCAAGCGCCGCCAGATAGCTGAACACGCGCGTGGGAAAGCGCTTCAACGGCCCGAGGGTTTTGCACATCTGCGTGATCATCGTCGTGGCGAACACCGCCCCGGCATAGGTGCCCAGGCTCGCCCAGGTGAAGATTTCCTGTTCCATGCGTCCCTCCTCGATTCCCTTCTGCCGCCCGTTCGGCGCGGGCGGCGCTGTTTGCCCGATGCCCCGCGGGAGGGGACGGCGCCGCACTTGCGCGCCGCGCCGCCCCGTGCCGCCCGCCCGCCGGCCGCCCTGCCGCGGGCCGCCCCCCGCGCCCCCGCGGCCCCGCCCGCCCCCCGGCGCCGGTGCCGCCCCCGGCGGCGGCTGCCCCGGGGCCCCTCTTCTCGGCCCGCCGGGACAGCCCCCGCCCGCCATGCGGGCGGGAGGG
>URSN01000120.1 GCA_900550525.1 uncultured Eubacteriales bacterium
CGTGTGCTTTGGCGGCGGGCGGGTTGTGCCGCGGCCGCGCGCGTGGTATGATACGGGATGGCAAACGGGAAAACGGGAGGAGCCATGGAACGGGATAGAAAGCGCATCTGCATGATCACCACCGGCGGCACGATCGCCTCGAGCGAGAGCGGCGAGGGGCTTGCGCCGAGCCTGCGCCCGGCGGATATCCTGCGCCGCCTGCGCCTGCCGGAGGGGCTGTGCCGCGTGGAGGCGGCGGAGGTATGCCGCATCGACAGCACGGACGTGACGCCCGCGCACTGGCTGGCCATGGCGGAGGCCATCCGGCAGCGCTACGACGCCTGTGACGGATTCGTCGTGCTGCACGGCACGGACACCATGGCCTATACGGCGGCGGCGCTCTCGTACCTGATCCAGCGCTCGCCCAAGCCCATCGTGCTCACCGGCGCGCAGCGCCCCATCGACCGCGAGAGCACCGACTCCAAGACGAACCTGCTCGACGCGTTCCGCTATGCGTGCGCGGACGCCGCAAGCGGCGTGCAGATCGTGTTCGACGGCCGCGTGATCACCGGCACGCGCGCGCGCAAGGTGCGCACCAAGAGCTTCCACGCGTTCTCCAGCATCAATTTCCCGGAGCTGGCCGTGCTGTGCGACGGGCAGCTGCTGCAATACATCGAGGAGCCGCGCCCGGACGGGCCGGTCTTTTACGGCGCGCTGAACGGGCGCGTGGCGCTGCTCAAGCTCATCCCGGGCGTGGACGCGGCGCTGCTGGGCCATCTGCTGCAGCGCAACGACGCGGTGATCGTCGAGAGCTACGGCGTGGGCGGCGTGCCCACGGCGGGCGGCTTTCTCGAGCGGATCACGCGCGCGGCGGCGCAGGGCAAGACCGTCGTGATGACCACGCAGGTGCCAAACGAGGGCAGCGATATCGGCCTCTACCGCGTTGGCAGCCGGCTCAAGGGCGTGCCGGGCGTGCTCGAGGCGTACGACATGACGACCGAGGCGGTCGTCACCAAGCTGATGTGGATTTTGGGCCAGACGCGCGACAGCGCCGCCGTGCGCCGCCTGTTCTACACGCCCGTGGCGCACGACATCCTCTACCCCGGCGCGCGCGGGGACTGACGCGCGTCCACCCCCCGTCCCTGAAAAAGCAAAAGAACGTCCCCCGCCGCGGCGGAGAACGCCCTTATCCAAACGGGCCGTATCCTGCGCGCTCAGAACTCGCGCTTGAGGCTGCGCGCGGTGAACAGCGCGCCGAGCGCCTCCTGCGGGTCGCGCGCCTGGTAGAGGATCTGGTACACCGTATGGCAGATGGGCAGCTCCACGCCGGTGCGCCGCTCCAGCAGGCGCAGCGCGCGCACGGTATGGCAGCCCTCGGCCAGCGCGGCGAACGGCTCGCCGCGGATAAACGCCTCGCCGTACTGCCGGTTGCGGCTGTAGGGGGAGAACACGGTGGCCTCGTAATCGCCCAGGTGGCACAGCCCGTAGGCGGAGAGCCCGTTGCCGCCCATCGCCTCGATGAGGCGGGCGACCTCGCGCGCGCCGCGGGACATGAGCGCGCCCTTGAGCGTGCACAGGCCCATCGCGGCGAGCATGCCGGCGGCAACGCCCACGACGTTCTTGGCCGCCGCGCCGATCTCGTTGCCGATGAGGTCCGCGCCATAGTAGAAGCGGATCAGCTCGCCGGAAAACGCCGTGATGAGCCGCTCCTTGACGGCCTCGTCCGCGCTGTCGATCACCATGCAGTTGGGCACGCCGCGGTAGAACTCCTGCACGTGCCCCGGCCCGAGCCACACGGCCACGGCGTTGGACGCATCCAGCGCCGCGGCGGCCAGCTGCGACGGGCGCAGCGCGGTATCCGCCTCGAGCCCCTTCATGCACAGCACGAAGGTCCTGTCCGTGAGCGCGAGCGGCCGCAGCTGCTCCATCAGCGCGCGCAAATCCTGCACACCGATGGAGACGACGATGGTTTCCGCAGCGCGCGCGTCCGTAAGGTCCGTCGTCAGCGCCACGGAGGGCGGCAGCTCCAGCAGGTCGTTGCGGCGTTCGGAGAGGAAGCGCCGCATGCGCGGCGAGCCCGCGCGGCCGTACAGCGTCACGTCATGTCCCAGCCGGTCGAGGTACCACGCGATGAGCGAGCCCCACCGGCCGCAGCCGATCACAAAAATGCGCATAGGGAATCCCTTGCGCGGCGCGGCGCCCGGCGCGCGCCGCGGCCGTTCAGCGGATGAAGTTCGTGCGCGCGCCGCGCTCGGCCTCCGGCGCGGCGACGCCCGCGCGGCGGCCCGCCTCGATGCAGCGCAGCAGCCACGCCATGTTGCGCGCAAGGTTGCGCACGGTCTGCATGCCCTCCAGATCCGCCGCGACGTCCTCCGCGCGCTGCCCGTGCACCATGGGCCAGTAGGTGGAGGACACGAGCGGCATCTGCGCAAAGGCGAAATACTTGTTCAGCACCTCGAGCGAGGCGGTGGTGCCGGCGCGCCGCGCGGACACGATGGCGGCGGCGGGCTTCTGGGCGGCATGGCAGCCGCCGGCATAGAACAGCCGGTCCAGCAGGCACAGCAGCGTGCCGTTGGGCGAGGCGTAATACACCGGCGAACCGACGATGAGCCCGTCCGCCGCGGCGAGCGCCTCGATGCAGCGGTTCACCGCGTCGTCGTCATACACGCAGCGGTGCGGCCCGGCGCACCCGCCGCAGCCAACGCACCCGCGCACGGGCTGCGCCGCGCCGTGGATCAGCTCGGTCTCGATCCCCTCGCCGCGCAATACCCGCGCCGCCTCCGCCAGCGCCGCATGCGTGCAGCCCGCCGCGTGCGGACTGCCGTTGATGAGCAGTACCCTCATAAGCCCTCTCTCCTTTCCCGTTGCGCTCACGCGCCGTTGCCGCCGGCCGCCGTCTCCGGCTCAACCGGCGTGAACGGCGTTTCGATCTCGAGCGTAAAGTCCATGCCCTGCACGTCGATATCGGTCAGTATCTCGGCGTAAATGGCGTTGCTGCCGCTCTCGAGCACCGTGCCGCCCTCGGCGTTGTGGATGCGCCCGGTGCCGCACACGCGCCCGTCCTCGCTGCGGTAGACGATGTTCACCACGCCGTCAAGCGGCAGCGGATAGGCGTTGACGCACACGCCGTCGAGAAACGTGCCCGTGCCGTACTCGTACACGCGCAGGTCCCCAAAGGACAGATAGTAGCGGAAATAGTGGTCGTCCATCTCGACGCGGTTGCCCAGCAGGTCCGTCGGCACGGGCGCCGCCGTCGTCTCCAGCACGAAGGGCGCCGGCGTGGGCGTGGGCGTGGCGGAGGGCGTGGGCGTGCCGCTGATCTCAGGCTCGATGCGCACGCAGGCCGGCAGCGCGGCAAGCAGCAGCGCGAGCAGGCACAAAAGCGCGCCCCGCCCCCTCATGCGCGCCCTCCCGCATGCTCGGCGATCAGGCGCTTTTTGAGGTCGTAGAGCCGGTCGGACAGGTCCACCTTGTAGATGTGCGGCTGCATGAGGCGCCGGTACTCGTCCCACATGGTCGCAAGCTCGGCCTTTGCATACGCCTGGATGTCCATCACCGCGGGGGAATGGTACACCTGCCGCCCCTCGCGGAACACCGGCACGAGCAGCTCGCGCGCGGTGAAATGCTCGAGCAGCATGTTCTTGTACGGGTGCTCCGGGTCAAAGATGCGCAGGGGCTTTGTGGTGTCGATCGTCTCCTCGTCGAGGGCGATGAGGTCGGCGATGGCCATGCCGTCGTCCGCGCCGTAGAGGCGGAACACCTTCTTGTAGCCGGGGTTGGTGATCTTGGCCGGGTTGTCGGACAGCTTGATCTTGGGCGTCATCCTCCCGTTCACGACCTCCGCCGCCATCTTGTACACGCCGCCGAGCGCCGGATTGTCCTCGCTGGTGATCAGGCGCGTGCCCACGCCCCAGGTGTCGATGCGGCAGCCCTGCATCTTCAGGTCGCGGATGACGTTCTCGTCGAGATCGCTCGAGGCGCAGATCTTCGCGTTCGGGAAGCCCGCCTCGTCGAGCATGCGGCGCGCGCGCTTGCTCAGGTAGGCAAGGTCGCCGCTGTCGAGCCGGATGCCCACCGGCTCGAGCCCCTTTGCCCGCAGCTCGCGGAACACCGTGATGGCGTTCGGCACGCCGCTGTGCAGCGTGTCGTACGTATCCACCAGCAGCAGGCAGGCATGCGGGAACGTCTCGGCATAGGCGCGGAAGGCGCTCAGCTCGTCCGGAAAGCTCATGACCCAGCTGTGCGCATGCGTGCCGCTGACCGCAACGTCGAACATCTCTCCCGCCAGCACGTTGCTCGTGGACGCACAGCCGCCGATCACCGCCGCGCGCGCGCCGTAGATGCCCGCGTCCGCCCCCTGCGCGCGGCGCAGGCCGAACTCCAGCACCGCGCCGCCCTCCGCCGCGCAGCACACGCGGCTGGCCTTGGTGGCGATGAGCGTCTGGTGGTTGATGAAGGTGAGGATCGCCGTCTCGATCAGCTGCGCCTGCATGATCGGCGCGCGCACGCGCACGAGCGGCTCGTACGGGAACACGACCGTGCCCTCGCGCATGGCGTAGATCTCGCCGGTGAAGCGCAGCTTGCCAAGATAGGCGAGGAACGCCTCGTCGAACAGGCCGAGCGAGCGCAGATAGGCCAGATCCTGCTCGGAAAAGTGCAGGCCGTTGATGTAGTCGATCACGCTTTGCAGCCCGGCGGCGATGGCATAGGTGATGTTGCTCTTGGGGCGGAAGAACACGTCGAACACGCCCTCGATGCCCGCAAAGAAGGGGAGGACGAACTGGATCCACACCACACGGATGAGGCAGAGCGAGATGAGCAGCTCCACCATCGGCGGCACGCTGCGGCCGGTGCCGCGCACTGCGCCCGCCATGCCGTGGAGGATGGCCAGCAGGAAGTAGAAGGGGCAGTAGTAGTGCATGGCGCTGCACCCGAAGGCCACCACCGTCTCGTCGGAGGTGAACAGGTGCATGATGGGATTCTGGAACGCCAGCAGCAGAGCACCGGTGCAGAGGGTGTAGAGCACGCCCAAGCCCAGCGTGACCCACATGCCATTCTTCACTCGTTTGAGGTTGCCTGCGCCATAGTTCTGGCCCACGAAGGTCGTCGCCGCCATGCTGAAACTGGTGACGGGCAGGATGTTGAAGCCGTCGATTTTCATATAGGCCGCAAAGCCTGCCATGGCGGCGGCACCGTAGCTGTTCACGCTGGCCTGCACCAGCACGTTGGAAAAGGAGATGACCATGTTCTGGATGCCGGTGGGAAGGCCGATGCGGATGATGCGGGAGGTCATCCGCTGATCGGGCCGGATGGCGGAAAGCTCCACCTTGTAGTCGGCGTCCACCTTCATCAGAAAACGGAGGCTCAGCACACAGGAGACCAGCTGGCTGAAGTCGGTGGCGATGGCCGCACCCGCCACACCCAACATCAGACAGGCGAAGAACACCAGGACGAGGAAGATGATGGTGATGGAA
>URSN01000121.1 GCA_900550525.1 uncultured Eubacteriales bacterium
CACGCCCGCTCGGGCCGCCGCGGCGGCCCGGACACCCACCCCACCCCCGCCCCCGCCTCCGAGATCAGGAGCGACACCGCGCCGCACCTGATGATCCTCGACCTGTGAGCGGTGGGAGCGTGGCAATGATGCTGAAGGATAAGAAGATCGGCTTCATCGGCGGCGGACAGATGGGTCAGGCCATCTTCCGCGGCCTGATCGCCAGCGGCGGCGTGCGCGCCGCGGACATTACCGTCACCGACGTGGACGCGCAAAAGCTCGCCGCACTCGGCGCGGAGCTTGGCGTGCATACCGTCGTGAGCGACGAAAACAGCAGCGGCGCGGCGCAGCTGGCCGCCTCGTCGGACGTGCTGGTGTTTGCGGTCAGCCCGCAGCTGGCAAAGCAGGTGCTCGCCGCCGCGGCGCCGCACCTTGGGCCGGAGCAGCTGGTCATCTCCATCATGGGCGGCATCCCGCTGGCCTGTCTGGAGGAGGCGCTGCCGCAAAGCCCCGTGCTGCGCGTCATGCCGAACACGCCGCTCATGGTGCGCCGGGGCGTGACGGGCATCGTGCCCGGCAGCCGCGCCACACAGGCGCACGCGGCGCTCGGGCGCGAGCTGTTCGAGCTGCTCGGCGCGGCCTACTTCCTCACCGAGGAGCTGCTCGACCCGTTCACGGGCCTGTGCGGGTGCAGCCCGGCGTTTGCCTACATGTTCATCGACGCCATGGCGATGGGCGCGGTGGAGCGCGGACTCGCCGCGGATCAGGCCGTGCGCATGGCGGCGCAGGCGCTCGAGGGCGCGGCGGCGATGGTGCTGCGCACCGGCAGGCGCCCGGCCGAGCTGATGGCCAACGTCTGCACGCCCGGCGGCTCGACGATCGCCGGCGTCCATACGCTCGAGCAGCACGCCTTCCGCGCGGCCGTGATGGACGCGCTGTGTGAAAGCTGCGACCGCATGGACAGCGTCGGCAGGCGCGCACAGTAGCGCGGGGAGGCGCACGCCGGAAAAGAAGATGGCAGGAAACGGGCAGGAGGGCCGCTTTGCGGTCCTCCGTTATGCGGGCGCGTTCATCGCGTTCATGGTCGGCTCCGGCTTTGCCACGGGGCAGGAGGTCATGCAGTACTACGTCGCCTTCGGCTACGGCGGCTTTGCCGCGGCGCTGCTGGCCTTTGCGCTGCTGGCGTGCGCCGGCGTGCGCATCGTCGCGGCGGCCCACCGGGAGCGCTTTGCGCCCGGCGAGGTGTACGCGTATTACTGCGGACATGCGCTCGGCCGGTTTTTCGATTATTTCTCAACGCTGGCGGTCTATCTGTCGTTCGTGGTCATCCTCGCGGGCGCGGGGGCGATCCTCGAGCAGCAGTGCGGCCTGCCGCGCGCGCTCGGCGTGCTGGCGGGGGCGGCGCTCTCCTGCCTGACGGTGCTGGGCGGCTTTGGCCGCATGGTGCGCGTGATCGGGCGCGCCGGCCCGGCGGTCATCGCCATGGTGCTGCTCGTCGGCGCGGGCGGGCTGATCGGCGCTACGGACGGCGTCGCGGCCGCGGCGCAGGCGGCGCCGGCGATGGACCTGCTGCGCGCGGCGGACCACTGGCCGCTCTCGGCCGTGTCGTATGCGGGCATCTCGATGAACTGGCTGACGGGCTTCCTCTCGCAGATGGGGGCCACGGCGCCGTCGCAAATGGCGGTCAGGCGCGGCGTGCTGCTGGGCATGGCGGTGTTCTTTGCGGCGGTGGCGCTCGTCACGGCGGCGCTGCTTGCCAATCTTGACGCGGTGCGCGGCGCGCAGGCGCCCATGCTGGCGCTGGCGCGGCGGCTGCATCCGGCCGTGGCGGCGCTGTTCACCGCGGCCATCTGCACGGGCATCTATACCGCGTCCGTCCCGCTGCTGTGGTCGGTGACGGCCCGCGTCGCGCCGGAAGGCTCCGGCCGCGGCCGCTTTGCCGTGCCGCTTGCCGCGGGCCTGGCCGCGGCGGCCGCGCTGGCGCTGCCGTTTGACCGGCTGGTGAACGCCGTGTACGTCCTGTGCGGCTACGTCGGCTTTTTCCTGTGCCTGGCGGTGCTCTGGCGCGACGCCGCGGCGCTGCTCAGGCGCCGGCGGGCGCGCCGCTGCGCGCACTGACCGGTTGAATTTTGCCGGCTTTTGTGGTATCATCATCTTATCTTGGATAAATATGCGGTGCGCATGCATCGCCAGCAGGGCTGAAATGAAGGGGGCGCAGTCATGGTCGGGCAGGTCATCCGGGAACATCGCAAAAGACAGAATCTGACGCTGCAGGCGCTTGCGCAGCTGACGGGGCTGACGTCGGGCGCGCTTTCGCAGATCGAGCGCGGCGCGGTCGATCCGTCGCTCTCCGCCCTGCGGCGCATCTCCAAGGCGCTCAACATCTCCATGAACGTGATGTTCGCCGACGACAACCCGCAGTACATCTCGCGCCGGGCCGGGCGCGTCAAGGCGTTCTTTTCCGACGTCTATGTGGATTATGAATTCCTCACGCCCAAGCCCAGCGGCGTCGAGGGCGGCCTCAAGCCGAAGATCGAGGTCGTGCAGGTCGCCCTGCGGCCGGACGCGCGCGGCAACGAGACGTTCTCCTCCCACGATGCGGACGAGTGCTTTGTGGTCACGCGCGGCAGCATCGAGGTGGAGATGCCGTCCGGCAGCGTGCTGCTCGACGAGGGGGACAGCATCTACCTGGTCGAGGGGACGATGCACCGCCTGCACAACCCGACCGCGAGCGAGGCCGTCGGCCTGTCCATCCTGTCGGACATGACCTATTGACCGCCGCGCGCGGGCGCGGGAGATCATTATCACACGATTGCCGGCATACGAGATATTGCCCGCCAAGAGCGGGAAAAGAGCGCGGTTGCGGGAAAAAAGGAGGGGAAAGGAGAAATGAAGCCCGCTCTGCGGACGGTATGGATCGTTGTCTACAGCCTTGTGGGCGCGATCGCCGCGTTGCTGCTGCTGTATCTGATCACGGCGCTCGCCGTGTTTTTGTGGGCGGCCGCCGCCCTCGCCGCCGCGATGCTCATCTTCGAGCTCGCCTTCTGGCGCTGCCCCGCCTGCGGCGGATTCCTCGGCCCCGTCGTGCGCAGCACGAAGTTCTGCCCGCTGTGCGGGCGCGCGCTCGGCCGGTAGGCCGCCGGCCCGATGCGGCGGGCGGCGCGCCCCCGCCTGGCGATGGTCCCGCAAGGGGTTTGCTAAGCGGGAACGGTTATGGAAGGCCGGGGCCCGGGTGCCATCGGGAAAAGGAATGGCGGCGCTGCCGCGCCGCCAAACTGTCCGGTTGCTCTTCCCCCGTCCCGCTGGCCAGCTGCGGGACGCCGGCAGGTCAGTGCCTGTGGTTCTGGAAGCAGTTGCTGCAATAAACGGGCCGGTCGTTGCGCGGCACAAACGGGATCTTTGTGGGCGCGCCGCAATCTGCGCAGATCGCGTCATACATTTCGCGCTCGCCGCCGGCGCGCTGCGCCTTGCGGTTGGCGCGGCAGTCCTTGCAGCGGACGGGTTCGTTTTGGAACCCTTTTTCCGCATAGAACTCCTGCTCGCCCGCGGTGAAGACGAACTGTGCGCCGCAATCCTTGCAAACCAGAATCTTGTCCTCGAACATGTTGCTTTTTTCCCCTTCGGCTTTTTGTTATTTTTTTGGTGTCCGATGCTCGGCTGACCTGGTCTTTGCCCCCACACCCGCCAACAGGGGGGTTCGCTCATAAGCTGGCCGCTCCCCACTACTACCCCTCTCGACGCACGCGCGCCGGTTGGACTGACGTCTAAGCCGCACCATGCTCACGGACTGTTTCGTTCGCTTACGTGGATCGTTTCGCCTGCGACTGGCATCGATTTGCAACCACAGACCCGAAGCGCGGACACCAAGCCTATTATAGAACAACTGCGGCGAAAATTGCAAACATATTTAGGTTTCATTCTGCCCAATCGGGCCAGAATGTCAAAAAATTCATACTTTCGCAATCATCAGGCCGTCAGTGGGACGCCGCATTGGCCGGATAATGCGCGCGCGGGCCGCCCACATAGCGCGGGCGGGACTTGGCCAGCACCAGCGTTGCGCCGCCGATATGGCGCAGCGGCGCATGGATGGGGACGACGACCGGCCGCATGTGCATGCCGATGAGCGTGCCGCCGATGTCCATGCCGAGCGTGGCCTGCGCGCGCAGGTCCTCGACCATCGCGTGGGGGGCAAAGCGCGCCGCCGCCTCCGTGCAGAACGCGCCGCCCGCGTGCAGCCACGGCTCCACCCATACCTCCGAAAGGCCGAAGCGCTCCAGGCAGGCGCGCTCGACGCACAGCGCGCGGTTGATGTGCTCGCAGCCCTGCACCGCCACGCACACGCCCGCCGCCTTCAGCACGGGCAGCAGGCCGTCCATCACGGCGCGCGCCACGTCCGCGTTGGACGCCGAGCCGATGCGCTCGCCCGCGATCTCGCTGGTCGAGCAGCCGATGACGCACAGCGCGCCCGGCTCGGGCGCGGCGGAGGCGAGCAGCAGCCGGGCGGCCTCGGCCGCCTGTTCGCGGATTTCGTTCAGGTTGAGTTCCATAGGTACCGTTTCTCCCTTGCCAAATTGAAGCCATTATACCACGCTTTTTCTGTTTGTGGTATACTGTTTGTCATGGAATCGGAATGGATCGGCCGCCTGCTCGACTGGTATGCCGCAAACGCGCGCGACCTGCCCTGGCGGCGGACAACGGAGGCATATCCCGTCTGGATCAGCGAGGTCATGCTGCAACAGACGCGCGTGGAGGCGGTGCGCGGCTACTGGACGCGCTTTCTTGCCGCGCTGCCCACGGTGCGGGACCTCTCCGAAGCGGAGGACGACCGGCTGATGAAGCTGTGGGAGGGGCTCGGGTATTACAGCCGCGCGCGCAACCTCAAGCGCGCGGCGCGGCAGGTGGTGGAACGCTTTGACGGAGCGTTCCCCGCCGACTATGCGGCGCTCCTCTCGCTGCCCGGCGTGGGGGAGTATACCGCCGGCGCGGTCGCGTCGATCTGCTTTGGCATCCCCGTGCCGGCCGTGGACGGGAACGTGCTGCGCGTGATGGCGCGCCAGGCGGACGACGATGCCGACGTGCTCGATCCGGCCGTGCGCCGCGCCGTGCGCGCCCGCCTGCTCGCCTGCATCCCGCCGGAGCGGCCCGGCGCGTTCAACCAGGCGCTCATGGAGCTGGGGGCCACGGTCTGCACGCCCGCGGGCGCGCCGCGCTGCGCTGATTGCCCGCTGC
>URSN01000122.1 GCA_900550525.1 uncultured Eubacteriales bacterium
GTTGCTTCTGTTTCTTTTTTTTCGTTTTTTTTTTTTTTTTTTTTTTTTTTTTTTTTTTTTTAAAATCATCTCCGGGCCCCCTCGTTTGTTTTTCGGGGCCCCCCCGCCGCTGCTTCCGGTTTCGCCGCGGGGCGCGGGCGTCCGCGCGGCCATCGGGCAAAAGCCCGCTGCCGTCATGGGCGGGGCAACGCCGTCATGGGCGCGAGCCCGCCGCAGCCGTCAACTGTGGCCGACGCCGTTATGAATGGGCCCGCACCGTCACGGGCGCGAGTCCGCCGTCAGCCGAGGCCAATGCCGTCACCGGCAGGGCCCGCCGTGCGGCTGCGCTGCTCACGCGCCGTAGTCGGCAAAGACCACGGCCTCGGCGCCCAGGTTGATGTACGCCATGTGCCAGGGCTCCACGTTGACATCCGCCGTCTCGCCGGCGAACGTCGGCGCGGCGCTGTGGCCGAAGGAGACGTACTTCTCCGCGATGTCCATGTAGAGGTGCGCGGACTCGTACCCGTCGGTCGCGACGATCTGCACCTCCTCAAGCGGGGTGGTCCACAGCGCCGCATCGGCGAACTCGGCGAAGGAATAGCAGTCCGCCGCGGTCTCGTCGCCGCGCGGCTGCTCGCTCGCCGCAAGGCCGTACTCCTCGACGACGCCCTCGAACACGATGATGCGCTGCACGCCGCCCTCCGGGTCGATCGTCTCGGCGGTCAGGCCCTCGGGGATGATGTAGGCGATGCTCCTGAGCGTGTTGTCGCCGACGCCGGGCACGCGGGCGTCCACGCGGCCGTCCACATGCTCGATGGTGCACGCGGGGATGTCCTCGGCGATGATGTTGTGCACATAGCCGTCGGCGCAGACGAAGTCATACGCCTCCGCCTCCACCATGCCCAGCGCCTCGAACAGCTCCGACACGCTCACGGCCGGCAGCTCCGGCGCGGGCTCCTCGGTCGGCTCGGCGGGTGCCTCGGTCGGCTCGGCGGCCGGCTCTTCCGTCGGCTCGGCGGTCGCCTCCGCGGGCGCCTCGGTCGGCTCGGCGGCCGGCTCGGCAGGCGTGCAGGCGATGAGCGAAACCACGGCCAGCAGCGCAACGAGCGCTGCGATCCATCTCTTCATTGTTCTGGTCCTCCTTTTCTGATATCTCCAACGCGCCGTTCCCGGCCCGCAGGATTCCCTTTTTTCACCGGCTCCGGCGCGCCGCTCCCGGATCGTGGGGGCCGCGCTCACCGCCCGCCGTCCGCCTTTTGGGGGACGTCGTCCGTCGCGGCGAACCATATGCCGCCCAGCTCCACGCGCTGGCCCAGCGCCACGGGCGCGGCAAGGCACAGCCCGTTGAGCCGCCGCACCGCCGCGCGCAGCTGCGCGCGCGGCAGCGGTTCGCAGCTGCGCAGCGATACCATCGGCCGCACGCCGCCCGTGACGGGGATGCTGGTGGTCAGCGTGCGCACGGGCGCGGTCATCTCCGCCACGGCGAACTCCCGCCCGCGCCGGCAGCGCGCGCCCTCGACGCTCCAGCCGCCCGCGCCGTCCGGCCGGACGGTGAGCGCGCAGCCGTTGGGGCACACCGTGCAGACCAGGCCGCCCTCCTGCGCCGGCTGCGCCGCGGCCTGCCGCTGCTCGAGCGCGACCGTGAGCGGCGCATCCGCGCCCGTTTTGAGCGGCAGGCGGATCATCTCCGCCGGGGAGAGGCGCGCCAGGCGCCTTGCGGCCAGCTCGGCCCCCGCCTCCGTGCGCGCGCATATGCGCCCCGCGCTGCCGGGCTCCTTCACGCGCAGCGACAGCGTCGCCGCCCGGCCCGGCACGACGCTGCGCGGCAGCACATACCGCACGCCCTCGCCCGCCGTCACCGGCAGCTGCGGCCCCGCATACGCCGCGCCGCGCAGGTACGCCGCGGCGGAGGCGGCGGCGTATTCCGCCTCGGCGGAGACGAAGTCCACCAGGTCGTGCACGTGCAGGCAGTTGCCGCAGGCGAACACGCCCGGTACGCTGGTCATCAGCGCGCCGTCCACCAGCGCGCCGCCGGTGACGGGGTCCATCCGCACGCCGCAGGCCCGGGCCAGCTCGTTCTCCGGGATCAGGCCGACGGAGAGGATCAGCGCGTCGCAGGCGATCTCGCGCTCGCTGCCGGGCACGGGCCTGCCAGACGCGTCCACGGCGCTGGCCACCACGCCGGTAAGGTGCGCGCGCCCGCGCAGCTCCGTCACGGTGGTGGACAGGCGCAGCGGGATGTTGAAATCCTGCAGGCATTGCCGCACGTTGCGCTGCAATCCGCTGCAATAGGGCAGTTTTTCGAGCACCTCGACGACCTCCACGCCCTCGAGCGTCAGGCGGCGCGCCATGATGAGCCCGATGTCGCCGCTGCCCAGGATGACCGCGCGGCGGCCCACGGAACGGTTTTGCAGGTGCACCAGGTGCTGCACCACGCCCGCGGTGTACACGCCCGCCGGCCGCGTGCCCGCCACGCCGATGGCGCCGCGCGTGCGCTCGCGGCAGCCGGTGGCCAGCAGCACCGCGCCGGCCTGCACGGTCTGCTGCCCGCCGCGGGCGACGAACGTGACGCGGCGCTCGGGCGTGATGGCGGTGACCATGGCCGAACAGAGGATCTCCACGCCCGGCGCGCACGCCTCGCGCCGGAAGCGCGCCACGTACTCCGGCCCGGTGAGCGCCTCGGAAAACCGCTCCACGCCGAAACCGTCGTGGATGCACTGGTTCAAAATGCCGCCCACGCGGTCATTGCGCTCGAGCACGAGCACGTCCGGCACGCCGCGCCGCCGCGCCTCGGCGGCGGCCGCCAGCCCCGCCGGGCCGGCCCCGATGATGACAAGACTTACTTTTCGCATGGCGGCACCTCCCGCAGCGCGCCGGCGATGGGCCGGTCGCCCTCCCTCTTGAGCGCGATGCGCTCCGGCGCAAGGCCGAGCTCCTGTTCGAACAGGTCGATCAGGCGCGTGAAACAGTAGCCGCCGTTGCAGCGCCCCATCGTGGCGCGCGTGCGGTTCTTGACGGATACGAGCGCGTGCGCGCCGAGCGGGTTGTTGAGCGCGCGCAGCACCTCCGCGCGCGTGACCGACTCGCAGCGGCAGACGATCTCGCCGTAATCCGGGTCCGCGGCGATCAGCGCGGCGCGGCCGGCCTCGTCGCTTTCGGCAAACGAGGGGATGCGGCGGTACGTCGGGTCGTACCCGGCGCGCCTGGCCGGGCGCAGGCGGCGCACGACCATCGCCTCGACGCGCCTGGCGATGGGCAGCGAGGCCGTCAGCCCGGGCGACTCGATGCCCACCAGCTGGATCAGCCCCTCCACGCGCGGGCTCTCCTCGATGATGAAATCCCCGTAAAACTCCAGCCCCCAGGCCACGAGCTTCGCGCGCAGGCCGGCATAGGCGCCGATGACGTCGCGCCGGTCCAGGCCGTCGTGCAGCTGCGCCGCCTCCTGCCAGAGCCGCTCGAGCATGGGGGCGGTGGTGGCCGTCTCCTCGCGGTCGTCCACATACTCGGCCGACGGGCCGATGAGCACGTTGCCGTCGATGGTGGGCGTCAGGTGCACGCCGAGGCCGCCCACGCCCGGGCGCGGCACCGGGTATACCGGCATGGAGAGCCGCTGCCCGGCGGCCTTGTCCAGCAGGTAATACTCCCCCCGGCAGGGATAGATCGTAAACGACGCGTCGCCCGCCATGGCGCTGACGCGGTCGGCGTACAGCCCGGCGGAGTTGACGATGAGCCCCGCCTCCACCGTTTCGCCGCCCGCCGTGATGCGGAACGTCCCGCCGCGCCGCTCGATGGCGGTCACCTCGCGGCCGAGCAGGTAGCGGACGCCGTTCTTCACCGCACATTCGGCCAGGTGGATGTTGTAGAGGAACGGATCGATGATCGCGGTGTCGGCCGAGAGCATCGCCGCCGTGGCGCGCACATGCGGTTCGCGCGCGCTTACGGCCGCGCCGTCGAGCAGCGACAGCCCGGTGCACCCGTTTGCAAGCCCCGTGCGCAGCAGCCCTTCGAGCGCGCGCGCATCCTCCGCCCCGCTGCCGACGACGAGCTTGCCCGTGCGCCGGTAGGGCACGTCCAGCGCGCGGCACAGCGCCGCAAAGCCGCGGTTGCCCTCCACGCACAGCTGCGCCATCAGCGAACCGGGGCGGTTGTTGAACCCGGCGTGCACCACGGCGCTGTTGCGCCCGGAGGCGCCCATCGCCACGTCCAGCTCCTTCTCGATCACGGCCACGCGCAGGTCGTACGCGCCGAGCACATACGCCACGGCCGAGCCGACCGCGCCGCCGCCGATGATCGCTACGTCAAACCGGTCCATACCTGTGCCTCCCGCCTCCTCAGTGCTGCTCGAGCGCCATCAGCAGCACGGCCTCTGCATCCTGCACGGTGAAGGGCCGGTAGCCGCCGGCCTCCATCGCGCCCCAGGGGATGGCGTTTTGCGCCAGCTCCCCGATCTCCGCCGCGCCGGGCCGCCGGCCGAGCGCCTCCGTCAGCGAGACGGGCAGCCCCAGGCCGCGGAAAAACGCGCGCACCGCGCCGGCGCCCGCCTGTTCGCTCTGCGCCGCGCCGAACACCCGGGCGGAAAGCTTTGCGAGCTTGCCCGCCGCGTCCTGCGGCGCGATGAACGCCAGATAGGCCGGAAAGATGGCCGTCATGCCCGCCGCGTGCGGCAGGTCGAAGCGGGCGGAGACGGCGTGCTCGAGCATGTGGCACACCCAGTTCTCCGCATGGCCGACGCCCAGCACCCGGCTCATGGCCAGTATGCTGGCCCACATCAGGTTGGCGCGCGCCGCCGCGTCGTCCGGCACGGCGAGCGCCCTCGGCGCGTACTGCACGACGGCGCGCATCAGCCCGAGGGACATCTCGTCGCTCGCTTCCACGCCCGGCTGCCCGTGCAGGTACTGCTCGAGGATGTGCGAGAAGATGTCCGCCGCGCCGAGCGCCGTCTGCCGCGGCGGGAGCGTATAGCTCAGCTCCGGGTCGCACACGGAAAAGCGCGGCCGCAGCGACTCGTGCGAATAGATCAGCTTCTGCCGCCCGTCGGGGCCGGTGAGCACGAAGCTCTCGTTACCCTCCGCGCCGGTGGGCGCGATCGACGCCCCCAGCGCCACCGGCGCCGCCGGGCGGGCCGGCTGCGCGCCGCCGCCCGCAGAGACCCCTAG
>URSN01000123.1 GCA_900550525.1 uncultured Eubacteriales bacterium
GCGTGGAGTTGATCGCGCCGCCGCGGCAGTAGTCGCCCGCGGAGGGCCACACCGCCTTGTGGTACGTCGGGTCGAACTGGCCGGTGACCAGCCGCGGCACGAGGCAGCCGAACGAGGCGCCCACCTTGTGGCAGCCGGTGGGGAACCACTTGCCCGTGAGCAGGATGAGGCGCGCCTTCACGCCGGTGAGCTCTTGCGGGATCTCGATGAAGTTGACGCCGCCGTACACGCCGCCCTTCTCCTTGGGCTCGTTGCGCCAGGTGATGCGGAACAGGTTGAGGGGGTTGAGGTCCCAGAGGCCTACGTCGCGGAGCCGGGCCTTGATCTTCTCCGGGATCAGGTCGGGGTTGCGCATCTGCGCGAACGTCGGGATGATGATGCCCTTTGCACGCGCGCGCTCGATGGTGCGCTGCAGGCTGTCACGGTGGATGGTCAGGTCGATCATTTGCTCAGCTCCCCTTCAGGTATTATTTTTCGATTTGGATCCCGATGGAATCCAGTTAAGCATACACCGTTTTCCGTGATTTGTAAACAGAAAATTTGTTTGGAAACCAAAAAAAATTTCAGCACAGCGGGAACAGCGCGTCCGCTCCGCCGGCGGCGTACAGCGCAAGCAGCAGATCGACCGATTCGCCGTAGCTTTGGACGCCGCTTGGCTGCGCGTTGTGCTTGAGGTAGCCGTCGTTGGCCGCGTCCGCCGCCTCGCGCGCCGGGCCCTCGTACGCGGCCCAGTAGGCGTTGTAGTCGGCCAGGTCGCGCCGCATCCCGTCCGAATAGCAATCGTCCGCGATGGCGGCGTAGCGCGCGGCGTCCGCGGCGTGGAGCGCGTTTCCGCAGCGGATGAGCGCCTGCATGACGCCGGAGTAGCGGATGGACGGGCTGGAGGCGCGCATGCAGGCGAGGAACGCCGTGAACTCGGCCTCGTCTTCGGCGGCGATGCCGAGCTGGTGCGCCATCTCGTGCGCCGCGGCCTGGAGCAGCAGCAGCGGCGGCTGGCCGGTGTTGACGTTCGGCTCCGCCGTCAGGCCGATGTAGATGCCGGAGATGCCCAGCAGGCTCAGCCCGTTTGAATTGCAGACGCGCTTGGCGCGCGTGACCGTCCCGGCAAAGGTGTCGTCCGCTGCGGCGAGGGCGGCGTAGGCGTCGATCAGCGCGGCAAAGGCCGCCTCCTCGTCGGCCGTGAACACGCCCCCGGCGTCCTCGGCGACCGTCTCGCGCAGCGCGGCGGCCTGGCGGGCCAGCAGCTCCGTGAGCGATGCGAGCTCCTCCACGCTGCGCGCCTCGACCGCAAGGCCCATGCGCTTTGCGAGCGGCGCGCGGAAATACAGCAGCCCCCACGTCAGGTAGAACAGGTTCAGCAGCGCGCCCGCGGCGATGGCCAGCGACAACAGGAGCGAGAGGAAGCGGTATGGCGGCAGGCGCCTGCACAGCGCGCGCACGCCCTGCACCGCCAGCAGCAGCGGCACGCCGAGCGCGAGCGCGTACAGGAGCCATTCCGCAAGCGAGAAGCGGAACCAGCCCGTGAGCGTGGAGAGCAGGCCGCGTATGGCGGGATAGACGTGCGCGGCGTACCATTCCACAAACGCCTGCTGCCCGGCGCACAGCCGCGGCACGAGCAGGCCGAGGGGAAGGAGCAGCAGCAGCGGCAGGCGATGCAGCAGCGGGCGGTATGCGCTTTTTTCCCGGCGTTCCATGCCAACAGGATACCACAAAAGCGCCGCGCATGGTATACCGCAAAAGCGAAGCGTGTGATATGATAGAGTGGATCGACAGGAGGGCGTTTCATGGAGGTCGGCGTTTCGAGCGCGAGCTATTTCAGCCGCATGGCCACCGAGGATGCGGTGCGCGACATCGGCGCGCACGGCGTGCGCCTTGCGGAGGTATTCCTCAACACGTTTTGCGAGTATGAGCCGGCGTTCATCGAGCTGCTGGCCGGCCGGCTGGCGGAGGCGGGCGTGACGGCCTACAGCGTCCACCCGATGAGCACGCAGTTCGAGCCGCAGCTGTTCTCCATCCATCCGCGCCAGCGGGCGGACGCGCTGCGCCTGTATGCGCGCGTGCTGCGCGCGGCGCAGCGCCTGGGCGCGCGCTGCTATGTGATGCATGGCGCGGCGACGCTCGCGGGCGCGGCCAAGAACCTTGAGATCGAGCGCGTCGCGCCGGTCTTTTCGGAGCTTTGCGCCATGGCGGAGGAGCACGGCGTGACGCTGGCGCTGGAGAACGTGAGCTACTGCGTGTTCTGCACGCCTGAGTACGGCCGCCTGCTGCGCGAGCGCACGGGCGACCGGCTGCACTATACGCTCGACGTCAAGCAGGCCGCGCGCAGCGGCTTCGACCCGCTGCGCTATGTCGAGGCGGTGGGCGAGCGCATCGTGAACGTCCACCTGTGCGATTATGAGCGCCTGCCAAACGGGCGGCTGCGCTGGCGCATGCCGGGGCAGGGCGCGTGCGACCTGCCGGCGCTTGCCGCCGCGCTCCGGGCGCGCGGCTATGCCGGGCCCGCCTTTGTGGAGGTGTACAGCGATATGTACGGCGGCGTGCAGGAGCTCTACGACAGCCTCGCCGTCTGCCGCGCGCGGCTCAGCCCGTCTCCGGACGGTATTGCTCGATGAGCGCGCGCGCCCAGTCCGCCTCCGGCGCTTCGATCAGCACAAACGGCGTGCCGTCCATGCTCCCGTCGTCCGGGAACAGGTAGACGCGCGGCCCGCTGCGCGCCCGGTCCGGGTACAGCGCCACGTGGAAGAGCGCGTAGGGGTAGTAGCCGTCGCAGTAGGCGAGCACCGTGACCTCGCGCCATGGCGCCTGCTCGGCGCCCATGCGCACGCGCAAAGCGCGCGGCACGGCGATGGGGCCGGTGCGGCCGTCCGCGCCGGTGATGTGGACGCCCGCCGCCTCCGCGATGACGACCGCCGCGCCGGCAAGCGGCGCCTCGGTGCGCCCGTCCACGACCTGCACGTCGAGCGAGTACGTTCCGCCGCCGGTCCGGCTCAGCGCCGCCAGCAACAGCAGCAGCAGCGCGCCCGCCGCGGCGAGCAGGAGCATCCGTTTGCGCATGTGCATCACCGGTTCAGTCTATGCCTGTTCGCCGGCGGTCTTGCATGATATAATGGAGAAAATGACAAAACGGAGGAGGATCGCACGATGCAGCACTATGAGGACGCCGCCTGGCGCGAATCGATGCGCCTGCGGCTGGACTACAACAACATGATGGCGGAGCGCCTGGGCGCGCGCGGCATTGCCGGCGAGGAGCTGGAGGCGCTGCTGCCGCGCCTTGCGGAGGCGGCGGACGCGCTGGAGGCGGGCAGGGCCGCCATGCCGTGGCGCGACCTGCCCCACGACCAGCAGGAGGTCGTCGCGCGCATTGAGGCCGTGGCGGCGGACGTGCGCGCCCGCTGCGAGGCGTTCGTGGTGCTGGGCATCGGCGGCAGCGCGCTCGGGCCCATCGCGGTGCATCAGGCGCTGTGCCATCTGCACTACAACGAGCTGCCGCGGGAAAAGCGCGGCGGCCCGCGCCTGTATGTGGAGGACAACGTCGATCCGGAGCGCATGGCCGCGCTGCTGGACGTGATCGACGTGGAAAAGACCGTGTTCAACGTGATCACCAAGTCCGGCAGCACGTCGGAGACGATGTCGCAGCTGCTGATCGTGACGGACCTGCTGCGCGCGCGCCTGCACGGCGATCTGCGCGGCCACGTCATCGCCACGACCGACCGGCGCAAGGGCAACCTCATCAGGATCGCCGAGCGCGAGGGGCTGACGACCTTCTTTGTGCCAGACGGCGTGGGCGGCCGCTTTTCCGAGCTGTGCCCGGTGGGGCTGCTCGCGGCGGCGGTGTGCGGCGTGGACGTGCGCGCGCTGCTCGCCGGCGCGGCGTATATGGACGGGCTGTGCAGCCGGCGCGACGTGCGGCACAATCCCGCCGCCATGCTGGCCGCGCTGCAATACCTGGCCATGCGGCGCGGCTGCAACGTGAGCGTGCTCATGCCCTATGCCGATTCGCTCAAATACATGGCCGACTGGTACGCGCAGCTGTGGGCCGAGTCGCTCGGCAAGCGGACGGCGCGCGACGGCAGCATCGTGCACACGGGGCAGACGCCCGTCAAGGCGCTGGGCGTGACGGACCAGCACTCGCAGGTGCAGCTGTACACCGAGGGCCCGTTCGACAAGGTCATCGGCTTCCTCGCGGTGGAGAACTACCGCGCCGAGGTGCCCATCCCGCAGGGCTATGCGGATATCCCGGCGGTGTCGTTCCTCAGCGGCCATACGCTTGGCGAGCTCATCCGCGCCGAGCAGTCCGCCACGGAGTACGCCGTGCAGCAGAGCGGGCACCTCAGCTATACGCTGACGCTGCCGGAGGTGAACGCCTTCACGGTGGGGCAGCTGCTCTACCTGCTCGAGGTGGCGACCGCCTTTGCCGGCGAGCTGCTGGGCATCGACGCGTTCGACCAGCCGGGCGTGGAGGCGGGCAAGATCGCTGCCTATGCGCTGCTGGGCCGCCCGGGGTATGAGCAGCAGCGCGAGGCGCTGCGCGCCCGGCCCGCGCCGGATGCGCGCTATATCGTATGAGCGCCCCGGCTGCGCGCGCGTTGACCGCCGCCGACCGCGCGGCGGCGCGGTCGCTCTGGCAGGCGCGCTTTCACGATGCGGAGGCGTTCGCCGCGTGGTATTTTGCCGAGCGGTTCGACCCGGCGCTCTCGGCCGGCGTGTTCGACGGCGGCACGCTGCTGAGCATGGCGCTCGGGCGGCGCGTGCGCCTTGGCGGCGCGGCGGGCGGGCTGCCCGCCGTGCGCGTGGCGGGGGTGTCCACGCGCGAGGGGTATGAGCGGCGGGGCTTCATGCGCCGCGCGATGGCGCAGCTGGAGGCGCAGGCCGTATCCGCCGGCGCGGCGCTGCTCGTGCTGCGGCCGGTGGATCAGGCGATCTATCTGCCGCTGGGCTATTCACCCTATTCGGCGGCGTGCCTTGCACCCGCTTCCGGCGGCGCGCCGCAGGCGCCCCGGCCCGCCGCGCAGGCCGACGCCGCGGCGCTTGACGCCTGCTAAGCCGC
>URSN01000124.1 GCA_900550525.1 uncultured Eubacteriales bacterium
GCGCAGGTAGGCCAGCGACCCGTTTTTCGTGCGGGTCTTGAAATATTCCGTCTCGCGCAGCACGTCCACGTCGAACCCGAAACCCGCCACGTTGAAGAACAGCTCGCCGTTGGCCGTGGCCGCGTCCATGGCGCGGATTTGGCCGTGCAGCGCCGTCTCCAGCGCCGCCTCCGGCTCGGCGGGCAGGCGCAGCGCGCGCGCCAGGCCGCTGCCCGTGCCGCAGGGCAGCAGCGCCAGCGGCGTGTCGCTGCCGATGAGGCCGCTGGCCACCTCGCGCACCGTGCCGTCGCCGCCCAGGGCGATCACCCGGCCGTGCCCCGCGCGCGCGGCGGCCTTCGCCAGCTCCACCGCGTGCCCGGCATATTCGCTCATCGCGTCGGTAAAATCCGCGCCGCTGCGCGCGAGCAGCTCGCGCACGCGGACAAACACCGCCCGCGCCGCGCCGTTGCCCGCCACCGGGTTCCAGATGATGTGTACAAAAGACAAGTCCGCTCCGCCCCCTGCCGCCGTCCGCGCCCGCCCCGGCGGGCAGCGCCTGCCGGCGGGCGGGGAGAATTTGGTCATTATCATACCATAATCCGCTGAAAAATGCAAAGCGCGGCGGCCAAAGGGCGGGGCGGGGCGCGCCGCGCTTTGCCCGCTCCGCCGCCAGAGCGGCCCCGGCCGCATTTCAATCCCGCCGGGCGGCGCGTCCGCGGTTTTCCGGCTGCGCGCCCGCAGTTTTTCCTTTTCTATTAACCGGTCAGTTCCGGGAGAGACAGCGCCCCCCGTGCGCCCGTGGTTTTCCGGCGGCGCGCCTGAAAAAAGGGGAAGAAAATGAATAAAAAGGAAAAAGAACGCCGCGCCCCGCACGGAGCGCGGCGGCTGTGCTATACTGTACGCATGAAAACGACGCGTGAAAAGATCCTGTCCCTGCTGCTGGCGCTGCTGCTGTGCGCGCTGCCGGCCGCGGGCTGCGCGGGCGCGCCGGGCATGCCGGCCGTCCAGGCCACGGCCGCGCCGGACGCGGAGGCCGGCGGCGCAGAGCCCGTGCTCGTGCAGACGGTGGCCACGGAGGCGCCCGCGCCGCCGCCCATGCCCACGGCCACGCCCGAGCCGGACGCGCTGCGCCCGCCGGAGGGCGCGTACACCATCGCCTGGCTGTCGGACACGCAGCACTACAGCAACAAGTACCCGGCGCTGTTCTACGAGCAGACGGAATTTTTGCAGCAGAACGTCGAACGGCTGCGCCTTGCCTACGTCGTGCACACGGGCGACCTGGTCAACGACTGCGGCGACGCGGCGCAGTGGGAGGTGGCCGACGGGGCCATGCAGGCGCTCTCGGACATCCCGCACGGCGTGTGCGCCGGCAACCACGACGTGGGCTCGGACGCAGAGGAGTACGACTATGCCGCCTACTGCGCCCGCTTTGGCCAGGCGCGCTTTGCGGATAAGCCCTGGTATGGCGGCAGCTACGCCGACAACCGCGGCCATTACGACCTGATCGACGCGGGCGGGACGCGCTTTGTGTTCGCCTACATGGGCTACCACATCGACCAGGCGGGCATGGACTGGCTCAACGAGACGTTCGCCGCCTATCCCGACCGCGTGGGCGTGCTGTGCGTGCACAGCTATTTCGACAGCGACTGCACGCTGACCGACCAGGGGCGGCTGCTCTACGACGGCGTGGTGGCGAAGAACCCGAACCTCTACCTGGTGCTGTGCGGCCACCGCTACAACAGCGCCTGCGTCCCCGCCGCCTTTGACGACGACGGCGACGGCACGGCCGAGCGCACGGTGCTGCAGATGATCTGCAACTACCAGGCCGCCGGGCACAACGGCGGCGACGCCTACCTGCGCCTGATGCAGGTGGACGAGGCCGCGGGGCAGATCCATATCCTCACCTATTCGCCGCTGCACGACGACTTTGTGTATTACGACACGCCCGAGCGCCGCGCGGAGAACCACTCCTTCGACCCGGCGGGCGAGCAGGGCAGCGTGCCCATCCCGTGGCCGTAAGGCGCGCCGCCGCGCCTTACAGGAACCGGCGGACCGGTTATTCAGCCCCCCGCGCCGCATGCGGCGCTTCATTTTGCGGGAACCGGCCGGACGGATGAATGATTCAGCCCGCCGCGCCGCGCGCCCGCCGCTTCGCCTCTTCGCCGCCCGCGCTCCCGCGCCCGCCCGGCCGTTTGCCCCGCCGCGCGCGCGGCGCGGCGGGCCATTGGGAGGAGTTCCCTATGGCCGTTGAGAAAAGTTCCATATAAAATATATGATTTCTCTTGACAAAGCGCGGCAATGATGGTAGATTATCAACATTCATAAGCGGTCCGCCCTGCGGCGGGCCGGTGGAGAGGGAAAGGAGCCGCAGACCATGGCGCAGTGCAGTGCAGCAGCAAAACCGTACGCACCGGCGTATGCGTCCTGCGCCGCGGCCTGTTGCGCCGCGTCCGTCGCTTCTTTTGCGCCCGGCAGCCGTCTGTTGGGCGTTTCCGTTATTCTGGGGGCGCTTTCCGGCCTGCCCGTCCTTTCGGGCATCCGCATTATTATGGCGCACGCGCGCCGTACGCCCGCTTCCTGAACCGGTTCGCCCGTGGCAATCACATCGGCGCCGTTCAAAGCGGGGCCGATGTTTTTGTATAAGCTGGAAAATCAAAGTCAATGGAGGAAACGAACATGAAAAAGATCATCAGCTTGCTCGTTGCGGCGCTGCTGGCGGTGAGCTGCTTCGCGTTTGCGGGCTGCACGCAGCAGCCGGCGGACGGCGCGGACCAGCCGGGCCAGAGCGGCGGCGCGGACCAGCCGGAGCAGTCCGGCGATACGCTCAAGATCGGCATGCTGGCCCCGCTCACCGGCGAGGTGGCCGAGTACGGCGTGGCCGTGGCCAACGGCGTGCGCCTGTACGTCAAGGAGTACAACGCCGCGGGCGGCATGAACGGCACGCCCATCGAGCTGGTCGAGTATGACGAGGAGGGCGACCCGGCCAAGGCCGTCACCGGCTACAACTCGCTCGTGGACCAGGGCGTGGCCGCCATCATCGGCGATGTGACCACCGGCCCGACCGTCGCGGTCGTGGTCGAATCGCAGGCGGACAACATGCCCATGATCACCGCCTCCGCCACGGCGGCCGCCGTCACGGTGGACCCGGATACCGGCGCGGTGTACGAGAACATGTTCCGCTCCTGCTTCATCGACCCGTTCCAGGGCGAGAAGATGGCCACGTTCGCCTTTGACGAGCTGGGCGCCAAGACCGCCGCGATCCTGTACAACACCGGCATCGACTACTCCGTCGGCCTCACGGACGCGTTTCGGGAGAAGGCGGCCGAGCTGGGCCTTGAGATCGTCGCCGAGGAGAGCTATGCCGACGGCGCCGTGGACTTCATGAGCCAGCTCACGACCATCGCCGCCGCCGCGCCGGACGTGCTGTTCGTGCCGGATTACTACAGCGTGGTGGCGCTGGTGGCCACGCAGGCCGACGCCGCGGGCGTGACGGCCACGCTCCTTGGCGCGGACGGCTGGGACACGGTGCTCCAGGTCGTGGAGGACGCGTCGCTGCTCGAGGGCGCGTACTACTGCGCGGGCTATTCCAAGAACGACGAAACCGAGGCGGTGCAGAACTTCATCGCCGCGTATGAGGCCGAGTACGGCAGTGCGCCCAACATGTTTGCCGCGCAGGCGTACGACGCCGCGGCCATCCTGTTCGCCGCGCTTGAAAAGGTGGACGGCAGCCTGACCGTCGGCAGCGACGAGTACAAGCAGGCCGTCATCGACGCGCTCAACGCCACGGACATGGAGTGCGTGACCGGGCACGTGACCTACGACGAGCTGAACAACCCGGAAAAGACCGCCGCGATCATCCAGATCAAGGACGGCGCGGAATCCTTCTGGGGCAAGTACTGAGCACACGCCCGGCCGGCCGGCCCTGCGCCGGCCGGCCGGGCCTTATTTGACCGCGCGGAGCGCGCGGGGCGGGCCTCATCCGCCCCGCGCCGCCGCATGAAACCCGGCCGCAGGGCGCGCGCGCCCCGCCGCGCGGGACGCACTGGGAAAGGATGGGGACCCCCGCATGCTGATTCTATCGCAATTCATCAACGGATTGCAGCTTGGCAGCATCTACGCGCTCGTGGCGCTCGGCTACAGCATGGTGTACGGCATCATCATGCTGCTCAACTTCGCCCACGGCGACGTGATCATGATCGGCGGCTATATCGCGCTTTTGACCATCGCCGCCGGGCTGCATCCGGCGCTGGCCGTGGTGCTGACGATCGTCGGCTGCGTGGCGCTTTCGGTCGTGATCGAAAAGGTGGCCTACCGGCCGCTGCGCAGCGCGCCGCGCATCTCGCTGCTGATCACGGCCATCGGCGTTTCGCTGCTGCTGCAAAACCTCGCCCAGCTGATCTGGACGGCCAACACGCGCTCGTTCCCGGCGACGAAGATCATCCCGTCGGTGACCTACCAGCTCGGCTCGCTGTCCATCAGCCTGAGCGCGATCGTGACGATCGTCGTTTCGGTGCTCTCGATGCTGGCGCTCACGTTCCTCGTGCAGAAAACGCGCATGGGCAAGGCCATGCGCGCCGTCTCGGAGGATACGGGGGCCGCGCAGCTGATGGGCATCAACATCAACAACACCATCACCTTCACGTTTGCCATCGGCTCGGCGCTGGCGGGCATCGGCGCGGTGCTGTACTGCTGCCGCTACCCGGTCGTGAACCCGACCATCGGCTCGCTGCTGGGGCTCAAGGCGTTCGTCGCGGCGGTGCTGGGCGGCATCGGCTCCATCCCCGGCGCGAAGATCGGCGGCCAGGCCATCGGCTTTGCCGAGGAGCAGGAGCCCGCGCACGGCCTGACCGACTGGACGGACGCGGTCGTGTTCGCCGTGCTGATCGTCGTGCTGCTGGTGCGGCCGACCGGCTTTTTGGGCCGCAGCATGGCGGAGAAGGTGTAAGGGGGTGTGCGCATGAGCGAGAAATACAGGCGCCTCCCCATGCCGGCGCGCAATGCGATCAATACGGCGCTGCT
>URSN01000125.1 GCA_900550525.1 uncultured Eubacteriales bacterium
GGCTGCGTTTCGTGGTGGGGGTTGGGGCTGGCGTTGTCGGCGGGATTGCGGTCGACCGCCTCGCCGTGGACCTCGCTTAAGGCCTCTGCGGCCGCGGCCGCGCGCCACTCGATCTCCACCGTCATGCCCGCAACCGCGGAGAACACCGCCAGCACGAGCGCCGAGAGCGCAAGCCCGAGCAGGCAGCCCAGGAGCGAAAGCGCGCACGCCTCGATGAGGAATTGCAGCAGGATGTGCGCGCGCCTTGCGCCGATGGCCTTGCGGATGCCGATCTCGCGCGTGCGCTCGGCTACGGACACGAGCATGATGTTCATGATGCCCACGCCGCCCACCAGCAGCGCGATGGCCGCGATGCCGCCGAGCATGAGCGAGAGGGTGCTCATCACGTCGTCGAGCGTGTCGAGCAGGGAGGACATGTCGTACACGTCGAAGGCGTCCTCGTCGCGCGTGAGCTCCAGCAGGCGCATCTGGGCGAGCGCCTGCGCCTGCGCGACCAGCTCGCGCGAGGCGGCGGCGACGTAGCAGGCGTTGACGGAGCTGCTGTCGGCCAGGCGCTGCCCGGTGGTGAGCGGGATGAGCACGCGGCTGTCGAGCGAGCCGGACGCATCCGAGCCGCTCTCCTCGAGCAGGCCGACGATGGTGAACGTCCGCCCGTCCATGGTGATGGTTTTCCCGATCACGTCGTAGCTTTCAAACAGCTCGCCGGCCACCTCCACGCCGATGACGGCGACGTTTGTGCGCGAGGAGAGGTCCGTCGGCGCGACGCCGCGCCCGGCCTGCACCGCAAGGCCCGCCACGGAGAGGAACGATTCCGTCACGCCGTAGACGGAGACGTTCATATACCCGTCGCCCGCGCGCGCCACGCTGGAGGTGGTCACATACGGCGCGACGCCCGCGATCGCGTCGTAGGCCTCGAGCGCCTCATAGTCCTCGCGCGTGAGGACCACGTCCTCGTCCGTCACGGACACGGTCAGCAGCCCCGCGCCCATGGACGAGATGGCGCCGGCGACGGAACCCGTCGCGCCCTGCCCGATGGAGACGAGCGCGACCATGCTCGTCACGCCGATGATGACGCCCAGCATCGTCAAAAACGAGCGCATCTTGTTGGCCAGGATGGCCCGCACGGCCAGGCGGAGGGAACTGAGCAGCATACTCATGCGTCGTCCGCCTCCTCCCGCGCGCCGTAAAGACGGCCGTCGCGCACGTAAACGGTGCGGTGCGCCATATCCGCCACGCGCGCGTTGTGCGTGATGAGCACCACGGTGCGCCCCTGCTGTGAGAGGCCGGTGATCAGGCGCATCACGTCGTCGCCGGAGCGGGAATCCAGGTTGCCCGTCGGCTCGTCGGCGAGGATGACGGGCGCCTGCGCCGCCAGCGCGCGGGCGATGGCCACGCGCTGCTGCTGCCCGCCGGAGAGCTGGCACGGCCGGTGGCGCATGCGCGAGGCGAGCCCCACCTGGCGCAGCGCGTCCCGCGCGCGCTCCATGCGCTCCTGCTTCGGGATGCGGCGGTAGACCATCGGCAGCTCCACGTTCTCAAGCGCGCTCATCTGCTCGAGCAGGTTGAACTGCTGGAAGATGAAGCCGATCTTCTCCGCCCGGATGGCGGACAGCTCCCGGTCCGTGCAGGCGGCCACGTCCACCCCGTCGAGCAGATAGCTGCCGGAGTCGGGCTGGTCCAGGCAGCCCATGACGTTCATCAGCGTCGTCTTGCCGGAGCCGGACGGCCCGCAGATGGCGACGAATTCCCCATCCTGCACCGTGAGCGACACATCGCTGAGCGCGTGCACGGGCTCCTCGCCGACCAGATACGTCTTATTGATATGGGACAGCGTCAGCATGGCCCGCCTCCTCACGCGCCCGGCTGCATGCCGCCAAAGCCGCCGCCGGAGAACGCGCCGTCCGGCATCTCGCCGGGGAAGTTGCCGGGCATCTCCCTGCCGCCCATGCCGCCAAAGCCGCCGAAGCCGCCCGTCGTCTGCGTGCCGCTGTCGTATTCGGCCGTGGTCGTGCGCACCGGCACGAGGATGAGATCGCCCGCGGCAAGCTCGCCCGTCACGGCGACGTAGCTGCCGTCGGACATGCCGGTCTCCACCGCCGTGCGCGAAAGCGCGGCGGTGTCCACCGCGTCGCCCGCATACGACGCGCCCGCGGCCGCCCCCTCCGGCGCCAGGTAGACAAACGCCTGCCCGTCCTCATACTGCACGGCCTCCACCGGCACGATCAGCGTCTGCCCGCTCGTGGCGGTGACGATCTCGGCCGAGGCGCTCATGCCCGGCAGCGCGCCGTCGATGGGGTCGATCTCAAGCGTGGCGGTATAGCTGGTCACATAGCTGCCGCTGCCCTCGTAGGAAAGGCTCGCCACGCGGCCGGAGAACGTGCCCTCGACCGCGTCGAGCGTGACGGCCGCCGCCTGGTCGAGCTGCACGGAAGCGATGTCGAGCTCATCGACGGAGACGTCCATCGTGTAGCCGTCCACCCCGGCGAGCGTGCACAGCGCGTCCCCGGCGGCCAGCTCGTCGCCCGCGGCGACCGGCAGGCTCGTCACGAGCGCGTCCCACTCGGCCACGACGCTGTACTGCGCCTCACAGTCGGCCACCTGCTGCCGCAGGTCCGCCTGCTGCTCCTTGAGCGAGAGGTAATTCGCATCCGGCGCGCCCTCGGCAAGCTCGAACAGCCGCGAGCCGCGCGAGACGGAATCGCCCTCCTCCACGAGCACGCTCTCGATGCGGCCCGCCGTGCCGGCGACCTCCACATATTCGTTGAGCGCGAGCGTGCCCGTGCCGAGCAGCCCGCCGTCGGCGTCATAGGCCGTGGCCGCCGCGCCGAGGGCGTAGCCGTCGTCCTCGAGGACGATGACCGCCGTGCCGCCCGAGCGCTCCGTCACGAGGCCCTCGGCCGTCTCCTCGCCGATGACGACGCTGACGGCGTCATACTGCCGCAGCGTATCCGGCGCGTCCGCAAGCTCGAGGCGCATGTTCCCGTCGGTGGCGATCCGGCACAGCGCGCCGGCGTCGTCCACGATGTCGCCCGATGCGGCAAGGATCTCCTTGACCACGCCGGCCCGGCCAGCGGTGACGTAGCGGCTCGCCGCCTCCTGCCGCGCGCCGGCGAGGGACTCGTTCACGCTCTCGAGCTCGTCGCGCAGCGTCTCGAGTTCCTCGTCGAGCGTGTCGGAGCTCAGCGTGAGGATCGTGTCGCCGGCGCTCACGCGCGCGCCCGGCAGCACGAGCACCTCCTCCACCGTCGCGTCCGCCGGCGCGGTGAACGAGGCGGCGTTGAGCGCCGAGAGCGTGCCGCTGCCGCTGACGCTCGCGCTGATCTCGCCCTCCGTCACGGCGGCGGCCTGATACGTCAGCACGCTGGCGTCCTCTCCGCCCGCCGTCAGGGCGGGGATGAGCACGGCTGCCGCATCACGACGGCGAGGGCTGCCGCGCCCGCGATGCAGGCGTTGCGCACGCGCCTGCGGCGCCGCTGCTTGTGCTGCGCGGCGGCAAAGGTGTTCGGGGTCTGTTCCATGGGATGCCTCCTTTGGGTTAGGGTTCCTCCAAAGGGTATCCCCCCATTTAGGCGCAATCGTGGCGACGGCCGGGAATTTGCCGTACGGATTGGAGCAAAAGCGGCGGCGGTCGGGGACGGCATGGCGGGCGGTGCGGGCGGCGGCGGGCGGCGGGCATGGCGGGCGCGGCGCGGGCGGAAAAAACGGAGGGCGGGCCGCTGCCCGTCCTCCGCGGAGGTGCCCCGGTTTTCCCCGCGCGCTACGGCAGGGGGATGGTGAAGGTGGCCAGCTCCCGCGATACGCCGGTGCCCGCCCAGGGCGACACGGGGCTGCGCCGCTCGTTCTCGCCAAGCGGCTCGCCGTTGAGCTGCGTGACGTGGTCGGACAGCAGCGTCATCGTCAGCGGCTGCGCCTGCCCGTAGTCCGACGGGAACACGGGCAGGATGAAGCGCATCACCCCCGGCTCCGCGCCGAGCGATTCCGGCTCGAGCGTCTCGCCGCCCATGGTGCAGGCCGCCGACATGCCGCTGCAAAAGTCCTTGTAGGAGACGCTCAGCAGCGCCGCGGTGTGGGCCTCCGTCCAGAAATCGGGCGTTTGGGCGAGCGTCAGCGTGACGTAGACGCCCGTCTGCCGGTATTCGACCGCCGCGTCGAGCGCCACGCCGTCCAGGCTGACCAGTTCGTTTTGCAGCCACTCGGTCCCGTCCGCGTCGACTTCGTCGAGCGTCAGGCAGTAGGTTCCCGAGAGCGGGATGGTCAGGCGCGCCGTATCGGAAACGGCCGCGCCGCCCGCGGCGTCGAACGTGAAGCTGTGCGTCAGCAGCGCCAGCGTCGCGCAGTCGCCCTGCATGTCCACCTTGCAGTCGAGGATGCGGATCGTCTGCGTGACGGTCACCGTCCCGCTGTCCGGGAACGCGGCGTCCGTTTGGGCCGAGGTCTCGAGCATGAGGTCGTTCCCTTCGATTTTATGGACGCCGCCGCCGCAGCTGAGCTCATGCCGCTCGCCGCTGCCCTCCACGGTGTAATAGCACCGGTCGGCCAGGGCGTCAACGACCGTTCCTCCCTCGAACATGGCCGCGTGATCCGTGGTCAGCACCGTGGTCCATTGCAGCCGCTCCCCGTCGCAGAGCACCTCGCCGGCGGCGGGCACGATGTCCCACAGCCACCCCCCCGCCTCCTCCGTGAACGGGGGCTGGCCCTTCTCCTCCCGCCAGCGGGCGTATTCCGCCGCGTCCTCCAGCTCCGGCAGCAGGCGGATGCCGTATGTCCCGCTGCCGGCCGGGCTGGCGGCGGCGATGGCGTTCTCCACATCGGGGATGGGCTCCTCCCGCCGCTCCTGCTCGTCCGTCAGGTAGCGGCCCGGGGTATAGCCTTCGCGGCCGAGCCACTCCGCCGCGGCAAACCCAGCGCCGGTGCACTGCTGCAGCGCCGCGGCGATGAGCGCCGCGTGCAGCAGCCGCCTGCGCGGCCGGGCG
>URSN01000126.1 GCA_900550525.1 uncultured Eubacteriales bacterium
CGGCGGCGCCGCCGAGCGTTTGCGCCGGCCGGGCCACCCGCGCCGGCTGCGGCTGCAGGTGCCGTGGCGGCAGGTATGGCCCGCGCCGTGGTGGTGGGCCGCGCAGCCCTCGGAACCGGGCGCGCCGTGGCCGCAGGCAGGGCCGTGCGCCCCTTCGGGGTGCGTCCAGCGCGCCGCCTGGTCGATGGCGAGCGTGCCCGCGGCTAGCGCGCGCGCGGCCTCGTCCGCGCTGCCGCTCACGCCGCCATACACCTCGATGCCCGCCGCGCGCAGCGCCTCGCGCGCGCCCGCGCCGATGCCGCCGCAGACCAGGTGCGTCACCCCGTGCGCGGCGAGAAAGCCCGCCAGCGCGCCGTGCCCCTCGCCCGCGGCGGGGACGACCTCACGCGCGCCACTGTCGGGATCGACGAGCAGGAACTGCTCCGTGTGGCCAAAGTGCTGGTACACCTCTCCGTTTTCATAGGTAACGGCGATCTTCATCTTCTTTACGCTTCCTTTCCGTCCGTCTGCGCCGTGAGGCGCGCGTCGAGCGCCGCGGCCAGATCCTTGAGATATTCGTCCGGCAGCTGTTCGATGCTGCCAAGGTCCGTCAGGCGCGAGAGCGCCGGATCGATGGGCAGGCGCGCCGTGCGCGCGATGCCGTGCTGCGCGGCCACGGCGGCGATGCTGCTGCCGCCGAACACGTCGTGCACCGCGCCGCAGTCCGGGCAGCGGAAGCCCGAGAGGTTCTCCACCGCGCCGAGCACCGGCACGTGCATCATCTCCGCCATGCGCACGGCCTTCTCCACGATCATGCCGACCAGCTCCTGCGGCGAGGTGACGACCACGATGCCGTCCACCGGCAGGGACTGGAACACCGTCAGCGGCACGTCGCCCGTGCCCGGCGGCATATCCACCAGCAGCACGTCGATGTCGCCCCAGACCACGTCCGTCCAGAACTGCTTGACCGCGCCGGCGATCATCGGCCCGCGCCAGACGACCGGCTCGCCGCTGTCGGCCAGCAGCAGGTTGATGGACATCACCGCGATGCCGGAGGCCGTGCGGCACGGGAACATGCCCGCGTCGCTCCCCTCCGCGCGTGCGTTCAGCCCGAAGGCGCGCGGGATGGAGGGGCCGGTCACATCCGCGTCGAGGATGCCCACGCGCCGGCCCAGCCGGTTCAGCTGCACCGCCAGCGCCGACGTCACGAGCGATTTGCCCACGCCGCCCTTGCCGCTCACGACGGCGAGCACATGCCCGATGCGCGAGAGCGCGTTGGGCGCTTCTTGCAGGCTCTGCGGCTTTGCGCGCGAGGGACAGTCCTCGCCGCAGGCGGCGCAGTCATGCGTGCAGGTCGTTTCATCCATGGTCGTTGTCCTCCTTGCTGTTTCGACTTCCCGCCCTGCTGTCCAGGGCCCTGTGCCACAGGCCGTTTGCGGCCGCGCCCCGCTGCCGTCAGGGTTGCCGTTGCACGGTGCGGTGGTCTACCGCGCGGTTCTCACTGTACAGTGCGGCGGCGCTGCCGTTACGGTTCTCATTGTACGGTGCGGTGGTCTGCCGCGCGGGCCGCGCGGGACTTGCGGACGGGCTGGTCTGGGTTTGCGCCCTGCCCGCAGCTCCCGCCGCCCGGTGCGGTTGCCTGCCGCATGGTTCTCATTGTACGGTGCGGCAGCGCTGCCGTTACGGTTCCCGCCGCCCGGTGCGGCGGTGCGCCGCGCAGGCCGCGCACCCCCCCTGCCGTCAGGGTTCCCGTTCCGGGCGTTCCGTATCCGCCGGCTGGCCGGCCGCCGCGTTTTCGCCGCACCTGCGGCGCGGGCAGGCGTGGCGCGCGCGGTGCGGGCAGGCGCCCGCCGTTTCGCACACGCGGTAGCTGCCGCCCTCGATGCGCAGCCGCCGCCCGTTGACGATGGCCTCGGCCAGCTTTTTGCGCGCGCTCTCATAGATGCCGGTGACGGTCGTGCGCGCCACGTCCATCTGCGCGGCGCACTGCTCCTGCGGCAGGCCGCCCAGGTCGATCAGGCGGATGGCCTCGTACTCGTCCACCGTCATGACGACGGCCCCGCCCCGGCAGGCGGCGCGGCGCGGGCCGAACTCCGTCTCCTCCGGCAGCGCGCAGACGCGGCGGCAGCGCGGCGGCCTCGGCATGGGCGTCCTCTCCTTTCCTCGTACTCTGTACTGTCGGCGGGCTTGCCGTATCCCGGCGCGCAGGCGTGAAACCGGGGCTGCCCGGGCGCGTGCCCGCCGCAGCGGCGCGCGCGGTCTCCGCCCGCCGCCCGGGCCTGACCGCAGGCCATGCCCCGGCCATTTCCACCGGGACGCCCGTTCGCAGGTCGTGCCCCGCCCACCGTTGTTTGCGCCCCCGCTTACATGGGCGCGCGGCATCGCCACCGCGCAACATGTCTGGCGCTGGTTCGCGCCCCCGCTTACATGGGCGCGCGTTTTGGGGGCTGCGTCCCCGTCCCGGCCGCCCGGGGCAACCATGTCCAACCCCTGCCGCGGCGCGTGACCGGGATTTACAGTTCCATTCCCGGCAGTCCGGCGGCAGTCGCGGCCGAACCCTGTCGCGGCGCGCCGGGCCGCCCGTCCCGGCCGCCCGGGTCTGCAATCGCTGCGTTCCCGGCCGGCTTCCTGTCGGGCCGCCCGCTCCGGCTGACTGAGCTTGCAGGGGCCCTGGCCGGCCCGGCGTTTCTGACATATGTTAATAATCAGTATAGCACGTTTATGCCATATGTCAAGAACGATCCTGCGCTTTCTCCCATCTCCGCGCTCCCCTCGTCGCGCTCGCACCACATCCCCCACCCGATGCCGGGCAGGGGAAATGCGGAACGGGGCGAGTATTCCTATCGTATCAGAGCCGGGCGAGGACGGCGGACGGGGCGGGGATGGAGGCGAGGCCGCCGGGGCGCTCGGTGGAGAGGCTTGCGGCGGCGCAGGCGTAGCGCGCCATTTGGCAAAGCGCCGCCTCGCCGAGGGCGGCGGGCGCGGCGTCCGCCCTGAGCAGGCACGAGAGCAGGCTGCCGGTGAAGATATCGCCCGCGCCGGTGGTATCCACCGGGCGCACGGCGGGCGCGGCCGCGCGCACGCGGGCGGCGGCGGTCTGCACAAGGCACCCGTCCGCGCCGAGCGTCACGGCGATCAGCTGCGCGCCAAAGCCGGCCAGGATGCGCGCGGCGGCCTCCTCCGGCGGGCAGGGGCCGAAGAGGAACGCCGCCTCCTCGGCGCTGAGCTTGACGATATCCGCCTGCGCAAGCCCCCAGCGGAGCGCGCGCCGCGCCTGCTCCGGGCTGCGCCAGAGCGGCATGCGCAGGTTGGGGTCGAACGAGATCAGCCGCCCGGCGCGCTTTGCGCATGCCACGGCCGCGCGCGTGGCGGAGCGGGCGGGCTCCTCCGTCAGGCTGACGGAGCCGAAATGCAGCAGGCGCGCCCCGTCGATGAGGCGCGTGTCGAGCTCGTCCGGGCGCAGGCGCGCGTCCGCGCCGGGCTTGCGCAGAAAGCCGAACGTCCGCTCGCCCGCCGCGTCGAGCGTGACGAGGGCGAGCGTGGTGCTCGCATCGCCGCCGCGCACGAGCCCGCCGGTATAAACGCCGGCGCGCGCGAGCGCATCCTCGAGCAGGCGGCCCATCGCGTCGTCCCCCACCTTGGCGATGAGGCAGGCGCTCAGGCCGCACCTGGCCACGGCGGCCATCGCGTTGGCGGGCGCGCCGCCGGGGTTGGCCTTGAACAGGGGGAAGCCGTCCGCGTCCACGCCCTGCTGCGTCAGATCGACCAGCAGCTCGCCGACGGCGGCGGCGTCAAAGCGCGGCGCCTCCATGCGCGCCCCGCTTACAGGCCCAGCAGCACGGACAGGCGCGCGTCCATATCCGTATACAGCGCGGCGAGGTGCGCGTCCACGGCCGCCTCGGTCTCGCCGCAGCCGCCGATGTAGAGCTTGAGCTTGGGCTCCGTGCCGGAGGGCCGCACGACGATCCACGAGCCGTCCGACAGCAGCAGGCGCACCAGGTCCGAGCGCGGCAGCGTCAGCGGTTCCGTGCCGCCGCCGCGGGCGAGGAAGCGCGTGCCGCTGAGATAGTCCTCATACGCGGTGACGGACACATCCTCCACGGCCGTGATCGGCACGCGCCGCAGCGTGGCCATCGTCTCGGCGATGCGCTCCATGCCCGCCTTGCCCTCGAGCGTGTAGGAATTGACGCGCTCCTTGTAATACCCGTAGGTGCGGTACAGCTCCTGCAGCCCGTCGTAGAGCGTCATGCCGCGCGCGTCGTACGCGGCGCACATCTCCACCGCCAGCGCGGCCGCGAGGATGGCGTCCTTGTCGCGCGAATAGCCGCCGGCCAGGAACCCGTAGCTCTCCTCAAAGCCGAAGAGGAAGGTCTTTTCGCCGGTGCGCGCGTATTCATCGATCTTTTCGGAGATGAAGCGGAAGCCCGTCAGCACGTCCACCATCTCCACGCCGTAGCGCGCGGCGATGGCGTCCGCCAGGCGCGTGGAGACGATGGACTTGACCGCCGCGCCGTTTGCCGGCAGCGTGCCCTGCGCCCGGTGCGCCGAGAGCAGGTGCTCCAGCAGCAGGCTGCCGATCTGGTTGCCCGTGAGCACGCTCCAGCCGCCGTCCGCGCGGCGCACGGCCACGCCCAGGCGGTCGGCGTCCGGGTCGGTGGCCAGGCACACGCGCGCGCCCTTCTCCTCCGCCAGCGCGATGGCCAGGCGGAACGCGTCCGGGTCCTCCGGGTTGGGCGCGTGCACGGTGGGGAACGCGCCGTCCGGCGCCGCCTGCTCGGGCACGACGTACACCTGCGTCACGCCCGCGCGGCGCAGCAGCTCCTGCACGGGGATGCAGCCCGTGCCATGCAGCGGCGTATACACCACCGGCAGCGCGCCGCCGCGCTCCCTGAGCAG
>URSN01000127.1 GCA_900550525.1 uncultured Eubacteriales bacterium
CAGGCGGAATACTTATTGCGTTTGCTCCGGCACAGGGGGAGTTGATACCCCCTACACCTAGTATTCATCGTTTACAGCGTGGACTACCAGGGTATCTAATCCTGTTTGCTCCCCACGCTTTCGTGCCTCAGCGTCAGTTACAGTCCAGAAAGCCGCCTTCGCCACTGGTGTTCCTCCTAATATCTATGCATTTCACCGCTACACTAGGAATTCCGCTTCCCTCTCCTGCACTCTAGCAGACCAGTATTGGATGCAGCCCCCAAGTTAAGCCCGGGTATTTCACATCCAACTTAATCCGCCGCCTACGCACCCTTTACGCCCAGTAATTCCGGACAACGCTCGCCCCCTACGTATTACCGCGGCTGCTGGCACGTAGTTAGCCGGGGCTTCCTCCTTGGCTACCGTCACTTCCTTCGTCACCAAGGACAGAGGTTTACAACCCGAAAGCCTTCTTCCCTCACGCGGCGTTGCTGGGTCAGGCTTGCGCCCATTGCCCAATATTCCCCACTGCTGCCTGCCGTTGGAGTTTGGAACGTGTCTCAGTTCCTGTGTGGCGGATGAGCCTCGCAGCTAGGCTATCCATCGTCGGCTAGGTGGGCCGTTACCCCGCCTACTATCTAATGGGACGCGAGCCCCTCCCTCTGCGGATTCCTCCTTTGACCCCTGAGCGATGCCGCTCCGTGGTCTTATGCGGTATTAGCACTTGTTTCCAGGTGTTATCCCCCTCAAAGGGTCAGGTTGCTCACGCGTTACTCACCCGTTCGCCACTAAACCATCAACCGAAATCAATGGTTCCGTTCGACTTGCATGTGTTAGGCACGCCGCCAGCGTTCGTCCTGAGCCAGGATCAAACTCTTGTGTTCAATCTCTACGGCTGCCTTCCCGCTTCTTCCCTTCCGGGCTCCCGCTCTCCGGCCGCCGCTGCTCACTTTCCTTCGCTTGGTCGTCTTCAAAGTCCTGCGCTGCGATCTCCCGACAGCTCCCGCCGCCTTCGATCGCCTTGGCTTCTTTTTCTTGCACTGTATAGTTTTCAAGGTGCTCCTGCCGCTCCCATCCGGGGGTTTTGCGCCCCGTTTGATTGCAGCCTTTGTATTGTAGCAAAAGGCGGAACGAAACACAACGTTACCGCCACCCCGTTTTCCGTCTCCATTTCCTGTTATTCTGATTCCCCGCTCCTTTTATTCATGGTTCGGATTTCAATTCATCTTTTTTTCGTTGATTCTCGTTTTTTCGTGCCATTCTGATTTTCTTTTTCCGCCGCGGCCGGCTCCCCGCGCAACGCGCAGGCGGGCGGCCCCGATGGGACCGCCCGCCGTTTTCTGTCCGTCATCCGGATATCCGCCGGCTCAGTACAGCTTCGCGCCGGCGGGGATATGGTCGTCCACCATCAGCAGATGGAGCCTTTCCTCGCCCGCCTCGCGGTGCACCGCGCTGATCAGCATACCGCAGGAATCAATGCCCATCATCGGCCGCGGCGGCAGGTTGACGATGGCGATACAGGTCTTGCCGACCAGCTCCTCCGGCTCGTAATAGGCGTGGATGCCGCTTAAAATCGTCCTGTTCTCGCCCGTGCCGTCGTCCAGCGTGAATTTGAGCAGCTTTTTGGACTTGGGCACGGCCTCGCAGGCGAGCACCTTGACCGCGCGGAAATCGGATTTGCTGAATGTCTCAAAGTCCACGAAATCCCTGAACAGCGGCTCGATCTCCACGTTGGAAAAGTCGATCTTTTCCGCTTCGGCTTTTGCATCGTTTGCGGCGGTTTCAGGGGCCTGATTCCCCGCGTCGTTCCCCGCGCTTGCATCTTTCAGGGGTTTCATCGTGGGGAAGAGCAGCACGTCGCGGATGGTCGGCGCGTCGGTGAGCAGCATGACCATGCGGTCGATGCCGATGCCGATGCCGCCGGTGGGGGGCATGCCGTATTCGAGCGAGAGGCAGAAGTCCTCGTCGATCATCATGGCCTCCTCGTCGCCCTTTTGCCGCTGCTGCGCCTGCTGCACAAAGCGCGCGCGCTGGTCGATGGGGTCGTTGAGCTCGGAATAGGCGTTGGCGTACTCGTGCCCGCAGATGAACAGCTCGAACCGCTCCACCAGGTGCGGCGCGTCCGGCCTGCGCTTGGTCAGCGGCGAGACCTCCACCGGATAGTCGATCACGAACGTGGGCGCGATGAGCTTGTCCTCCACGAACGCGTCGAACGCGGCCACGAGCAGCCTGCCGCGCGTGGCCTCCGGGTCCTCCACCGCAAGGCCGAGGGACTTTGCCAGCGCGCGCGCCTGCTCGTCCGTCTCGCAGGCGAGAAAGTCCGCCCCGGTGTATTCGCGCACCGCGTCGTTCATCGGCAGGCGGCGGTACGGCGGCGTCAGGTCCACCGGCGTGCCCTGGTAGGTGATCCGCGTCGTGCCGTTGACCGCCAGGCAGCAGTGCGAGAACAGGTCCTCGGCCAGCGCCATCATGCCGTTGTAATCGGTATACGCCTGGTACGCCTCGATGGTGGTGAACTCCGGGTTGTGCATGGCGTCCATGCCCTCGTTGCGGAACAGCCGGCCGATCTCGTACACGCGCTCGAGCCCGCCCACGATGCACTCCTTGAGCGGCAGCTCCGTGGCGATGCGCAGGTACATGTCCAGATCGAGCGTGTTGTGGTGCGTCACAAACGGCCGCGCCGAAGCGCCGCTGGCCGCCGTGCTGAGCACGGGCGTCTCCACCTCGATGAAGCCCTGCGCGTCCATGCGGCGGCGGATCTCAGCGATGATGCGGCTGCGCTTGCGGAACGTGTCGCGCACCTCGGGATTGACGATCAGGTCCACAAAGCGCTGGCGGTAGCGCAGGTCGGTATCCCTGAGGCCGTGGAACTTCTCCGGCAGCGGCCGGAGCGACTTGGCCAGCAGCGCCACCGCGTCCGCATGCACGGAGATCTCGCCCGTGCGCGTTTTGAACACCGTGCCCGAAACGCCCAGGATGTCGCCGATGTCGTACGCCTTGAACGCGGCGTAGGCCTCCTCGCCCACGTCGTCGCGCCGCACATAGACCTGCATGGCGCCGCTGCCGTCGAGCAGCTGCGCAAAGCTCGCCTTGCCCATGATGCGCTTGGCGGTCATGCGCCCGGCGATGCGCACCCTGGCGCCCTCGAGCGCGTCGAACCGGCTGCGGATGTCCGCGTTCTCATGGCTGCGGTCGTAGGTGGTGACGGCGAACGGGTCGCGCCCCGCCTGCTGCAGGGCGGCCAGCTTGTCGCGGCGGATCTGCAGCAGCTCGGAGAGCGGCTGTTCGCTCTGTTGCGGTGCGGCGGGCGGATGCTGTTCCATGGGCGTTCAAACTCCTGTTTCCATAAAATGGCGGCGGGGCCGCATCGCCCGCCCCGCGGGGGGCGGGAGCGGGGCGGCAGGCCCCGGCGCAAACGTGCTGCAAAGCGAAAGCGCGGGCGCGCCGTGCGCCCGCGCATGGGTCACCGGCCGATGGACTGGATCGTCAGGCGCATCGTGCCGCCGGGCGTGGTCACGTCCACCGTCTCGCCCACGGCGTGGCCCAGCAGCGAGCGGCCCACGGGCGATTCGTTGGAGATCTTGCCCTGCACCGGGTCCGTCTCCGCGGAGCCGACGATCTGGTAGGTGAGCTCCATGCCGCTGTCCGCGTTCTTCATTTTGACGATGGCGCCCACGCCCACGATGCTCGTGTCGATCTGCGTCTCGTCGATCACCTTGGCGTTGCGCAGCTCGTTCTCCAGCTGCACGATGTCGTATTCGTTCTTGGCCTGCTCGTTCTTGGCGGCGTCGTACTCCGCGTTTTCCGACAGGTCGCCGAAGGCGCGCGCGATCTTGAGCTGTTCGGCGATCTCCAGCCGCCGCGGGCCCTTGAGGTATTCAAGCCGCTCCTCCCGTTTTTTGATCTCTTCCGGGGTCAGCCAGATGTCGGCCATGACGGTCGCTCCTTTCATACTCGGGCGCTGGTGCCGCCCGGCGCCAGAAGGCGCATATTAGGCGCATCCGCCGCCCGGCGCGGGCGTTTTACGAATGCGCTTCCTCATTATATTGTTGCGCGGTGCGGGTGTCAAGCAATATTTCCTCGATCTGGCCGAGCGTGCGCGCCGTTTGCAGCCTTGCGCGCAGCGACGCGGCCGCGCGCCGCCCGCCGACGTAGCGCGCAAGATGCTTGCGCAGCTCGATGAGCGCGCGCTCGCCCCCGTATGCGGCGGCCATGCGCGCGTGGCGCAGCGCCATCGCCGTGCGCGCCGCCTCGTCCGGCGGCATATATGCCGCGCCGCTGAGCGCCGCGCGGATCTCGGCAAAGATCCAGGGGTTGCCCAGCGCCGCGCGCCCGACCATCACGCCCGCGCAGCCGCTCTCGCTGAGCCGCCGCAGCGCCTGCTCGCCGGAGGCGATATCCCCGTTGCCGATGACCGGCACGCGCACCGCCGCCGCCACCGCGGCGACGCAGCCCCAGTCCGCCAGGCCGCCGTAGCGCTGCTCGCGCGTGCGCCCGTGCACGGTGAGCATGGCCGCGCCGCTGTCGGCGCAGATGCGCGCGACCTCCACGGCGTTCTCATGCGCCGCGTCGAAGCCCTTGCGCAGCTTGGCCGTGACCGGCACGCGCACCGCCGCCGCCACCGCCGCCACGATCCGCCCGCACAGCGCCGGCGCGCGCATCAGCGCGCTGCCCTCGCCGTTGCCCGTGATCTTGGGCGCGGGGCAGCCGAAATTCAGATCGAGAATATCCGGTTTGGCCTGTTCTACAATACGGGCTGCTTCCACCATTGTTTCGGTATCCTTACCATAGATCTGAATTGCTACGGGACGTTCTTCATCACTGATGTTCAGTTTAAGCAGGGTCTTGCTTACAGAACGTATCAAAGCATCCGCTGAAACAAACT
>URSN01000128.1 GCA_900550525.1 uncultured Eubacteriales bacterium
GTGCTAGCTGCTCCTGGGCTTTTCACCCTTTTCGGCGGCGTGCCTTGCACCCGCGTCCGGCGGCGCGCCGCAGGAGCCCCGGCCCGCCGCGCAGGCCGACGCAGCGGCGCTTGCCGCCTGCTATGCCGCCGCGACGGAGCGGCTGGACGCCGCGCTGAGCCGCACGGAGGCGGACATGGCCGCGCGCCTTGCGGAGGTGGCCAGCGACGGCGGCCTGTGCGTGGCGCTGTCGGACGGCGGCGCGGTGCAGGCGTACGCGCTGCTGGACGCGCAGGCGGGCGACGCGGTGGAGGCGGCCGCCCGGTCGCCAGAGCTGTACGCCGCGCTGCTGGATGCGCTGCCCGCGGGGTGCCTTGCGCAGCTCCCGCCGGACGCGCCGCGCGGCGCGCGCATTCCGCACCTGATGGCAAAGGCGCTTTCGGCGCAGGCCGCGTTCGACCCGGCCCTTGCCGCGGCGCGCTTCATCCCGGAGGAGTACTGCCCGGCGGCGCGCCCGCATAAAGGAAAAGGGGCAAAAACGCGGCGGCCCGCGCGTATGAGCGGGCCGCCGTCCGTCTAAAACCGGCCTGCGCCGTTTGTTTTGCGGCGCTCACGCCTCCTCGGAAAACTGGTCCTTGCCGACGCCGCACAGCGGGCAGACGAAATCGTCCGGCAGGTCCTCAAAGCGCGTGCCGGGCGCGATGCCGTTGTCCGGGTCGCCCTGCGCCTCGTCGTACACGTAGCCGCATACGTCGCAAACGTATCTCTTCATGGTCCTTCTCCTTTCCCTGTATGCTGCGCGCCGCCCTCAGGGCAGCGGCTCAAAATCCTCCGCGCCGTGCTTGCAGATCGGGCAGATGAAGTCCGGCGGGAGCGTATCGCCCTCGTAGACGTAGCCGCAGATCTTGCACACAAAGCCCTTCTTCTTCTCCGGCGCGGGCTTGGGCTGGGGCTTGATGTGCGCATGGTAGTAGGCGTAGGTCGCCGCCTCCGCGGCGGAGAGCACGGCGGCCTCCGTCAGCTCGGCGGTGAATACGGTGTGCGTCTCGTACTCCTGCTGCGAGACGACCCGCGCCGAGAGGAACGCGCAGGCGTATTTGTCCAGGTACAGCAGCCCGTTGGCGCTGCGCGCCGCGTGCGGGAAGGCGGCGAACTTGTCCACGTCGCGCCCGCTCTGGAAGCCGAAGTGCCGGAACAGCTTGAACGGCGCCTCGACCGAGAGGATGGACACGTTGAACGCGCCCGTCCTTTTGATCAGCTCGTGCGTATAGTTGGCGCGGTTGACCGCGATGGTGATGCGCTGCGGGCTGCTGGTGATCTGCGTGACGGTGTTGATGATGCAGCCGTTGTCCTTCTCCCCGTCGCGCGCGGTGAGCACGAACAGGCCGTATTGCAGGCGGTGCAGCGCGCTCGCGTCGATCTTCTGCGCGGCGGCGGCGGCCGCGGGGCGGGGCATGTCGTCCGCGATGGCGGCGGCGAGCGCGTCGAGCGCGGCGGACTGCTCCGGCCTGAGGCGCGAGCGCAGCGTCAGCGTATCGCCCAGCAGGCGCATGTTCTTCATGCCGCCGATGAGCTCGCGCATCAGGCTGCCGGAGGCCGGCGCCCACGAGCCGTTTTCGATCAGCGCCACGGCGCGGTTTTGCAGGTTGTGCGCCCTGAGGTCGTTGAGCGCCGTCTCCATGTTGCAGAAGATGCCCGCGTTGTACGTCGTGGCGGCGAACACGAGATGGCTGCACCGGAACGCCTCCGCCACGATCACCGACGGGTGCGTGGCGGACACGTCGTAGAGCGCGACGTTCGTCACACCGCGTTCGATCAGGCGGCAGGCGAGCGCCTGCGCGGCGGCCTCCGTGCCGCCGTATACGGACGCATAGGCGATGAGCACCGCGTTTTCCTCCGGCGTATAGGTGCTCCAACGGTCGTACTTGTCCAGGATGCCGTCGATGCCGCAGCGCCACACCGGGCCGTGCAGCGGGCAGATCATGTCGATGTCCAGCGCCGCGGCCTTTTTGAGCAGCGCCTGCACCTGCGTGCCGTATTTACCGACGATGTTCGTATAGTAGCGCCGCGCGTCGGCCATCCAGTCGCGCTCGAAGGCGACCTCGTCGGCGAACACGCACCCCGGCATCGCGCCGAACGTGCCGAACGCGTCCGCGGAGAACAGCGTGTGCGTGGCGGCGTCGTAGGTGACCATGGCCTCGGGCCAGTGCACCATGGGCGCCATCACGAACGTGAGCGTATGGCGGCCGGTGCAGAGCGTGTCGCCCTCCTTCACGATGCGCGCGCCCGCGACGAGCGACTCGTCGAAGAACTGCCCCACCATGGCCGCGGCCTTGGCGTTGCACACCAGCTGCGCCATGGGATAGCGCCGCAGCGTTTCGGCCAGCGCGGCGCAGTGGTCCGGCTCCATGTGGTTGACCACGACGTAATCGAGCGGCCGCCCGTCCAGCGCATGGGCGAGGTTCTCAAAGAACTGCCCGCTCACCGAGGCGTCCACCGTGTCCAGCAGCACGGTCTTGTCGTCCAGCAGCACATAGGCGTTGTAGGAAACGCCGCGCGGGATGGGGAATACGTTTTCAAACAGGGCCAGCCGGCGGTCGTTGGCGCCGACGAAGATCAGGTCGTCTTGCAGTTTGCGGGTGCAGTACATGTGGTGCGCTCCTTCCTTGGCGTTGCGTCGTTTGCGGCGCGGGCGCAGGGCGCGCCCGCCGCTATCAGTATACCATGCCCTGGCAATAAAACAAATCGTGTTGTCAACCTTCCGGCAAGCGGCTATAATGGCGGGGGAGGGCGGAGCTCAGCCGTTCCAGCCGCCGTCGCAGCCGAGCACCTGCCCGGTGAGGAAGCGCCCCTCGTCCAGCGCGAGGAACGCGATGGCCGCGGCCGCGTCCTCCGGCGTGCCCAGCAGCTGCAGCGGGGTGTCCTGCCGGATGGCCCCGCGCGCGGCGGCGGTCAGCGCGGCGTTCATCTCCGTTTCGATGTAGCCCGGGGCCACGCAGTTCACGCGCACGCCCGACGGGCCGACCTCTTTGGCCAGCGCGCGCGTCAGGCCGATGAGCGCCGCCTTGGACGCGGAGTAGGGCGTCTCGCACGAGCCGCCCACCACGCCCCAGACCGACGAGACGTTCACGATGCTGCCGCGCTTTTTGCGGATCATGTCCGGCAGCGCCGCGCGGCAGCACAGGAATGCGCCGCGCACGTTGACCGCGAACACCCGGTCCCACAGCGCGGCGGTGCAGTCGGTCAGCAGCTGCTCCGGCGGGGCGATGCCCGCGTTGTTCACCAGCACGTCCACGGGCCCGAACCGCTCGCGCACCTGCGCGAACAGGCGATCGACGTCCGCCTCGTCCGCCACGTCGCCCTGCACCGCCATGACGGAGCAGCCGCCGGCTGCGAGCGAAGCGCACAGCGCGTCCGCCTCCGCCCGGCGCTCATGGCAGTGGAGCGCGACGCGGTGCCCCTCGCGCGCGAACCGCTCCGCCGCGGCGCGGCCGATGCCGCGCGACGAGCCCGTGACAAGGATCGTATGTTTCATGCGCCGCCTCCCCGCGTGTGGATTCCGCTTCCAGTATACCACGCCGGCGCGGCGCTGCAAAGGAGGTTTCCCGCCATGCTGCACATCGGCTGCCATCTTTCGCCCGCCAAGGGGTATCTCGCCATGGGGCGCGACGCGCGCTCCATCGGCGCGGACACGTTCCAGTTCTTCACGCGCAACCCGCGCGGCAGCCGCGCAAAGGCCATCGACCCGGCGGACGCGGCGGCGCTCGGCGCGCTGCTGGACGCGCACGGCTTTGCCCCCATCGTGGCGCACGCGCCCTATACGCTCAACCCCTGCGCGGCGGACGCGCACGTGCGCGAGTTTGCGGCCATGACCATCGCGGACGATCTTGCGCGGCTTAGCGCGCTGCCGTGCGGGCTGTACAACCTGCACCCCGGCAGCCATACCGGGCAGGGGACGGAGGCGGGCGTGCGCCGCAGCGCGGCGCTGCTGCAGGAGGCGCTTGCGGGCGCGCCGAAGCAGGATACCGTGCTGCGCGTCGAGACGATGGCCGGCCAGGGCAGCGAGATCGGCGCGGCGTTCGAGCAGCTCGCGCAGCTCATCGACGCGGCGGGCGGCGGCGCGCGCCTCGGCGTGTGCCTCGATACGTGCCATGTGTTCGCCGCCGGCTACGACATCGTGAACGATCTGGACGGCGTGCTCGCGCGGTTCGACCGGACCGTCGGCCTCGGCCGCCTGCGCGCGGTGCACCTCAACGACAGCCTGTATCCGTGCGGCAGCCGGCGCGACCGGCACGCGCGCATCGGCGCGGGCTGCATCGGCCTTGCGGCGCTGCGCGCCGTCACGCGCCACCCGGCGCTTCACGCTTTGCCGTTCATCCTGGAAACGCCGCAGGACGCGCTCTCCGGCTATGCGGCCGAGATCGCCCTGCTGCGCGGCGGGGAGGGGGCGCGGGCATGAGCGGCGCCTTTTTGACCGCGCTGCGCTTCCATGCGGCGGCGCACCCGGCGCTCGGCGCGGAGGATGCGGACAAGCTCTGCTATCAGGCGGCCTTCGGCCCGGCGCATCTCGTATCGGACGGCGCGGCCGCGCGGCGCGCGTTCCGTGAGGAGTTTGCGCGCGCGCAGGAGGAGGACGCCCCCGCCTTTGAGCCCGTTTCGGACGGATACGCCCGCTGCGGCCTCGCCGCATGGAAGCGGCTGGGCCTGCCCGGGGACTGGCTGCTGAACATGTGCCTGCATACGGCGGCGCAGCGTGCCGCGCCGGACGCGCCAGCGCGCTATAATCGCTGCCGAGGCGAGGTGGCCGCGCAGGCCGCCCCCCGACCACATCCAAAAACC
>URSN01000129.1 GCA_900550525.1 uncultured Eubacteriales bacterium
GGGGGGGGGGCGTTGTCGGTTTTGGGGTGTGGGGGGGGGGTGGGGGGCGGGGCCGTCCTTATGGTTGGTGGGGCGGCCGGTTGGGGCGGCGCCTCCTGCGTAGGGTAGGGATGGTATGGCGGTCGTCAGCCGACCTGGACGTAATTCTTATGGATACAGCCCACGCGGCCGTTGTAGATGACCATCGCGTAGTTGTTCATGATCTTGAGGAACGTGTACTCCGCACCGAGGTCCGCCCGGCCCAGCAGCGCCGAGGAGGTCGTCGCCGCGCTGCGCACGTTGACCCACTCGTTGCAGTTGACGACCTTGGCCTTCACGCCGGTGTCGCTCGTGGCCTTTGTGAAGTAGCTGTCGTGGATGTAGCCCACGGTGGAGCTGGTGTACTGGATCTTATACCAGTTGCCGCTCTTGCCGAGGATCTGGTAGACGTAGCTCTTCTTGCCCTGGCCGATGATGTTGTGGGACGTGCCCGCGCCGCTGCGCACGTTCACGCTCGTGTTGCAGTTGACCACGTAGCCGTAGCCGGTCTGCGCCGTCTCGCCCGCCGTGCCGCCGGTCGTGCCGCCCGTCGTGCCGGACACGTCGACGTACCGGGTGTAGATGTAGCCCACCTGGGAGGAGGTGTACTGCACCTTGATCCAGTTGCCGCTCGTGCCGAGGTAGGCGTACTTGGCGCCCTTGGGCGCGGTGCCGAGCTTCTTGGTGTTCGTGCCCGCGCCGGCGCGCACGTTGACCCACTCGTTGCAGTTGACGATCGTGGCGGTCTGGCCCGTGGGCTCGGACGGATTGGTCGTCGTGCCGGAGCTGAGCTTGATGTAGTCCTTGTGCACGTAGCCCTTCTGCGTGGCGGTGTACTGGATCTGATACCAGTTGCCGTCGCTGCTCACGCCGAGGCAGGCGTACTGCTGGTTCTTGGGCGCGGTGCCGATCTTGCTGTAGTTGGTGCCGGCGCCGCTGCGCACGTTGACGCTGTGGTTGCAGTTGACGATGGTGGCGATGTGCCCCGTCGTCGTGCCGCCGCTGCCGGCGTCGCTGACCTTGATGTAGTCCTCATGGATGTAGCCCACCTGCGCGGAGGTGTACTGCACCTTGTACCACGTCGCGCCGTTGACCTTCACCGTGGCCAGCAGGGTGAACTGCGCGTTCTTCTTGCCCTGGCCGATGATGCTGTTGGTCGTGCCGGCGCCGCTGCGCACGTTCACGCTCGTGTTGCAGTTGACCACCGTGACGATCTTGCCGGACACGGCGACCTCCACGGGCAGCTCGACCGTCTCATCCTTGACGCTGATGTAGTCCTTGTGGATGTAGGCGACGGTGGTGCTGTTGTACTGGATCTTGTACCAGTTGCCGTCCGCGCTCTTGCCCAGGCACTCAAAGCGCGCGCCCTTCTTGGCCGTGCCGATCTTCTTGGTGTTCGTGCCCGCGCCGGCGCGCACGTTCACGCTGTTTTTGCAGTTGACCACCGTGGCGATGGACTTCACCTCGGTGTTGGCGATGATCTCGACCACGCCGCTGCCGGTGAGCGTCTCGCCCTCGCCGGACTTGGGCGTGGCGCGCACGTAGATGGTCACCTTGGAGCCGATCTCGCTGACGCCGGGCGCCTTCTCGGACCAGGTCTTGTTGTCGGTGGAGTACTCGATCTTGTAGTCCTCCGCCTTGGCGTTGGTGAACGTGACGGCCACGGTGTACGCCCTGCCGTCATACTTGACGGTGCCGCCGTTGACGGTCATCTTCGGGCTCGACGCGGAGGCGGTGACCTCCAGCGTGACGTCCTTCTCCAGCGTCTCCATGTCGGACTTGGTCGCGCGCACCTTCACGGCCGTCTTGCCCACGGCGGTGCGGCTCGGCGCGGTGGCCGACCAGCTCTTGCCGCCGTCGGTGGAATATTCGATGGTATAGCCCTCGCCGTTTTCGACCTTGGCGGTCACGGCGTGCGCCTTGCCGTCATACGGGAACGGGCCGGCCTCGACCGTGAGCGTCGGCTTGGCGGTCACCTCCAGCGTGACGGAGCCCTCCATGAGCACGTCGGCCTCGCCGGATTTGGTCGCCTTGACCTGGATGGTCAGCTTGCCCGGCTCGGTCAGGCTTGGCGCGACCGTCGTCCAGTTCTTGCCCTCGTCGGTCGAATAGAAGACGGTGTAGCCCTCGCCGTTCTCCACGGTGGCGGTCACGGCGTGCGCCTTGCCGTCATAGGGGAACGTGCCGCCGCCCGTGACCGTGATGGCCGGCATGGGCTCGGGGCTGGGCGCGGGCGCCTTGATCTCGACCGTCACGGTGCTCTTCAGCGTGGTATAGCCCGCCCGCTCGGCCATGACGACGACGGTGTAGCTCCCCGCGTCGATGAGCGACGGGGGCTTCGCCGCCGCCTCGTTTTCATTGACCTTGTACTTGACGGTATAGTCCGCCGTTACGTCCGTGTCGCCCTCCATGACCGTGGCGGTCACGGCGTGCGCTTCGCCCTGCTGGAACGTGCCGCCGCCCGCGACCTCCAGCTTGTGGGTGATGGAGGCGATGCCCTCGGCCTTTTTGACGTACTTTTCGGCGGAGCCGTCGTTGGCCTTATAGTAGTCCTCCTCGGCGATCGTCTCCACGCCGAGGTACGCCCATACCGCGCCGGCGGCAAACTCGCCGTCCTTCGTGAGGTTCCCTTCCTTGCCCTTGGTATAGGCGGCAACGGCGCCCTCCGTGCCGTTGCGGATGTACGCCGCCTCCGCGACGTCCCCCTCCGCCGCGGCCGCGCCGACGAACGGCATCGCCGTCAGCAGCATGGCGAGCGCCAGCAGCAGGCTGAGTCCTCTTCTCCGGTTCATGTGTAAACCCCTCCTTACATTTTGATCCGCCAAAGCGGTTGGCCCGCAGGCCGGGGTGCGGATATGTCCTTACAGAGCCGTATTCACATTGTACACTAATAAGACTCGTATTCTGCGCGTTTGGTTGCACTCAAAAATAATATATTTTTTTGCTCCCGCCCAAACGCCCCGTTTCCGGGGGAAAACCGGCCGTCGGTTCCGGGGCCTCAGCCGGGCTCGCCGCAGGCCGCGTCGCCCGTGCAGACGTAGGCCGCCGGGCCGGTCATGTACACATGGCCGTCCGCAGCCCAGTCCACATGCAGCGTGCCCAGCGCGATGCGCACGTCCACGCTCCTGCCGGTGCGCCCGGTCAGCGCGCAGACGACCGCCGTGCTGCACGCGCCCGTGCCGCACGCGAGCGTCGGCCCGCAGCCGCGCTCCCAGGTGCGCAGCGCCACCGTGCGCCCGTCGAGCACCTGCACAAAATCAGCGTTCGTGCGCTGCGGGAACAGCGGCGCATGCTCGATCAGCGGCCCCAGCCGTTCCACCGGCGCCCGCTCGATGTCGTCCACGAACACGATCGTATGCGGCACGCCCACGCGCACCGAGGAGACGGTCAGCGCCTCGCCCCCCGCCTCGAGCGGCACGTCCAGGCAGGGCCCCTCGCCCACGGCGGGGATGTCCGCCCGGTCCGTCAGCGGCACGCCCATGTCCACGCGCACCGCGTGCACCCGCCCGTCGGTGAGCAGCAGCTCCGGCCGCACGGGGCCCGCGAGCGTCTCCACGGTGAAGGCGCTCTTTTGCACCGCGCCCTGCTCGACTGCGTAGCGCGCAAAGCAGCGGATGCCGTTGCCGCACATCTCCGGCTCGCTCCCGTCGGAATTGATGATGCGCATGCGCACATCCGCCGTTTCGGACGGCAGCACGAGCAGCAGCCCGTCCGCGCCCACGCCGGTGTGCCGGTCGCACAGCCGCCGCGCCAGCGCGGCAAAATCCGTCCCGCCGTCCAGTTGCCTTGCGTCGATCACGAGGAAATCGTTCCCCAGTCCATGCATCTTGGTAAATCTCATCGCTTCGCTCCCCGCCCTGCCGGGCCTCCCTCCCCTGTCACTGGTGTATATGCGCCGCATCACGCGCGCATGCGCGGCCGCGTCACGCGCCGCCCATGAACTCCAAAAACGCCTCGTCGGCATAGTCGCGCACGGCGCGCTCAAACGCGCGGTAGGAGGCGAGGAAGCGCCTGCCCTGCTCCGTCAGCCGCGCGCCGCCGCCGCCCTTTCCGCCCGTGGAGCTCTCCAGCAGCGGGAAGCCCAGCCCGCGCTCGGCCGCCTTGAGCACCCGCCACGCCTTGCTGTAGGCCATCTCCATCGACAGCGTCGCCTGCCGCAGCGACTGCATCTGATCCACGCGCTCGAGCAGCTCCGCCATGCCCGGGCCAAAGCACTTCTCCGTATCGCTGAAAATGCGCAGCGTCAGCGCGAACCTGAGCCGCTTGTCCTCCATGACCGTGCCCTCCCGCTTCCGTATGATCCCGCGGCCGCCCCGCACAGGACGGCAGGCCCGCCGCAGCGTACCGCATACCGGGCTTGCTACAGTATACCACAGGGTGTGCCGCTTGTGACCCCCCCTGCGCCCGCTTTGTTGCCGATTGTTTTCTTTCTGTTCATGGCCTGTTCTTTTTTTGCCCGCTCCGGGGCGCGTTTTGCCCGCTCCGGGGCGCGCTTTGCGCGCGGCAGGGCGGTGTTTTGCCCACGGCGGGGCTGCGCGGCGGCGGTGCGCGTCCTCATCCCTTTCTCAGTCGCAGGCGGCCCCCGGCGGAGCAACGGCGGCAATCCATGCGGGACGGCGACGGGCGATGGCGGCGGGAGCGGTGTCAGGGCGGCGGGCGGCGGAGGCGGCGGGAAGGCGGCGGAGCAGGGCGTCGGCACGGTCGAGCGCCCCGGGCGAGGCGGCCGCGTCGAGCAGCTGTTTGAGCCGGGCGAAGGCGCCGTCTGAAATCTCCGGCAGCGGTTC
>URSN01000130.1 GCA_900550525.1 uncultured Eubacteriales bacterium
GTCATACAGCCGTTTGTTCGGCTTGGGACTTTCGACGGCGGTCATTGGAATGGTCGTCAACGAAATCTGCAAAGTCATCATCAATATACTGACGTTCAACGGCATATCCGTGCTTGGCGTTATCGTGGCGATCCCCATTTTTGCGGTCGGGCACGTTTTCTATATCGCAATCAACACGCTTGGCACTTATATCCACGACGCAAGACTTCAATTTATTGAATTCTTCGGAAGATTTTTCGAGGGCGGCGGACACGTTTTCAAACCCCTCGGCTCAAATACAAAATACAACTATATAGAAAAGTAGGAGGTTACTTTTTATGTCATTAGGTTTAGTTTTTGCAATGCTCGGCGCAGCGCTCGCGGCACGATCTTCACGCAGTCGTCCTCCAGATAGCGAGCCGGCGCGTCCTGGACGCGGCACAGCGCGGCGTGCTCATTCGCCCAGGCGACCATGCCCCTGGCCGCGTCCACATGCGTGACGTGCGCGCCGCTTTTCAGGCACGCGCAGGTCGCCCCGCCGGTGTAGGCGAACAGGTTGAGCACGCGGCAGGCGCCGTCGGCGGCGAGCTTGTGCTCCACATGGCCGCGCATCCAGTCCCAGTTGACGGCCTGCTCGGGGAACAGGCCCGTGTGCTTGAACCCCGTGGGCCGCACGAGGAACGCAAGGTCATGGTAGCGGATGCGCCAGCTCTCCGGCAGCGGGCGCAGGAACTCCCAGTGCCCGCCGCCGCGCGCGCTGCGGTGGTACACCGCGTCCGCCTCGCGCGTGCGGATGGGCCAGACCGCCTGCGGGTCCGGCCGCAGCAGCGTCACGTCCCCCCAGCGCTCAAGCTTCATGCCGCCGCCCGCGTCGAGCAGCTCGTATTCCCGCCAGCCATCCGCCAGATACATCCCCGTCAGCCCTCCTGCGGCCCGGCGCCGCCGCGCGGCGCGCGCTTTTCGGCGCGAAACCCGTCGATCAGCACGGCGGCAAGCCCGAGCACAATGGTCAGATAGTACGTCAAAAACCGCCAGATCAGCATGGCCGCAAGGCGCGAATCGCCGAAATAGACGGTGAACAGCGCGTAAAAGCCGCCCTCCGTGGCGATGGACGCGCCCGGCAGCGGCACGAACGCCACGCCGATGGACAGCATGGCCTGCAGCAGCGTCATCTGCGGGTAGCCCACCGCGTCAAAGCCCAGCCCGCGGTACACGCAGTACGTCACCGACAGGTAGCCCAGCACCTCGAAAAACGCCACCGCCACGATCGCCGCCATGCCGCCGCGATGCTGCAGCGAAAAGGCGACCGCCTGCTTATACTCGGCGATGAAGCGGTCCCACGCGGCGAACATGCGCTGCTGCGCCTCCGGCCGGCGGCGCATGAACACGCGCCCCACAAAGCCCGCCACCGCGCGCCCGGCGCGGTACACCAGCTGCGGGCGCACCATCAGCAGCAGCCCCGTGCCGGCGCAGAACAGGTGCAGCAGAAAGCCGATGCAAAAGAGCACGAACATCGTCGGGCTCAGCTCGAGCAGCGTGCCGCCGCAAAAGACCGCCCCCACAAGCCCGATGCACGAGAGCGCGATGTGCCACGCCATGAACTTGACCATCAGCACGGACGTCGCCGTGCCGACGTTGATGCCCCGCCCGCGCATCTGCAGCACCTGGAACGGCTGCCCGCCGGAGGAGAGCGGCGTGAGCGCGCTGTAGAAAAAGCCGATCATCGTGGTCAGCAGCCCCTCGTGGAACGGCTGCGGGATCTGCATGTCGCGGCAGGCGATGCAGTACATCGCCGTATCGCCGGCAAAATAGACCAGCGTGCACAGCAGCGCGCCCACGAGCCAGAGCGGCGTGATGTTTTGCAGCACGTCGCCAAGGTCGTCCACGTCCTTGTCAAAGATGGCGAACCCCACCAGCACCGCGATGGTCAGCAGCACGACGAGGATGCGCTTCCAGGCCTGTTTCTTCATCTTCACCATAACGGTAATAGTATACCATCGCCGCGCCGGTTTTCGCAATCCGGGCGCGAAAACCTCCGCGCGCCCGCGCGCAGGAAACGGCCGCGCCGGCGGCCCGCGCCGCGCTGCCGGTGAAAAAAGTTTTCAGTGCGCTAACAAAAACTTTACATTTCCTTGAAAATATATTATGATAATGGGGCGAGCGGGCATCCGGCGGCGGTTCCGGGATGCCGTCCATCCCGTGCGTGTATTCATTTTCGAGCAGGGAGGGTTTCCATGGTACCAAGTCAAGGCATCATCTTTGGACTGTCGTTCCTGGCTGTCGTGATCGCGTTTGCTTTTGCGGCGTATCTGTATCTTTGGATCAAGCGGCAGCCGGTGGAAAACCGGACGATCCAGGACGTTTCCGGCCTGATCAAGGCGGGCGCCAACACCTTCATGCGCAAGGAGTACAAGATCCTTGCCGCGTTTGCGGGCGGGCTCGGCGTACTGATTCTGCTGTTCCTGCCGCGGCCCATCTGGACGGGCGACTGGGTCTCGAACGTGGGTATGGCGCTGGCGTACGTCGCCGGCACGGTGCTCTCGGCCATCGCCGGCAAGATCGGCATCCTGGTGGCGACCGCAGCCAACGGCAGGGCCGCCGAGGCGGCGCAAAAGGGCATCAAGCCCGCGTTCATGACGGGCTTTCGCGGCGGCTCGGTCATGGGCCTTGCGGTGGTCGGCTTCTCGCTGCTGGGCGTGGCGCTGGTGCTGCTGCTGGCGGGCGATTCGTCCATCATCCTCGGCTTCTCGTTCGGCGCGAGCTCGCTGGCCCTGTTCGCCAAGGCCGGCGGCGGCATCTTCACCAAGACCGCCGACGTGAGCGCGGACCTGACCGGCAAGGTCGAGCTGGGCATCCCGGAGGATGACCCGCGCAACCCCGCCGTCATCGCCGACAACGTGGGCGACAACGTGGGCGACGTGGCCGGCATGGGCGCCGACCTGTTCGACTCCAACGTGGCCTCCATGGCCGCGGCGCTGGTGCTCGCGCAGACCATCGACGGCCACATCACCGGCGCGAGCACGATGATGGTGTTCTGCTATGCGGCGCTCGGCCTGATCTCCTCGATCCTCGGCATCGCCACGGCGCGCATCGGCAAAAACGGCAACCCCACCAAGGCGCTCAACTCCTCCACCTATGTGACCACGGGCATCTTCGTGGCGCTCACCGCGCTGGCGACGGCGCTGTTCGACGGCTTCGAGTGGCGCATCTGGGGCGCGTCCACGGTCGGCCTGGTCGTGGGCGTGATCATCGGCATCACCACCAACTATTTCACCGACGACAACCTGCCCATCGTCAGGAAGGTCGCGCGGGCGTCCAAGTCCGGCCCGGCGTTCACCATCCTCTCGGGCGTGTCCTACGGCTTCCTGTCCGCTCTGCCGGCCATGGTCGGCATCGCGATCTCGGCGCTGGCCGCGTATAAGATCTGCGAGCCCGTCAGCGCGACCTACGCGCTGTTCGGCATCTCCATGGCGGCGGTCGGCATGCTGTCCATCGTCGGCATGATCATCAGCAACGACGCGTACGGCCCCATCGTCGATAACGCCCGCGGCCTGGCCGAAATGGGCGGCCTCGGCGAGGAGACCATCGCCATCGCGGACGAGCTCGACAGCGCGGGCAACACCGTCAAGGCCGTCACGAAGGGCTTCTCCATCGGCGCGGCCGGCCTCACGGTCATCAGCCTGCTGGGCGCGTTCATGTCTGAGGCGAACGTCGCGCTGGCGGAAGCCGGCAAGGAGCTGCTCACCGGCTTTGACATCATGGACCCGACCGTGTTCTTCGGCGTGCTCATCGGCGCGGCCATCCCGGCCGTGTTCTCCGCCATGCTGATGCTCGGCGTGGACAAGAACGCGCAGCGCATGGTGGCGGAGATCCACCGCCAGTTCAACGAGATCGTCGGCCTGCGCGAGGGCAAGGAGGGCGTCAAGCCCGAGTATGACCGCTGCATCGACATCGCGACCAAGGGCGCGCTGCGCGAGCTGATCCCGGCGGGCCTGATCGCCATCGTGGCGACGGTGCTGGTCGGCTTCATCGGCGGCGTGCACGCCATCGGCGGCTTCCTGCTGGGCAACATCGTCAGCGGCCTGCTGCTGGCGCTGTTCATGTCCAACGCGGGCGGCCTGTGGGACAACTCCAAGAAGTACGTCGAGGCCGGCAACGAGGGCGGCAAGGGCTCCGAGGCGCACAAGGCCGCCGTCGTGGGCGACACCGTCGGCGATCCGTTCAAGGATACCGCCGGCCCGTCCATCAACACGCAGATCACGGTCGTGTCGCTGGTGGCGTCGCTGCTGTCCACCGCGTTCGTCGCGTTCTCGCTGTTCGGTTAACAGGCGGACGCCCCGGCGCGCCGCGCTCCCCCCGGACGGAGACGGTGGCCGAAGGCCCGCTGCGCGCCCCTGCGTAAAGCAGGGGCGCGTTTTTTGCGCGCGCCCGCCGGGTCGTTTTGCAAAGCAGGAGCGCGTTTTTTGCGCACGCCCGCCGGGTCGTTTTGTAAAGCAGGAGTGCGCTTTTTTTGCGCGCGCCCGCCGGGTCGTTTTGCAAAGCAGAGGCGCGTTTTTTGTGCCCGGCGGGCCGCCTCTCTTCCCCGTTTGTCCGCCGTCCGCGCGCGTCCATCCACCGCCCGCAGCGGCCCGCACTCCCTTCCCTATGAACACAAACCCCCAGGACCGCAGAACACACGGCAGGGCTCCAGTAACCGAGCAAGAGCAAGGAACCCGACAACGGCAGCAACAAACACAGAGGGGGGGGGGAGGGGGGCGG
>URSN01000131.1 GCA_900550525.1 uncultured Eubacteriales bacterium
GGGCTGACCGCGCCCGCAGGCGGGGAGCAACGGACCCCGCGCGGACGGCCGCGCCGGCCGTGCAGGCGGGGGCGCGGCGGCCACCCCCACCCCCGCCCGTCAACTTTTTCTTTTGCTTCTTTTCTTTTTAGTTCAAAAGAAAAGAAGAAGGAAAGAAGAACAGAAAAGGAAAGAAGAAAAAAAGAAGCCCCCGGCGGCCGCGCCGCCCGTGCGGGCGGGGGCGCGGCGGCCACCCCCACCCCCGCCCGTCAACTTTTTCTTTTGCTTCTTTTCTTTTTCTGGAAAAAGAAAAGAAGAAGGAAAAAAAGAAAAGAAAACGGACGGACGGACAGAAAGACCCCCTAAAGGAGCGCGTATGCAGGAACGGACGGCACTGTTGATCGGAGAGGCGGGCGTGGCGCGGCTCGCGGCGAGCCGCGTGGCGGTCGTGGGGCTTGGCGGCGTCGGCGGCCACTGCGCCGAGGCGCGCGCGCGCGCGGGCGTGGGCGCGCTGCACCTGGTGGATGCGGACGTGGTGGCGGACAGCGACCTGAACCGCCAGGCGGCGGCGACGTTCGCCACGCTGGGCATGTCCAAGCCGCAGGCGCTCGCGCTGCGCCTTGCGGCGTTCTCGCGCTGCCGGCTGACGCTGAGCACGGCGTTTGTGGGGCCGGACACGGCGGCGGCCGCGCTGCCGGGGACGTTCGACTTCGTCGTGGACGCGATCGACACGCTCTCGGGCAAGCTGGCGCTGGTGGAGCACTGCCGCGCGCGCGGCGTCCCGCTCGTGTCGTGCATGGGCGCGGGCAACCGGCTGGACGCGGGGCGTTTTGCCGTGCGGGACATCTATGCGACGGCGGGCTGCCCGCTGGCGCGCCGCATGCGCAGCGAGCTGAGAAAGCGCGGCGTGGACGCGCTGCCGGTCGTCTGCTCGGACGAGCCGCCGCACATCCGGACGGGCGGCGGGGCCATCGGCAGCCTTGCACCGGTCACGGCCGCGGCCGGGCTGGTGGCGGCGGATCATGTGCTGCTCTCGCTCCTCGGCCTGCGCTGAGCGCCGGGTCAGAGCAGCGTTTCCCATTCAAACAGTTCGATGGCGCACAGGTGCGCGAGCGCGGCGCGCGCGCTGGTGAGCGCGGCGGCGAGCGAGGCGGCGTCCGCATCCGGGTCGACGAGCAGCACGCAGAGCGCCATCTCGTCCACCACGTCGTGGCTGATGAACAGGCGGAGCACGCGCGCCGCCTCCGGCGCGCGCGCGTGCAGCGATTCCGCCGCGCGGCGCGCCAGGGCCGTATCGCCCGCGGCGGCGGCCTCCTCCACGGCGGCAAAGCCGGCCTCCATCTCGGCGGAAAAGCGCGTCAGGTAGCGCCCCGGCAGCGTGAACAGCGCAAGCAGCAGCAGCGCCGAGAGGCAGACGGCGGCGCGCTTGACCAGGTTAAACATGGCCGCCCTCCTCGCTTGGCTGCGGCTGCGCGGCCCCGGTGCGCAGCGTGAGCACGCGCGCGCCGGTTCGCGCGCGCGTCTGCGCGCGCAGCAGCCCGTCGGGCGAGAGGGAGAGGTAGAACACGTTCTCCACCGCCCCGGCGCCCATGCGGGTCAGGCAGCCGCGCACCCAGTCCTCCGTCAGGCCGCGCGAGCGGATCGTCTCGGGGCAGAGACGCCCGTCGAGCACGAGCATGTGCGAGAGGCGCTCCTGCTGCGGCGGCAGGCCCAGCGCGGCGCAGGTGGGCGTCTGGCAGCCGCCGCGCGGGAGCACGCTCATGCTGCCGTTGGTCTCCAAAATGGCGTAGGCCACGTCCCCGATGTCGAACACGTCCTTGGCGCGCAGCTGGTCCATCAGGTCGATGACCGTGTAGTTGGCGCGGCGCATGGCCCCCTCCTGCAACACGCCGCCGTCCACGAGCACGACCGGGCGGCCGCAGATCAGGTTGCGCAGGCGCGCGTGCTTGAGGCAGACGTAGGTGATGAACGTCTGCATCAGAAACAGCGCGAGGATGGGCACGGCGCTGTACACGAGCGGGATGTTCGTATCCGCAATGGCGCAGGAGGCGAGGTCCGCGATCATGAGCGTGATGAGCAGGTCGAACGGCTGCAGGTCGGACACCTGGCGCTTGCCCGTCAGGCGCAGCACCGCGTACACGAGCAGGTAGAGCAGGCAGGCTCTCAAAAACAATACCAACATGCCTATATCCTGCGCAGCAGGGCGGCAAAGCATGTATGGCGCGGGCCGGGGCCCGGCGGGAGGGCGGCGCCCGCGCGCCATGCAAACGCCCGTTTGCGGTCTGCGCCGCCTTTTTGGCGGTTGTTTGCGCGCGCGCGGCGCGGTATACTGGTGGCGGAGGGAGGGAGCGCCCATGCCCGAAGAGCGGACCATCCTGCATTGCGACTGCAACAGTTTTTACGCCTCGGTGGAGAGCCTGGAACGGCCGGAGCTGCGGGCCGTGCCCATGGCCGTGTGCGGCGACCCGAAGAGCCGCCACGGCATCATCCTTGCCAAGAACGAGCTGGCCAGGGGCTTTGGCGTGCGCACGGCGGAGACGGTCGGCCAGGCGCTCAAAAAATGCCCGCAGCTCACGCTGGTGCCGCCGCACCGGGAGCGCTATGAGCGCGTCAGCCGCCTGATCAACGCCATCTACGGCGCGTATACCGACCAGGTGGAGCCGTTCAGCATCGACGAGTCGTGGCTGGATGTGACCGGCAGCCTGCACCTGTTCGGCACGGGGGAGCAGATCGCGCACGAGCTGCGCCGCCGCGTGCGCGAGGAGGTGGGCGTGACCATCTCGGTGGGCGTGTCGTTCAACAAGATCTTTGCAAAGCTCGGCTCCGACTACCGCAAGCCGGACGCCACGACCGTCATCACGCGCGAGAACTTCCGGCAGATCCTCTGGCCGCTGCCCGCAGAGGCGATGATGTTCGTCGGCCATGCGGCGGCGGAGGCGCTCGCCGGCGCGGGCATACGCACCATCGGCGACATGGCGGCCGCCGGGAAGGAGAGGCTGCGCGCCGTGCTCGGCAGCGCGGGCGAGACGCTCTGGACCTATGCGATGGGGCTCGACGGCAGCCGCGTGCGCCGCGCGGACGAGACGCCGCCGCCCAGGAGCATCGGCTGCGGGACGACGTTTTCCCACGACCTGGCGGGCGAGCGGGCGCTGCGCGCGGGGCTGCTGCCGCTGTGCGAGCGCGTCGGCGCGCGGCTGAGGGCGCACAAGCTCTACTGCACCACCGTGCAGGTACAGATCCGCGACCCGTTTTTCAAGACCGTCTCGCGCCAGCAGCGCCTGCCCGCGCCCACGAGCGTGACGCGCGAGCTGTACGAGGCGGCGGCGGCCCTCGTGCTGCGCCAGTGCGGCGGCGGCGCGCCGGTGCGCATGCTGACGGTGACGGCCACGGGGCTGACGGACTGCTGCGCGGCGCAGATGCGGCTCATCGGCGACGGGACGGAGGCGCACCTGCGCGGCGAGAGGCTCGACAGCGCGCTCGACGGCATCCGCGCGCGCTTTGGCGAGGACGCGATCGCGCCGGCGCGCACGCTCGGCCGGCGCGACGGGTGAGAACCGCTCCGGCGGGGGGCGGCCGCGCGCCGCGGCGGACGAAGGCCGCTCAGCGCAGCTGCATCATGCGCGAAAAGCGCCCCACGACGATGATGGCCACCGCGATGGCGATGATGGCGAAGGCGACCAGCACGCTGACCCACCACTGGCCCTCCGCCTCGCGCCGCTCCTGCGCGGCCTGCTTTTCCTGGGCGCGGCGGCGCTGCTCCTCTCGGGCAAACTGGTTTTCCTGCTTTTTGGCCAGCTGGGCCAGCGCGTCCGCGCTCTTGCGCATGCCGGACAGCTTGCTCAGCGTATCTTCGGCGCCCTTCAGCAGTTCCCTAGTGGCATCCTTGAGCTTTACTTTGGTCATGTACCCCTTGCACCCCCATGTATTTTACAGTCCGTAGGGACTGTCAATGTTCCTGAAAATAAGTCAGGAGCTTTTCGGCCATCCGTCCGGCGGGGACGGAAATCACCATTCGCCCCGGTTTGCCGATGGCATGCCCCAGCGAGCCGGGGCTGATGCGGTAAAGCGGCACCTGATGGCTGGCGCAGGCGTCCTCCACCCGCTTCAGCGTGTTTTCGGAAGCCCCTGCGTCCAACAGCGCCAGCGCGCTTTCTCCGCTGCGAATGGCGGCGACGCAGGCCTCCTGGCCGCTGACCACCTGACCGGCCCGCATGCACAGGCCCAGAAAGGACAACGCTCTTTCCTCTGCCGTCTCGTTCATGCCTTCGTTCCCTCCAGCAGCCGGTTCATGGTGTCCGTCAGGCTCTGATTCACCTCAGGCGTCAGCTTGACTTCCAGCTGACGATCCAGCTGGCCCTGCTTCAGCGCCCGTTTCAGGCAGTCGGCGCTGTAGCAGCAGTACGCGCCCCGGCCGGGCTTTTTGCCGGTCGGATCCAAACTGACCTCGCCCTCCGGCGAGCGCACCACGCGCAGCAGTTCTTTTTTGGGCTTCATCTGCCGACAGCCCACGCACATGCGCAGCGGAATTTGCTTCGGCTTCACAGGCATCCGAAGGCCCACCTTTGTTCCCATGGATT
>URSN01000132.1 GCA_900550525.1 uncultured Eubacteriales bacterium
GCGCCGTTGGCGCCGGCGCCGGCCACGGGGTCGGCCTCGGCGTCGGGGCCGCCGTCGGCCACGCCGGCGGCCGCGGCGCCGATGGGCACGCCGCCGACGATCCTTGTGGGCGTGACCACGCCCGCGCCGTCGGGCGGCGAGCCGACGCAGGACCCCGGCGGTGAGGACGGCGGCGACGAACCCGCGCCCGCGCCGGACCCGGGCGGCGAGCGGGTGGAGCTGTCGCGCTGGCTGGGCGGCAGGCAGGAGAACGGCGAGGTGCCGGCGCTTGCCGGCGAGCGCGGCGGCACGCTGACGATCACGCTGCCGCTGGTGGCGCGCTACGACCTGTCGGACGTGGAGATCGAGCCGGTGTACAGCACGAGCCTGGACAGCTTCCCCTTCGTGCTGCCGACGATGTCGCTCATGGTCAAGAAGGCGGAGGATAAGAACGGCGGCGGCACGGGCGATCTCAAGGCGGGCGAGTGCTGGCAGGTCGTATACGAGAACCTGACCTTCAGCCGCGACGTGACCAAGGGCGTCAAGCAGGTGGATTTCCACGTGCGCTACACCTATCAGGGCGTGCGCGCGGAGGAGACGATCAGCGTGTTCGTCAACGTCACCAAAGGCGCGTCGCTCGGCGGCGGGGGCGGCACGTCGTTCCGCTCGCAGCCCAAGCTGATCGTGGAGCAGTATTCGCTCGGCAGCGAGCGGCTGTACGCGGGCGAACCGTTCGAGCTGACGCTCGTGCTGCGCAACACCTCCTCCGACGAGGCCATCCGCAACATCCAGATCCACATGAAGGAGGAGACGGGCGTGGTGCTGCCCGCCGAGAACGGCAGCAACACCCTCTACATCAAGGAGATCGCCAAGGAGGACGCGGCCACGGTCACCGTCACGCTGCAATCCGCGCCGGACGCGGAGGCCAAGGCATACGCGCTGGGCCTCTCGTTCAGCTACGACGGCGTGTCGAGCAAGCAGGCGTACACCGCCGAGGAGTCCATCACGCTGCCGGTGCAGCAGCGCATCCGCATCAAGTGCGACGATCCTGTCGTCTACGACGAGCCGTGGACCGGGCAGCTGGTGGCCGTGGGCGTGTCGCTGTACAACATGGGCAAGTCCACCGTCTACAACTGCATGGTCGGCGTGGAGGGGGAGGGCCTGTCCATGCCGGAGACGTACTTTGGCGGCAACATCGCCAGCGGCGGCACCATGCGCGCCGAGTTCGACATGCAGACCGACGTCCCGGGCAATATCGAGGGCGCGGTCGTCATCACCTATGAGGACGTGTACGGCGAGCAGCTCGAGGAGCGCCTGCCGCTCACGCTGTTTGTCAACGAGCAGCTGCCCGTCGAGCCGCTGCCCGGGCCGGACGGCACGGTGGACGGCGGCATGGCCGCGGGCGAGATCAGCGCCGTGGACAGCGGCTATCCGGCCATGGGCGGCATGGGCGGCATGGACGGCATGGACGGCGCGGCGGGCGGCGGCATCGCCTGGTACTGGTGGGCGCTGGCCATCGCCGCGGTGGCCGCGGGGGTGATCGTGCTCGGCGTCAGGCGGCGCAGGGCGCGCAAGAAGGAGCTGGAGGCGCTATGAGGTTTGGCGATCTGCTCTCGATCGCATTTTTGAACCTGTGGCGGCGCAAGCTGCGCGCGTTTTTGACGGTGCTGGGCATGACCATCGGCGTGGCGTCGATCGTGGTGATGGTGTCGCTGGGCATCGGCATCCGCGAGGCGACGATCCAGAGCTTTGCGGGCACGGGCAGCCTGCCGCTCATCCAGGTCAACTCCTGGTCGTATGTGGACATGGGCGACGGCACCGGCACCAGCCGCGAGACGGAGCTGAATAAAAAGAGCGTCGAGGCGTTCCGGCAGATCCCGGGCGTGCGCGCCGTCATGCCGATGGTGGAGGCGTACGGCATGCTCAAAAGCGGGCGCTTCGTCTCGGATGTGAGCATCCTCGGCGTGGACGCGTCGCAGGCGGCGGAGTTCGACCTGACGCTCAGCGAGGGCGTCTACCCGTCCGCGCGCCGCGGCAGCACCAGGGAGATGGTCATCAGCAGCTACGCGCTGCAATGGTTCCGCGACCCGGTCACCGGCAAGGAGGCCGTGGACCGCGACGGCAATCCGCGCGTGGAGCTGGACGACCGCTTCCAGCTCACGTTCGACTACAACAACATCTATCAGAACACCGGCGGCGAGAGCACGCAGGCAAAGGGCGCCATGTACCGCGTGGAGATGGTCGGACAGATGCTCGACGAGGGCAACTATTCCTATTATTGCCTGATGGACCTCTCCACGCTCGAGGAGCTCATCGAGGACAACGAGGATTTCATCGGCGGCAGCGGCGCGGGCAAGTACAACCAGGTGCTCGTCAAGTGCAACGAGCTCTCCGACGTCAAGGCCGTCAAGACGGCGATTGAGAACATGGGCTACGGCACCTACAGCGCGCAGGACGCCGTGGAGATGGCCGAGGAGCAGACCGCGCGCATCCAGTACCTGCTCGGCGCCATCGGCGGCGTGTCGCTGCTGGTGGCGGCCATCGGCATCATCAACACGATGATGATGAGCATTTACGAGCGCACCAGGGAGATCGGCATCATCAAGGTGCTCGGCTGCCGCATGAGCAACATCGCGGGCATGTTCCTGGCCGAATCGGCGTTCATCGGCCTCTTCGGCGGGGCGCTGGGGCTTGGCGTGTCGTTCGGGCTCGGGCTGCTGCTCAACGCGGCGCTCGCCTCCTCCGGGCTCACGAGCGTCATCCCGCTGAATCTGGCCGTGGGCGCGGTCGCAATCTCGGTGCTGGTGGGCCTGCTGGCCGGGCTGTATCCGGCCATCCGCGCCATGCGGCTGAGCCCGCTGGCGGCCATCCGCAACGAATAGCCCGCTCCGGCCCGCCGGCACGGCGCGGCGCGGCTCCCCTGCGCCCGGCGCGGGGGAGCCGCCTTTTTCTGCAATTTTGCGAAAAACGGTAGCAATTTGCCGCCCGCTATTGTATCATGGTGTCATGGCCGCGCACAGCAGGCGCGGCGCACGGAGGTTTTTCCATGAAAAAAGCGATTGTCACCGTCATCGGCCACGACCGCGTGGGCATCATCGCGCGCGTGAGCACGCTGCTTGCCGAGTACGGCGTGAACGTGCTGGACATCAGCCAGACGGTCATGAACGAGTATTTTACGATGGTCATGCTGGCGGACGTGCAGGGCTGTACGACCGATTTTTCCACCCTGCGGGACGCGCTGGTGCAGCTGGGCGAGGAGATGGCGCTGTCCATCCGCATCCAGCATGAGGACATCTTCAACGCCATGCACGCGGTGAACTGATATGCAGAACCAGCGCGAGATCCTCGAAACCGTCCGCATGATCGAGCAGCAGCACCTCGACATCCGCACGATCACGATGGGCATTTCCCTCTACGACTGCGCCGACGCGGACGCAAAGGCCGCCTGCCGCCGCATCTATGACAAGGTGACGCAAAAGGCCGAGCGGCTCGTGGCCGTGGGCGAGGCGATCGAGACGGAGTACGGCATCCCCATCGTGAACAAGCGCGTGGCCGTCACGCCGGTGGCGGAGGTGGCCGCGGCGTCGGCGGCGGTGGACTATGTGCCCTTTGCGCGCGCGCTCGAGCGCGCGGCGGCGGCGCTGGGCATCAACTTCATCGGCGGCTTTTCCGCGCTCGTGCAGAAGGGCATGACGGAGGCGGCCCGCCGCCTCCTCGCCTGCCTCCCGGAGGCGCTGTCGGAGACGGAGCGCGTGTGCGCTTCGGTCAACGTCGCCTCCACGCGCGCGGGCATCAACATGGACGCCGTGGCGTGGATGGGGCGCGTCATCAAGGCGACGGCGCGGCGCACGCAGGCGCAGGACGGGCTCGGCTGCGCCAAGCTCGTGGTGTTCGCCAACGCCGTGGAGGACAACCCCTTCATGGCCGGCGCGTTCCACGGCGCGGGCGAGCCGGAGTGCTGCGTCAACGTCGGCGTGTCCGGCCCGGGCGTGGTCAAGACCGCGCTTGAGCAGGTGCGCGGCGAGCCGTTCGACGTCGTGGCCGAAACGGTGAAAAAGACGGCCTTCCGCATCACGCGCATGGGTCAGCTCGTGGCGCGCGTGGCGGCGGAGCGGCTGGGCGTGCCGTTCGGCATCGTGGACCTGTCGCTCGCGCCGACGCCGGCGGTGGGCGATTCGGTGGCATACATCCTCGAGGAGATGGGGCTCGAGCGCGCGGGCGCGCCGGGCACCACGGCGGCGCTGGCGCTGCTCAACGACGCGGTCATTATCGGCGGCGTCATGGCGTCGTGCCTTGTGGGCTGGCTCTCGGGCGCGTTCTTCCCCGTCAGCGAGGACGCGGGCATGATCGAGGCCGCGCGCAGCGGCGCGCTGTCGCTTGAAAAGCTCGAGGCCATGACGTGCGTCTGCTCGGTCGGCATCGACATGGAGGCCGTCCCCGGCGCGCCCAGCGCCGCTCCGATCGCCGGCATCATCGCCGCCGAG
>URSN01000133.1 GCA_900550525.1 uncultured Eubacteriales bacterium
CTGCGAATCTCCGAGCCGCAGATGACCTTGCGCAGCTAGAGCTTGTCGCGGATACCGGCGCGCTCCACTTCTTCGGCCAGCAGCAGGGCCATGGAGGCCGTAGCGCCGAAACAGGTTGAGCCCATGTCGCGCAGGAGCTGCGCGCGCGCCTTTGCGATGTAGGCGCGCCGGCCGAAGCGCTCGGCGTACACCACGCCGTGGTACGATTCGTCCGGCCCGGTCAGCTCGGGATAGCGGCCGGAGGCGGCCCAGTCGAAGCGGCCGCCGTCCACGATGGCGCCGCCGAGCACCGCCGCATGACCGTCCATGTATTTGGAGGTGGAGTGGACCACGATGTCCGCGCCGAAATCGAACGGGCGGCACAGGATGGGCGTGGCGAACGTGTTGTCCACCACGAGCGGCACGCCGTGGCGGTGCGCCAGCGCGCTCATGCGCCGGATGTCGAGCACCGTCAGCGCCGGGTTTGCGATCGTCTCGCCAAAGACGAGGCGCGTGTTTTCGTCAAACAGCGCGTCCAGCTGCGCGTCCGTGTGCGCCTGCGAGGCAAAGCGCACCTCGACGCCGAGCTTTTTGAGCGTCACGGCGAACAGGTTGACCGTCCCGCCGTAGATGGACGAGAGGCTGACGATGTTCTGTCCCGCGCCGGCGAGGTTGAGCACGGCGAGCATCGTCGCCGCCTGGCCGGACGAGGTGCACAGCGCGCCCACGCCGCCCTCGAGCGCGGCGATCTTCTCCTCCACGCAGGCGACGGTGGGGTTGGAGATGCGCGTGTACATGTGCCCCTCGGCTGCCAGGTCGAACAGGTCGCCCAGGCGCGCGGCGGATTCGTAGCGGTAGGTCGTGCTCTGGCAGATGGGCATCACGCGCGGCGCGCCGTTGCCGGGCCGGTAGCCCGCCTGCACGCACAGCGTATCGGGATGCAGCCGTTGTTCATCCATATCGGTTTCTCCTTTGGGGGTGGGGCGGCCCTGTCAGGTGCCCGGGATCAGCATGAGGAAGAAGTTCGCCCGGTAGAAGAACTCGCCAAAGAACGACTCCTCGATGAATTCGTACAGCTTGGGCAGCACGGTCAGCGCGATGGGCGCCAGCAGGAACAGCAAAAACAGCAGCAGCACGCCGTGGATCAGCCCCACGCCCGCGCCGACCGGCCCATCCAGCCGCGCCAGCGCCGGGAAGCCGCCGCGCCCGTGCGCCACGCATTCGATCACAAAGCCGATCACCAGCCGCGCCGCGAGGAACACCGCCAGCAGCGACACGATGTTGATGACCACGCACACGATCGTCTGGTTGAAATAATCGCCGAGCGTCGTGATCCCGTCCGCGGCGAACGCCTCCGCGGCGACGTTGCGCGCCACGCGATCGCCCATGGGCAGCGGCATATCCGCGTTCTCGATGACGAGGCTGAGCTCCTCGAGCGACACTTCGGAGATGGGCGTGCGCGTCAGCTCCACGTCCGTCACGGCGACGTATTCGGCCCCCTCGGTATAGTAGAGCATCATGCCGTAGAGCTCGTCGCTGCCCTTGATGAGCCCCGCCACCGGCGAGATGCACACCGCCGCGATGATCCACGCCAGGAGCGTCGCCATGACGCCGAGCGCCGCGGAGACGAACCCGCGGTACCAGCCGCCCAGCACCGTGATGGCCAGGATCAGCAGTATGGCGATATCCACAACGTTCATGCGCGCACCTTCCCTTCCTGCGCGTCCCGCGCCCCGCCCGCGCGGCGCGCGGGGGCGCGGAACCTTTGTCCATACATATATATCGCCGCGGCCGGGCGCGCTTGCCTGCTTTTTTGCCCGGCCGGCGGACCTGCCGCGGCCCGTGCGCCGCTTAGCGCACCTTCGCGGTGTAATACGCGCCGCCGGAGAGCAGCAGCAGCATCGTGTCGGAGAGCTTCTCCGCCTCGTCCACGGGCAGTTCGAGCGTCGCCGTGGAGGAGAGGCTCCCGCGCAGCGAATACGTGTACAGCTTCTCGCGCGCCACCACCACGAGCGCGCCGTTCATGATGTATCCCGCCACGCCCTCGCTGGGCAGCTGCAAATGCGTCTCGACCGCCTCGGGCGTGTCGCCCTCGGAGAGCGTGAGCAGCTTTACGGCGAACATGTCCCCGTCGCGCGGGGCCAGCAGGAACGTGGGCGTGCCGGAGGCGGCGGAGAAATCCAGCACCCGGTAGCCGTAGACCATCTCGCGGTAGATCTCCTTGTTGCCGTCGTGCGTGTAGCGGATGATCTGGCTCGTGCCGGCGGCGAACACGCTGTTCTCCGTGAAGTACAGCCCGTCGATGAGCTGGTCCTGCACCTGCATCACGCCCACGCCCGTGCGCCGCTGCAAATCGTAGGTGGTGATGCGCGTGGTCGGCGTGCCGGAGGCGCTGGAGATGGTCTGCATCCAGAGCATCTCGCCCGTGGTGGTGTAGAAGCCGAAATCGACGATGTACTGGTCGTCCGGCAGGAGCTGGTCCACCTGCTCGCCCGTGGCCGAGAGCACGAGGATGCTCTCGCCCCCCTCGCTGTCGCGCCGGAGCACGGCGATGTGCTCGCGCCCGCACTCGACCGAGAGCACCTCCCCCGTGAACGCGACCGGCTGCTCCTGCCCGACGATTTTTAGTTTTTTTGTTTTGGAGACCACCGAGAGGAACGTGCTGCCGCTCATGCGGATGTCCTCCGTGGCGGTGCCCTCGGTATAGTTGCGGCCCTGGTCGTTCCAGTCGTAATAGTGGATGTGCCCCTCCGTCTGGTAGAGCAGGCCGCTGCCGGTGTTGAGCCTGGTCACGCCGGCGGTCAGCGGCGTGGCCGTCATGGAGACGGTGCGCTCCCGCTCGGCAAACAGCAGCACGTAGGCCGCCACCGCCGCGGCCGCCGCGGCGAGCAGCAGCCCGATCAGCAGCAGCAGGCGCGAAGCGCGGCGCCGCCGCCGGCCCCGCCCCGTCCCGCCGCGCTGCGGCGCTTGCCTGTCCGGTTGTCGCACGGCGCGCTGCGGCGCGCGCGGCGCTCTTACGTATTCCATACCGTTTCCCACACCTTATCAGAGTTGCCCGCCGGTGTAAAGCAAACATTTTGTGTCCTTACGCGGGCACGACCACGCGGATGCTGCCCGGCAGCACGCGGAACGTGACCGGCGTGCCCGGCATGACCTCGCCGTCCACCTCGATGTCCGAGCCGGGCTCGCACTCGGCCGTCAGCTCCCGCGCGCGGAAATAGGTCACAAAGCGCATGCCCAGGTGCCGGCCCTTCATAAAGCGCAGCAGCACCGTGAGCAGCACGGCCCGGGTCACGTCGTGGATGACGCAGAAATCCAGCAGCCCGTCGAACGGGTCGGCCCTGGGCGTCACGTTCATGCCGCCGCCAAAGTGCGTGCCGTAGCCCGCGGCGCTGGGCAGCACTGTGTTCGGCCGCCCGCGCGTTATGACGAGTGAGCACTGCATCCTGCAGGTGGCCAATGGCTGCATCCACGATTGCGCTAACTGCCGCCTGCGCGCCCGCAAGCAGTCACTCAAGAATATCGACGGCAAGGTCATGCCCGTACGCACCGCCATCCATGGCCGCTCTCGCCTGTACGACGCCTACCCCATCGACCTCACGCCGCAGGTTCCTCAGCTGCTCGATGCCGGCGTGCGTCGTCTCATGGTAGACGGAACGCTGCTCGAGACAGATGAGGTGGGCCGTGCCGTCGCCCGCGTCCGTCGTGCCGTCGAAGCAGCACAGGCCGGCCGCAAGCCCGCCGCCCGCCAGCGCGGCGCCACCTCGGGCTGCATGTGTGTGGGAATTAGCTAACCGAAAGGCTTACTCGTGAACGAAGAACCTCAAGTCCTTTACTGCGACGCCTGGCTCATGGCCATCGACAAGCCCGCCGGCATGATCGTCCACGGCGACGGCACCGGCGAGCGCACGCTCACCGACTACGCCAGCGCCCTGCTGCTGGCGATGGGTGACGGCTTTGCCGCGACCGACATGCAGCCGCTCAACCGCCTAGACCGCAACACCACCGGCGTGGTGTTGTTTTCGCTCGACAAACAGACGCAGCCCGCCTATGACCAAATGGTCATCGACCACGCCTTCGAAAAGCACTATCTGGCGCTGGCCGAGGGCAAGATCGACTGGGACGAGAAGCTCATCGACAAGCCCATCGCCCGCGTCCGCCTCGATAGCCGCAAGATGCGCGTTGGCGCCAGCGGCAAGCCGTCTCAGACGCGCGTCAAGGTGCTCAAGCGCCTTAAGAGCCGCCGAGGCCTGCCCGCGCGTTCCTATATCGATGTCGAGCTGCTCACCGGCCGCAAACACCAGATCCGTGTGCGCCTGGCCAGCGAGCGTCACCCCCTGGATGGCGACGACCTGTACGGAACGCCGCGCCCCTGCGGCCTGATGCTCCGGGCGCGCAGCGAGTCCTTCACGGCT
>URSN01000134.1 GCA_900550525.1 uncultured Eubacteriales bacterium
GATCGCGCTGCGCTAATCGCTGGAGGTGCCGCCCGGGGATTCGCTGCTGGTCCTTTCCGGCAGCGAGCCGGGCCTGCTGCCGACGGTGCGCTCGCGCTGCGCGATCGTGCGCCTTGGCGCCGCGCCGGCGGAGGCGGCGGCGCGGCAGCTTGCCGGGGAGGGGATCGACCCGGCGCGCGCGGCGCTCGCCGCCGCGTGGGCGGACGGGGTGGAGGGCCTGGCCCGCCGGTACGCCGCGGACGCATACGCCGCGTTCCGCGCGGAGGCGGCGGACTGCCTCGCCGCGGCGCTGTTTTGCGGCGCGCCGTACCCGGCGGCCGCGCGCCTGCTGCGCGCGCCGGTGCAGGCCGTGCAGGGCCGGCAGAAGCAGGAGACGGTCAACGCGCCGCTGCTGCTGGAGATCTGGCAGAGCCTGCTGCGCGACGCGCTGATGCGCCGGACAGGCGGCGCGGCCGCGCGCAACCCCGACCAGGAAAAGCTGGCAGAGCGCATCGCGGCGCGCTTTACAACGGCGCAAATTCAGGGTATCATAGAACTGTTGGGCGATGGGCTAAGGCGGCTCGCCTTCGGCGCGAGCGGCGCGCTGACGGTGGACGCGGTGCTGGCCGGGCTCAACGGGGAGGAACAGGAGTAACGATGATCAGAGTGGTCGGCGTCCGCTTCCGCAACAACGGGCGCATCTATTATTTCGATCCCGGCGAGCTGGAGATCGTTCCCGGCGACGGCGTGATCGTGGAGACGGCGCGCGGCGCCGAGTTTGGCGACGTGCCGGGCCCCATTGCCGAGGTGGAGGAGGAGCAGGTCGTGCAGCCGCTCAAGCCGGTCCTGCGCGTAGCCACGGCGGAGGACCGCGCCATGCGCGAGGAGAGTGCGGCGCGCGAGGCGGCGGCGTTTGCCGTGTGCCAGGAGAAGATCGCAAAGCACGGCCTGGACATGAAGCTCGTGGACGTGGAGTACACGTTCAACGGCGGCAAGGTGATCTTTTATTTCACGGCGGACGAGCGCGTGGATTTCCGCGAGCTGGTCAAGGACCTGGCGGCGCATTTCCATACGCGCATCGAGCTTCGGCAGATCGGCGTGCGCGACGAGGCGCGCATGATCGGCGGGCTCGGCTCGTGCGGGCGGCCGGTGTGCTGCAAGACGTTCCTGGACGATTTCCGTCCCGTCTCCATCCGCATGGCCAAGGATCAGAACCTTTCGCTCAGCCCGACGAAGATCTCCGGCCTGTGCGGCCGCCTCATGTGCTGCCTGCAATACGAGCAGGCCGCCTATGAGGAGATGAAAAAGCTCATGCCCAAGGTGGGCAAGGAGATCCAGACGCCCGACGGCAACGGCGTCGCGGTCGAGAACAACGCCGTCACGGAGAAGTCCCGCGTGAAGCTGACGATGCCGGACGGATCGTTCGAGATGCGCTGGTACCACTATTCCGAGCTGGCCAAGGTGGGCGATCCGCCGCCGCAGCGGCGGGAAGCGCCGCCGGCGCAGGACGAGGGATTGGCCGTGAGCGCGGCCTACGTCGCCCCGGAGGGGACGGAGACGGCCGCAAAGCGCCCGCGCCGCAGGCGGCGCAGCGGCGCAAAGCAGCAGGAGCCCGGCGTGAAGCAGCAGGCGCAGGCGGAGGCGGCCGCGCCGCAGGACGAGGCCGCGCCGAAAAAGCCCCGCCGCAGGCGCAAAAAGAGCGCGCAGCCGGAAGCGGAAGCGGCGGCGCCCACGGCGCAGCCGGACGGCGGCGAGCACGCCGCGCAGGACGAGGCCGCGCCGAAAAAGCCGCGCCGCAGGCGGCGCGGCGGCGCAGGGCGCAGCAGGCCCAAACCGCAGGCCGAGCCGGAGGCGTAACAAAAGCGGCGCACGGGGCGCGCCAGGCTGCGGGCGGATCGCGCGATGCGCGCGCCGCCGGCGGCAAAGGCACCGCCGCAGCGAACCATACGGGCGGATCGCGCAATCATGCGCGGGCCGCCCGTTCTTTATCGTTAAGGGATTTTTCGCTGCTCGCCATTTCAGATTTCTTTGCCGCAATGCGGGCAGTATTTTCCGTTAGATTGTCTTAGCTTTCCGCAATGGGGACACTTGTTGGCGAACGCTTTGCAAATGATACATACAAGCATGACGCCCCAGCAAACGGCCCCCACGCATGTTCCCATTGCAATATCAATTGCCATCAAGTAATTTCAGGCCGATAACACCCCGGTCAACAACAAATACGACAAGCGCTATTACAAGCGCCCATGTTGTAATTCTTTTCATGCGAACGCCGACTTTCCATCCATATGAAAAATTGCAGCATATTTGGTAGAAGCGTATCCGCCCGGTGTTTTCCCCGTTCCCCGGCCCGGCCATGGGTACCCCCGGTAGGGGCGGCCGGCCGCTTTCCGGCCCGGCCGTGGCAGTCCGGCCAGGGGTTCCCCGGAAGGGGCGGCCGTTCGCCCGGGATTCCCCGTTCCCCGCGCCGTTGGCCCGGGGCGCGGCGTCAGAGCCAGTATTCGTCGAGGTCGTCCGGCACGAGGATGGGGCCGCGGAACGCCTCCGCCGCCTCCGCCGCATAGCGCGCGCGCCGGGTGGGGAGCGTCTCGTCCTCGGTGTGGTAGAGCAGCAGCGCCTTTGCCCCGAGCGACGCGGCGACGCGCCCGGCGTCGCGCGCGGTGCTGTGGTGCTTTTCGTAGGGGCGGAAGCGCTCGCTGTCGGCATGGAGGCAGAACGCCTCGCTCATGAGCAGGTCGCACCCGGCGGCATACCGCTCGCACGAGGGGTGGAACGGCTCGTCCCCGAGGCAGGTCAGCCGCCTGCCGGAGGGGAGCTGCGCGGCAAAGCCGAACTGCCGCAGCTTTGTGGAATGGATGTCGAAAAACGTCAGCGCCAGGCCGGGCAGCGCCGCCGTCTCCCCGTCCGAAACGGCGTGGAAGCGCACGCGCCCGTCGAACAGGGCGGTAAACTTCTCCGGCAGCATGAGCGTGCAGACGGTGCGCAGCAGCGCCTCGCCGTCGCTGTGGCAGTAGACGTGCAGGTCGCCCTCGTACTGCCCGGCGCGCATGAGCGCGGTGATCTTGCGCAGCACCCAGACCATGCCCAGCGCATGGTCGGTATGCCCGTGGGTGAGGAACACGCTGCTCACGCGCGCAAAGGAGAGGCCGGCCGCCTCCATCTGGCGGAAGATGCCGTTGCCGCCGCCGGCGTCCACCAGCAGCGTTTCGCCGCCGGGCGGGCAGAGGGCAAAGCAGGTGTTGTAGCAGCGCGTGGCCATCGCGTTGCCGGTGCCGAGGATGGTCAGGCGCGTCGCCTGCGGGAAGCGTTGCTGCAGGGGGGTGTCCGGCATGGGGGAAAAGGTCCTTTCGTCTGTCAGAAATAGAGCGCGAGCGCGCTGGCGGGCAGGATGCGCACGCGCACCACGCCGCGGATGTCCTGATAGGGGATGCAGCCGACGCCCTCGGTGCGGCTGTCGTACACCTCGGCGCGGTTGTCGCCGAGCACGAACACGCAGCCGTCCGGCACGGTGACGGGGTCCATGTCGCCCGCGGGCGCGTCGAGGTTGAGGTAGGCGCTCTCGTCGAGCGGGCAGCCGTCGATATAGACGCGCCCGGCCTTGATGTCCACCGTCTCGCCCGGCAGCGCGACGACGCGCTTGATCAGGTCGCCCGTGCCGAGCGGGTCGGCAAAGAGGATGACGTCGCCGCGCGTGGGCGCCTTGACAAAGCGCGCCGCCCGGTCCACCAGCACGACCTGGTCGTTCTCCAGCGCGGGGGCCTTCGTGTCGCCCGCCACGCGCACGGGCGTGAGCCACAGCCCGATCAGCACGTACAGCAGCGCCCCCGCCACGGCGCCGAGCACGTAGCCGAGCACCTGAATCGCCACAAGGTGTTCATCGGCAATCGCGAGGATCATCCGGTGGAATTCGGTGACATCCTGCGCCGCGACTGAGGCTTCAATCCGGTGCGGCAGGTTGAGCCGGGCGATGAGGACCGCTTTCCCTTCGCCGCGCAGATAGTTGCCGATTCCTTTCCGCAGGGCGGGCAGAATCTGGTTGCGGATCATCTCCCATAACTCCGGAGAACGGAGCGTCTGATCGGCCAGCTCCGGGAGTTTTTCCTGCAGGTAGTCGTGCAGGATCTCCTCCAGCTTGGTGGAACCCCGGGCTAGCAGTTCCCGGAGATGCTCCTGCGCCTCGGCACTGCGCAGCTCCTCCCGCACCCGGAGCGTGAAGCGCAGAACCTCAACGCGGATCAGCTCCT
>URSN01000135.1 GCA_900550525.1 uncultured Eubacteriales bacterium
GGGTGGCTGTACGGCGCGGATACGCCGCTCAACTACCCGGTCATGGCGGGCGCGGGCAACGCGTATTACCTCAGCCCTCTGCCCGACGGCACGAAAAACGCCTGCGGCACGCCGTTTGTGGACGCGGCGAACGCGCCGGATTTTAGCGACCGCCATACCGTCATCCACGGCCACCACATGAAAAACGGCTCCATGTTCGCGTTCCTCGAGAACTACCGCGACAGGGCGTATTACGCCGCGCACCCGCGGCTGTACCTGCTCACGCCGGCGGGGGACTACCGGCTCGACCTCGTGGCCGGCTATACGGATGAGGCGGGCGGCGAGGGCTTTCGGACGGCGTTTTTGGACGAGGCGGCGTTTATCGCATTTGTGGAGCGCGCGCGCGCCCGCTCGGACTTTGCCTCGCCCGTGGAGGTGCTGCCGGGCGACCGCCTGGTGACGCTGGCCACGTGCACCTATACGTTTGAAAACGCGCGCTACCTGCTGCTGTGCCGCCTGACGCCGCTCGGCTGAGCGGCGCGCGTGTTTCCCGCCGCCTTGCCGCCGGGCGGGCCGCTCCCGCCGTCCGCGCGCGGCGTTTCATTTGCCAACCGCAGCGGCGCTTTGATTTGCGGCGCGCGCCCCGCCCTGCGCCAATCGCGGGCGCGCGTGTTTCCCCGCGCCGCAGAGAAAAGCGCGGGAAAAGGCGTTGACAAATCGTATATCATATAGTAAGCTATTGTCATTCCAAGCCGGTCGCGGCGCAGGCCGCGGCACATGGTAGAGGCGCGGCAGGTCAAGAGTACCGCGCGGCAGAGGCTGGCAAGCCGCCGCGCGCAAAAGGGGCCGCCGCCGAAGCGCGCGCATCCGTTGCCACGGGGCGCGGGCTGGGGCGCAGGAGAACATCCGGCGCACTGTCACGAAAGTGGAGCGCTATCATAACCGGATTCGGGGGCATTGCCCGCAGCGTCGCTTTCGTTTGACGCGGCGGGCGTTTTTTTGCCCGCAGCCTCTCAAACGGCAAATAAATAAGGGAGGAACGGGACATGAGGAACAGAAGATGGATCGCGCTGCTGGCCGCGGCGCTGCTCGCGTGCACGGCCGCGGGCTGCGCGACGGATGCGGGCGGGGACGACAACGTGCTCACCGTGGCGATGGAGTGCAGCTATGCGCCCTACAACTGGACGCAGCCGGATGAAAGCAACGGCGCCGTGCCGATCAGGGACAGCGCGGACTACGCCTACGGCTACGACGTGATGATGGCCAAGTACCTGGCCGAACAGATGGGCATGGAGCTGGAGATCGTCCGGCTCGACTGGGATTCGCTCGTCATGGCCGTGCAGTCCGGCACGGTGGACTGCGCCATCGCCGGGCAGTCGATCACGGCCAAGCGCCTCGAGCAGGTGGACTTCACCACGCCCTACTACTACGCCTCCATCGTCTCGCTGGTGATGGCGGACGGGCCGTACGCGGACGCGGCGGGCATCTCCGACCTGGCGGGCGCGACCTGCACCTCGCAGCAGACGACCGTGTGGTACGACACCTGCCTGCCGCAGATCGAAAACGCGGACATCCTGCCCGCGATGGAATCCGCGCCGGCGATGCTCGTCGCGCTCGACTCCGGCCGGTGCGACCTGGTCGTGACCGACATGCCCACGGCCATGGCCGCCTGCGTGGCCTATCCGGACATGAAGCTGCTCGACTTCTCCGGCACGGAGGACGACTTTGCCGTCTCCGACGAGGAGATCAACATCGGCATCTCCGTGCAGAAGGGGAACACGGCGCTGCTTGACAGGCTCAACGAGGCGCTCGCCACGCTGACCACGGACGATTTTGCCCGCATGATGGACGAGGCGATCGCCGTGCAGCCGCTGAGCGAGGGCTGAGGCGCGCCCAGGGAAAGGAGGCCCCGGCAGCATGGCAAACGGACAGTCCTTCTGGTTGAACGTGGCGGCGCTCTGGGCGGAGTACGGCCCGTCGTTCCTGCGCGGCGCGGGCATGACCATGCTCATCGCCGTGATCTCGACGGCGCTGGGCTGCGTGATCGGCTTTGCCGTCGGCATCGTGCAGACCATCCCGGCCGACCGGCGCGAGCACCCGGTGCGCTGCGCCGTGATGCGCGTGGTGCGCTTTGTGCTGGGCGTGTATGTGGAGGTGTTCCGCGGTACGCCGATGATGGTGCAGGCCATGTTCATCTATTACGGCCTGGCCATGCTGTGGGGCATCTACCTGCCGATGCTGCCGGCGGCGCTGGTGATCGTCTCGATCAACACCGGCGCGTACATGGCCGAGACCGTGCGCGGCGGCGTGCTCTCCGTCGATCCGGGGCAGACCGAGGGGGCCAAGGCCATCGGCATGACGCATGTGCAGACCATGCTGCACGTGGTGCTGCCGCAGGCGCTGCGCAACATCATGCCGCAGATCGGCAACAACCTCATCATCAACATCAAGGATACGTGCGTGCTGTCGGTCATCGGCACGGTGGAGCTGTTCTTCACCACCAACGGCGTGGCCGGCGCGGAATACAAGTACTTTGAGGCGTTCACCATCACCATGGCGATCTATTTCGCGCTCACGTTCGTCTGCTCGCGCCTGCTGCGCCTGCTGGAGAACCGCATGGACGGCAGCGCCAACTACGACCTGGCCACCACCGACACGCTCGCGCACACCAGCGGCCTGTACAGCTACCGCGCGCCGCGCCGGCGCGCCGGGGGCGACGCAAGGGAGGGACGATAGGCATGGAAGCGGAAACGATCCTTTCGGTGGAGCATGTGGGCAAGTCCTTCGGCAGCCACCGCGTGCTCACGGACGTCAGCCTGTCCGTCGCGCGCGGCGACGTGACGTGCATCATCGGCGCGTCCGGCTCCGGCAAGAGCACGCTGCTGCGCTGCATCAACCTGCTCGAGCGGCCGGACGAGGGGCGCGTGCTCTTCCACGGCGAGGACGTGCTGCGCCGCGGCTTCAACGCCCCGGCCTACCGCGCGCGCGTGGGCATGGTGTTCCAGAGCTTCAACCTGTTCGCCAACATGAACGTGCTGGAGAACTGCATGGCCGGCATGGTGCGCGTGCAGGGGCTCGCGCGCGAAGCGGCGCGCGAGCGCGCGATGCACTACCTGGAGAAGGTCGGCATGGCGCCCTACATCCACGCGCGGCCGCGCCAGCTCTCCGGCGGGCAGCAGCAGCGCGTGGCCATCGCGCGCGCGCTGGCCATGGAGCCGGAGGTGCTGCTGTTCGACGAGCCGACCAGCGCGCTCGACCCGCAGATGGTGGGCGAGGTGCTCGCCGTCATGCGCGCGCTCGCGGCGGAGGGGCTGACCATGCTCATCGTCACGCACGAGATGGCCTTCGCCCGCGACGTCAGCACGCACGTGGCCTTCATGGACGGCGGCGTCATCGCCGAGGAGGGCGGGCCGCAGCGGATCTTTGAAGCGCCGGAGAACCCGCGCACGCGCGAATTTCTCGCGCGCTTCATCCGGCGCTGACCGCGCGGCAAGGGCGGCGCGCCCGCATGGGCGGGCCGCAGGCGCTTTCAGAAGATGCTGCCACAGATGCTGCCGCCGGAAGGCGCGCCCGCACGAGCGCGCGGCGGGGACAGGAAATACGGCGCCGCGCCGCCCCGATGGGGCGGCGCGGTTTTGCTGCCGGCCGTTGCGGCCTCAGCGCCGCGGCCATTGCCCGTGCAGCCGGCGCGCGAGGGCGAGCAGCCGCTCCGGCGCGTTGTCCGCCGGGCGGAGCGCGCAGTGGTCCCACAGCGCGTCCAGCAGCGCCCCCACGCGCGCTCCCGGGCCGATGCCGAGCGCGCGCATGAGCTGCGCGCCGTCCACGCGCAGCTCGCCGAGCGAGAACGGCGTGCCGTCGCCGCACATGCGTTCAAACAGCGCCCGCGCCCGCGCGCAGGCCTCCGCCGCCGCAGCGCCGCCGCCGGCGGAGGCGAGCGCCCCGCACAGCGCGAGCTGCCGGGCCGTCCCGTCCCGGCCCCAGCGCGCAAACCGCCGCCGCAGCGCCGCCTCGTCCGCCGCCTGATGGATGACGCCCTGGCGCGCCACGAGCGCGGCCGCCCCTCCGCCGCGGCGCGCGGCAGGTCACGCTCTTGTACAACGCCATGCCGCCGTGCTCCCATCGCGCTCCGGGCGTCATCGGCGCGGCCTTTGACAGCGAAAACGTCGCGGTCGAGCTGATCGCGGACGGCGTGCACATTCATCCTTCGGTCGTCCGCGC
>URSN01000136.1 GCA_900550525.1 uncultured Eubacteriales bacterium
AGGGCGTAGATGCAGGCGGTGAGGGTCACGCCCTGCACCAGGGCCTGCCGGTCCCCCTCCACCAGGTGGTACCCCACCGGGCGAATCATGTAAGTGCCCAGCAGGTTGGCCCCGGCGCTGCCTGCCCCCCGCCCCACCCCCCTGGGCGGGGGCCGTACGCGGCGGGGCGCCGCTGGGGTTTGGCCGGCGGCGCCCCGCTTTCGTTTCCTCCATCCGCGCGTCTCGGCGCGCCGGCGGCCCGACGCTCCCTCAGCGGCGGCCTGCGCGCTCCATCGTCAGCGTCTTTGCCGTCCATGCCCGCCGATCCGCCGGCCGATCCCCGCCGGCGCGCCGCACGCGGGCCGGTTCACGGCGCGCGCCGGGCGCGGACGAGTTCGATGGCCTCCTTGCCGCTCATGTGCGCGGCGCAAAGCTCCAGCAGGCACAGCGCGTCCCACTCCCGCGCGATGGCGGCCGCGCGCCCGGCCGCGGTGTCGTCGGGCGCATAGCGCCGGGCCAGCCGCTCGATGGCCGCGCGCTTTTCCCGCTCGTCCTCCAGCACGCGCACGCGGCCAAAGACGATCACGCTGCGGTAGAGGGTCGTGTACGCCTCGGGCGCGACCTCGTCCGCGTCGATCACGCAGAAGGAGGCGCGCCCGTCGCGCCGGATCGCGTCCAGCTTGTGGCCGCTCCCTGCGCAGTGGAAATAGAGCCGTCCGTTTTCGTATGCATAGCTCAGCGGCACGGCATACGGATAGCCGCCGTCCCCGTGCAGCGCGAGCACGCCGGACGTGCCGCGCCGCAGCGCCGCCTCACATTCCGCCGCGCTCAGCGCCTGCGCCTTGCGGCGCATCGGGCGAAACCCCTGTTGTTCCATGCGTCCTCCGTTTCAGGGCGCTCCGCCGCGCCGGGAAGGCGCAGCGGAGCGCGGTCAGGTCATTGCAGGTTCAGCTTCCTGCGCATGAGGTGCTCGGCGAGGAAGAAGTAGCCAGCCGCCAGCGCCGCATAGACGCCGATCTGCACCCACAGCGCCCTGCCGAACGTGCTGAGCACGAGCTGCTCCGTCAACTCCGGCCCCATGTTGCCGTCCGCCATGCCGGCAAAGAGCTGGCTGATGAGCACCGGCAGGCTGAACGCGGCGCTGAGCATGCTCACCGCGAACGCGAGGCCGATGTACACGCACACCGCGATGGCCACGCGGTGCTTGCGGCCGATGGCGCAGCCGATGGTCAGCGCCATGTACAGCTGCAGCATCCCGGCGACGGACGCCGCAAGCGCGTACAGCAGCAGCTGCAGCAGCAGGCCGCCCACGCCTTTTGGCAGCGGTTCGGCGGTCAGGGCGCGGAACATCTCCCGGAACAGCTCCGTGTTGAACAGCGTCTCGGCCGACGTGCCCAGCAGCAGGAACAGCGCGAGCGCCAGCACGATGCTCAGCGAGCTCAGCAGCATCCACACCTGCCCCGCGAGCAGCTTGGAGCCGAGCAGCGCCGCCGGGCTGACCGGGAGCGTATGCGTCAGGTACCCCTCGTCGCAAAAGAGGTTGCGGTAGAAATGGCGGCAGATGAAGAACAGCGCCAGCAGTCCGGACGCCGCCACGCCGATGACCGTGAGCATCTGCGTCATGCCGAACATGGCGTACAGCTGCGTGTTTTGCAGGAAATCCGCATAGTTGTTGACGCTCATGCGCAGCTCGATGGCCGTCACGAGCGAGGCCAGCAGCGCCAGCGCCACGACCCCCAGCACCACCCAGCGCAGCGTCTTTGACAGCGCGCGCATGTCATGCCTGAACAGCTTGCCTAACATCTGAACACCTCCCGGAACAGCTCGTCGATGGATTTGCCCTGCTCCTGACGGACGTTATCCACCGAATTGTAGAGCACGATCTGCCCGTTCTGCAAAAAGACGACCTCGTCGAGCACCTTCTCCACGTCGTAGATCAGGTGCGTGGAGATCAGCACCGTCGCATCCTCGTGGAAGTTGCTCACGATCGTGCTGAGGATGAAGTCCCGCGCGGCCGGGTCCACGCCGCCGATCGGCTCGTCGAGCAGGTAGAGCGCGGCGCGGCGCGCCATCACCAGCACCAGCTGCACCTTCTCGCGCGTGCCCTTGGACAGCGTGCGCATGCGCGCGTCCAGCGGCACCTGCAGCGAGGCGAGCATCTGCTCGGCGCGGGCGCGGTCAAAATCCGCATAGAAATCGCAGAAATAGTCGAGACATTCCGTCACCCGCATCCCCGGCGACAGATACGTGCGCTCCGGCAGGAACGAGACGAGCGCCTTCGTCTCCCGCCCCACCGGCAGGCCCGCCACGCGCACGCTCCCCGACGTGGGCACGAGCAGCCCCGCCAGGAGCTTGAGCAGCGTCGTCTTGCCGCTGCCGTTTGGCCCCAGCAGGCCGATGATCCTGCCGCGCGGCAGGCCGATGCTCACATCGCTCAGCGCGCGCGTCGCGCCATACTGCTTGCACAGATGCTCACAGGTCAGTATCGCTTCCATTCGCCTTTCCCTCCTTTTCCTCTTCCGGCGCCCCGGCCGTCTCCCCTTCCGGCGTCCCGGCCTGCGCCGCGTCAGGCAGCTGCCGCGCCGCTTCTGCGGGCGCAAAGCCCAGCCGCCGCATATCCGCAAGATAGCGCTCCGCTAAGGCGCGCGCCTCCTGCTGCCGCGCGTGCTCGATGTGCGCGGGCTCCTCCGTCACATACCAGCCGCTGCCGCGCGCGGCATGGACCAGCCCCTGCGCGTCCAGCTCGCACAGCGCGCGCTGGATCGTGTTGGGGTTGACCGCATACCGTTCCGCGAACTCCCGCACGCTCGGCAGGCGTTCGCCCGGGCCGTACAGGCCGGAGAGGACGTCCTCGGCCACGTGCTGCGCAAATTGCAGATAGATGGGCCTGTCTGACGTGAACCGTATCACCATGCCAACGCTCCTTTCTGTATTATGATGACGGTACAATTTTAGCATCCCGCCCCGTTCCCGTCAAGGTGTATTTTGAATTTAATACAATCTTAAGAAACGCCGCGGGCCGGGCAGGAACGGAACGGGCGGATGCGGCGGACAGAACGCCGCGGGCGCGGATAGCGCGCACGTCCGGGCGGGCAGACAGGAATCCGACGGGCGCGCGGGGGCGGTGCGCGGCGGCGGGTTGCGCAGGGCGCGCGGTTCGGGTACAATGGCAGTATGGAGGATCTGTTTTACGCGCCGCTGAGCCGGGCGCTGGCGGACGGGGTCGGCCGGGTGCTCGGGGAAGCGCTGCCGTCCACCGCCATCCATATCCCCGCGCGGGACGCGGCCGCCAGCTGTGCGGTGGCCATCGCGCGCGGCCTTGACGCGGCCGCGCTGTGCGTGCGCCTGAGCAGCGTGCGCGCCGCGGCGTTCCCGGCCGTGTTCGGCGCGCCGCCGGTGCGCGGCGTGCGCGCGCAGCGCGGCTGGCTGCTGCTCGACCTGACGGACGCGTTTTACAGCGCCGCCGTGCGGCACGTATGCGCCGTGCTGCCGCCCGCCTCCCATGACTGCGGCCAGCACGCCGTCAACCGCCTGCGCGCTATGGCCCGGCGCGGCGGCACGGACTGTCCGCCGGAGCCCGCGGTGCAGCGGGCGCTGCTGCTGGCGCTGTGCGCGACCCGTTCGCCCGCGGCGCGCGCGCAGGCGGAGCGCGCGCTGCTCTCGCTCGCCCACGGTCCGCCCACGCGCGAGCGGCCCGCGCAGCTGGCTCGCTGCAGCGGCGAAGCGGACGCGGCGGCCCGCATCCTCTTTGCGCTGGAAACGGAGCGCGCACGCGCCTGATCCGCCGCCGGATGGCGGAGAAGCGCTGCGCCCGGCCGCGGCCGGATCACCCAATCATATCCTAATATATATACTGCTATACTGCCATAGGAACGGGCGCGGACGGACCCCGGCGCGGCAAGCGGCGCGCGGTCCGTTGGAGAACCGGCGGGCGCGGCAAAGCGGCTTGCAGGCGGACGGACCCCGGCGCGGCGGGCGGGCAGAATCCGCTATCGCCGGGAAGGAGCGTCCGGATATGTTGGAAACGGTAGGGCAGGGCGCGTCTGAATCCAATGCCCGGAGGCCGGGCATCCCCTGCTTTTGGCATGGCCTGAGCGATCCGCGGAGCCCCTGGGCCGGTTTTCAGAGGAGCCAGGGTTCCCGGGCGTTTCGGGAGGTGCCTGGCGGCCG
>URSN01000137.1 GCA_900550525.1 uncultured Eubacteriales bacterium
GACGCCGGAGGAGGACGTGGTGGTGAACAGGGGGGACGGGGCGCTGGAGGCGGCCATCGCGGCGACGGCGCCGCCCGCGCAGCCGTATCAGGTTCCATCGGTCTGGCAGGAGACGATGGAAGTAGACGGCGTCATCTGTCGGTTCGACGCGGAGGTTTCCATGCCGGCGAATTCTGCCCATGAGGTATATCGTGTCAGGCGGCGCTCATTCGACACGGATGTGCTCCAATCGTTTCTGCAAAGCCTGCCGGCTGCACCGGAAGCTGCATATGAAACGGCGGAGACCGTGGAGCAGGTACAGGCACAGATCGAGGCCGTGCTGCGCGGCGAACCGTGGGATCTCGACGGGAATGGCAATATCGTGTATCGCCCATATGCGGACGAAGAGGAGCGGATCGCCGAACTGCAGGCGGCGCTGCTGCAGGCAGAGCAGATCGAGATGCTTTCCCCTGAGGCGGTCGATCTCTCCGCAGACCTTTTTCGTTACACCTATGTATTGCCCGATGGCGTCCATTGGTCGGTCGGGATGTCTGAAAACGGGTATTTCGCACTGACCTATGGGGACGCGCGATTGCAGCCGGAGTCGGACGTGCAGCTTGGCTTTGCACGTTTTGAGGAGCCGCCGGGGACAACCATCGGGGCTGTATCGGTCGATGAGGAAGCCGCCGCAGCGCGGGCGCAAGCCGCATTGGCGGCGCTTGGCGCAGAGCATCTTGGCGTGGCGCGCATAGAGAAGGGGCGGATTTGCAGCCAATATCAGGAAGATATTCTGAGCACGGGGTATATCGTCTCCTTTGCGCGCAGCGATGGCGGCAGCATCCCTGTAGACGTCGCAAAGGAGACTGCCGTTGGGCTGCTGCAATATGAGCCGAGCGAGTACGCCCCGCCATGGCCGCCGGAGCGGGCGGAAGTCTACGTCGATGCGCAGGGCGTGCAGAGCATCTGGTGGACGGACCCCGTGACAGTGACGGAGACGGTAAACGAGAACGTGGCGCTGCTGCCGTTTGAAAAGATACAGGCGCGTGTGCGCGACCTCATCCGCTACGGTCTTTCATGGCTGCCTGAAGATGTGGAGACTACCGTCGAGGTCACGCAGATCGTGCTGGCAAACGTGCTCTGCCGGGAGAAGGATTCGCAGGAAGACGGCTTGCTGCTGCCGTGCTGGATCGTGCGGTATGCGAACACGGACAGCTCTGGCGTCACCATGCAGACGGTGATCGCTGTCAGCGCGATTGACGGCAGCCGCGTAGACCCACTGCAGCTTATGGCGCTGGCGCCGACTGCTTCATAGCTTTCCTGCGATATGCGCACAAACGGTCGGGATACGCCGGATACAGCGCAAAGGGCGGAGAACGATTAGCGACGGGAGGAATGGACCAATGTACCGAAAATTGCACGTTCATATGGCGTCGTTTCTCGCACTGCTGCTTGCTTTGCTTTCAGCCTGCCAGCCGACGCCGGAGGAGGGGTTTGTGTTCGACCGGCTGGACGGGGCGCTGGAGGAGGCGATCGCCGCCACGCCCGCGCCCGCGGCGCGGTACGAAGCGCCGCAGCGCTGGCAGGAGACGTTCGAGGTGCGCGGGCAGACCGTGCGCATCGACATGCCGGTCGAGGTGGCGGACGCCAGCGAATACCCGGTGCTGACGGTGCAGCGGCGGAACATCGACGCGCAGCAGTGCATCGCGGCGGCGGAGGCGCTGCTGGGCGGGCCGGCGCAGCTGCGCGAGCAGGAATACGGCTATGACGATATCTTGGCGGACCTGCGCTTTGTGCAGCGCGGCCAGGTGCACTGGAACGATAGCACGGGAGAGGTCCAGTTCCTCCCCTACGAGGGACAGCAGGAGGAGATCGACCGCCTCAAGGCGCTGCTGGCAGAGGCCGCGGCACGGGAGGAGACCTATGTGCCGCTGGACGCCGGAACGCTGGGGGACGCCCTTTCCTTCCGCTATGTGCGCGGCGCGGATGGCCGCGCGGGCTATCTGACGTGGCGCGGCGGCCATCTCCTGTTCCAGCGCTGCCGGGAGGGAAACGTGCAGCTGGAGAGCTGGCTGCTGCAAAACGGCGGATATATCGGCGAGGAGCCGCACGCGCTGGAGCACGTCGTCATCAGCGAGGAGGAGGCGGTCGCCGCCGGGGAGGCGCTGCTGGCGCAGCTTGGGCTGGACCATCTCGCGCTCTCGAACGCCGAGCGGGCGCGCATGCTCGACAACAAGGGGGACTATCCCTATGAGCCGCTGGGCGAGGGATATCTGCTCACCTATGTGCCCGCCCCCGGCGGCACGATCCCCTGCGATTACGAGCCGTATTCGGATTTCTATCTGCTGGAGTTTCTGACCGAGGAGGCGAACCCGCAGTACGCCCTGGGATGGCAGCAGGAGCGCGCCGCGATCTTCGTCACGGAGGACGGCGTCCTGTCGTTCGCGTGGGACGATCCCAAGGAGATCGTCAACACGGCCAACGAAAACGCGGCGCTGCTGCCGTTTGATCAGGTGCAGCAGCACGTGCGCGACCTGCTGCACCTGGCGCTGCCGGTCTACGACGAGGAGGCGGACCCGCACGGGGACGTCCTGCTGCAGCACATGGCGCTCGGCGCCGCGCTGCTGCGGACGCCGAACCGGACGGACGAGGCGTTCCTCGCGCCCGCGTGGGTGATCCTGTTGACGACCGAGATGGACCAGCGGGTGGGGGCCGCCCCCTGCGCGCTGCTGATCAACGCGCTCGACGGCAGCTACATCAACCGCTGGGCCTGACGGCCGCGGGCCGATCGCCCCCCTCCGGCGGCCTGTGCAAAACGATAACAAAACGATAACATCCGCGCCCGCCTCCCGCCGCCCGGTTTGTGATAAAATTATGGCAGACCGTCGCACTACAGGAGGGCGCTTGACAGGGGACAGGATACTCATCGTGGAGGACGACCCGTACATCGCGGAGGCCGTGGGCGTCCATCTGGAGCTCTCCGGCTACGAGCACACGACCCTTGACGACGGGCGCGCCGCGGCGGAGCACCTGCGGGACGACCACGCCTACGACCTCGCGCTGCTGGACGTCATGCTGCCGGGGCTGGACGGCTTCCAGCTCATGGAGCCGCTGCGGGCATACGGCATCCCCGTGCTCTACCTCTCGGCGAAGGCGGACGTGCCCTCGCGCGTGCACGGGCTGCGCCTGGGCGCGGAGGACTACCTCGTCAAGCCGTTTGAGATGATCGAGCTGCTCGTGCGCATGGAGAAGATCCTCAGCCGCACCGGCAGGCGCGGCCGGACGCTCCGCTACCGGGATATCGAGATCGATACCGAAAACCGCATCGTCACAAAGGGCGGCGCGCCCGTCGCGCTGCAGCCGCTGGAGTTCGACCTGCTCGCCATGCTCGTGCGGTTCAAAAACTGCACGCTCTCGCGCGAGCGGCTGCTCAACGAGATCTGGGGCATGGACTATCTGGGCGCGCGCACGGTGGATACGCACATCGCCATGCTGCGCTAAAAGCTCGAGCTGGGCGGCGGCATCGTCGCCGTGACGAAGGTCGGCTACCGACTGGAGGACAGACGATGAAGCTCAGGACGCGGCAGTCCCTCTGCGCGGTGCGGCTGGTCATGGCGGCGGTGGCCGCCTGCTGTGCGCTGGTGCTGCGCTTTGCGTGGGCGGATGCGTCCGCCGCCGCGCTGGAGGAGGCGCGCGCGGACATGGAGCGCTTCTGCACGGCCATGCGCGCCGCGTGCCGCGAAGAGGCGGGGGAGAGCCCGCTCGTGCGGCGCAGCCGCGTCCTGTACGCGTTCCGCTCCACGCCCGGCTCGCAGGAATATACGCTGCTGCTGGGGACGGAATATCTCTCCAACAACGCCGGCTTTGCGCCGGAGCCGCTGCTCGAGCGCGGCCATGCCCTCACGCCGGACGGGGCGGAGCGGTACCGGGCCGTGCGCGTCGGCGGCGCGCGCTATCTGCTGCTGCGCCGCTCGCTCGAGCTCGGCGCGCAGGAATACAGCCTCAGCCTCGTGCGGGACGAATCCGGCCAGTCCGCGCACCTCGCCGCGCTAGCGCCCCGGTGCGCCGCTCCCGCCGCGGCCGTGAGCCACCTCGCCGCGCTCCAGCACGGGCGGCGCGTACCAGACG
>URSN01000138.1 GCA_900550525.1 uncultured Eubacteriales bacterium
GGTCGGTTTTTCCGCTGTTCATGGGCCTCGCGGCTCGGTATTCTGATTTTATGGGTCGGTTGATCGACAGGAAAGGAACGGACCGCCGGACATGCGGATCGGGTTTGCTGCAAATCCCAAAAAGGACGGGGCCATCGACACGCGGGACGAGCTGATGCGCTGCTGCGCGGCGCAGGGCGTCTGCTGCGCGCTGGTGGAGGACGCGGCGGCGCTCGCCGGCTGCGGCGCGCTCGACGCGCTGGTCGTGGCGGGCGGCGACGGTTCGCTGCTGCGCTTTGCGGCGGCGGCCGCGGCGTGCGGCGTGCCCCTGCTCGGCATCAACCTCGGGCGGATCGGCTTTCTTTCGGAGCTGTCGCGCACCATGTTCCCGGCCGCGCTTGAGCGGCTGCGCGCGGGCGACTATCTCATCGAGCGGCGCATGATGCTGCGCTGCTCGCTCAACGGCGGCGAGCCGTTTTACTGCCTCAACGATGTGCTGGTATCGCGCGAATCGCTCTCAGGCGTGGCGCAGATCGCCATCGACATCGACGGCACGCCCGTGGGCACGGTCTTTTGCGACGGGGTGATCGCCGCCACGCCGACCGGCTCCACCGCGTATACGCTTTCGGCGGGCGGGCCGATCCTGGCCAGCGGGCTCGACGCCATCGCCGTGACGCCCGTATGCCCGCACACGCTGCACTTCCGGCCCATCGTGACGGCGCCGGGCGCGCAGATCCGCTTCTGCGCCGCCGACAGCGGGGTCATCCTGGCCGACGGCACGCGCGTGAGCGAGGTGCGCCGCGGCGACGTGCTGCTTGTCACGGGCGCGGAGCGCACATGCAGCTTCCTTCGGTTTGAAAAGAGCGATCTGTTCCGGCTGATCCGGGAAAAACTATCATAAAACACACGGTAGACAGGGGGATCGGTATGGCGGTGAAATCCAAGCGGCACGAGGTCATCGTGAAGATGATCGCCGCACAGAACATCGAAACGCAGGAGGAGCTGGCGCGCGCGCTGCGCGAGTACGGCTTTTCCGTCACGCAGGCCACCGTCTCGCGCGACATCAAGGAGCTGCGCCTGATCAAGGTGCTCACGCCCGAGGGCCGCTACAAGTATGCGACGGCCGAGCGCGCGGAGGCGGACCTGCAGGAGCGCTTCATCCAGATGTTTGAAAACTGCGTCCTCTCGGTCGCCTCCGCCGGCCACCTGATCGTGGTCAAGACGATCACCGGCAGCGCGTCCGCCGCAGGCGAGGCCATCGATTCGCTGCGCTGGCCGGAGATCCTCGGCACCATCGCGGGGGACAACACCGTGTTCATCGCCATCCATGACGAGCGCGCGGCGCAGGAGGTCGTGCGCAAATTCCAGAAAATGATGAAATAGCGGGGCAGGGCCGATGCTACGGACGCTCAGGATCAGGGATATCGCGTTGATCGACCGGCTGACGGTCTCGCTCGAGGATGGGTTCACCGTCCTCACGGGCGAGACGGGCGCGGGCAAATCCATCATCATCGAGGCGCTCAATTTCGTGCTTGGCGAGCGCGCCAGCCGCGAGCTCATCCGCACCGGCGCGCAGAAGGCGGCCGTGGAGGCCGCGTTCGCGCTCGAGCCGGACGCGCCCGTGCACCGCGTGCTCGAGGAGCTCGCGCTTGCGGCGGAGGACGGCGAGATCGTCCTCTCGCGCGAGCTGTTCAGCACGGGCCGCAGCGTATGCCGCGTCAACGGCACGCTCATCTCCGCCGCGGCGCTCAAGCAGGTGGGCGATCAGCTCGTGGACATCCACGGCCAGCACGAGCATCAGTCGCTGCTGGACGTGCGCCGCCACCTGGCGCTGCTGGACCGCTTTGCCGCCGCGCAGACGGAGCCGCTGCTCGCCGCGCTCGGCGAGCGATACGCCGCCGCGCACGAGGCGCGGCGGGCGCTGCGCGAGGCGGATATGGACGAGCGCGAGCGCGCGCATCGGCTGGATCTGCTGGCCTACCAGATGAAGGAGATCGACGCCGCGCAGCTCAAAAGCGGCGAGGAGGAGCCGCTTCACGAGCAGCGCCGCCTGCTGCAAAACGCGCAGGCGATCCTGGATGCGCTCGAGAGCAGCGCCGCGGCGCTCTCCGGGGACGAGGGGGCGCTCGGCCCGCTTTCGGCGGCCATGCGCGCCATGGCGGGCGTGGCGCAGTACAGCGGCGAGTATGCGGAGCTTTCCGACCGGCTGCGCGACGGGTATTACGCCATCGAGGACATCTCCTACGCGCTGCGCGACCTGCGCGCCGCGTTCAGCTTTGACCCGGGCGCGCTCGAACAGATCGAGGACAGGCTGGAGACCATCGCGGCCCTCAAGCGCAAATACGGCGCGGACATCGACGAGATCCTGCGCTACCGCGCGTCCATTGGCGACGAGTACGACGCGCTGCAAAACGCCGCGCAGCGCCGCGAAGCGCTGACGGAGGCGTACGGCGAGGCGCTGGCGGCCTATGACGGGCTGGCCGGCCGGCTCTCCGACATCCGGCGCGGCGCGGCGGAGCAGTTGTCCGCGCGCCTGAGCGCCGAGCTTGCCGTCCTCGGCATGCCGCACGCGCGCTTTGGCGTGCAGTTTTCGCGCCTTGACGGCGAGGCGCCCTCCGCGCGCGGCGTGGACGGGGTGGAGTTCCTGTTCTCCGCCAACCGGGGCGAGCCGCTCAAGCCGCTCTCGCGCGTGGCCTCCGGCGGCGAGCTCTCGCGCGTGATGCTCGCGCTCAAGTGCGTGTTCTCCGACGGCGACGGCATCGACACCATGGTGTTCGACGAGATCGCCGCGGGCCTCCGCGGGCAGGTCGCCCACGCCGCTGCCGGTCACGTAGTACAACAGCGAGGGCAGCTCGGTCAGAATCTCGGTCACAGCGCCGTCCGCACCTGCCAGACGCTCGCCGATGGTGTTCAGGGCGTCGACGTTCAGGGTGCCGGACTTCAGCACGATCTTGATCGTGTGCTTACCGGCAGTCAGGGCAGACATAATATAGGCTTCGCCGCGGGTCGGGGCTGCCTTGGTGGAGGCGTTCTCTGCCTTCAGCTCGCCGTCAACATAGACGTCGATGACAGCGGAGCCGTCGTTGCCGCCCATAATTGCAAAGCCGCTGCCGTCCACCGTGAAGGTGAAGGAGGAGCCCGCAGTGCTGGAGACGGACATAGTGCGGTACCAGTTGTCAGCACTGCCACCGCCCGGGTTGTTGATGGCCCAGGTGCCGTTGTAGGCAACGCCGTCGTCCTGGCCGTCGATCATGGCGGTAGCATACGGGATGCCGCCCTTGACGGTCTTGATCTCGAGGTTATCTGCATAGACCTGCGTCCAGGTGGAGCTGATCTTCACACGGCCCGAGAGCATCGGGTTGGCATCGGTATAGCTGGTGACCTTGTTGCCATCGATGTAGGCATACACGGTGTCGCCCAGGCCGACGAGCTTCAGGTTGTACTTGCCCTCAGCATTCTTGGTGACGGTGCCGCTGGCAATCTGCGTACCGATACGGTACAGCTTCCAGCTGCCTGCGCCGTAAATTTCCAGCGTGTAGCCGCTGTTGTTCCAGTTCATGCCGGTCTGGGCACGGATAGTCAGGCGCTCGTAGCGGCTAGCCTCTGCGCCCGGCAGGGTCACGTCAATCGAGGCGCTGTAATCCATCCCGCGCCAGTCGCCGACGATGGTCGCAGGGTCGCCGCCATTCCACTGGTTCACGCTGGAGTCATTCTCCTGCTTGAGCTGGCCGTTCTCAACGATCCACGCGCCGTGGGTGTCCAGCATATAGCGGGGCTCATTGCCGCGGGAAACCAGATAGTTCTCGGTGGTCACCTTGCCGGTGGTGGCATTGTACTCCGTTACGTCTTCCTCGTTGGGATTCTCAAAGTTATCCGCGTTGTGGTAGTCGTCGGTGGTGTTCTGGTTTTTTCCGGTGTAGTCGGTATCCAGCACGGTACGCTTCTCGGTCTGGATGTAGTCGCCGCTGCCGTCCTCAGTGGGGAAGCGCTCGGGCGTGGTGTCCAGCGTGGTCGCGGTCACAACGCTGAAGGCGGGCACGGTGACATAGGCGGCGCCGTCCA
>URSN01000139.1 GCA_900550525.1 uncultured Eubacteriales bacterium
CCGCTGGCGCTGGGGCTGCCCCCCGCCCCGTCCCGCCTCACGGGCTGGGGCTACCCTCCTGCTCGCGGAGGGGGGGGCCGGGGGCCCGGCCCCCCCCGCCCCGCCCACAGCACCGCCGAAGGACTTGAAACCGGCTGCTCCGGCCGGGCCTGCCCGACCGGAGCAGAATGAGCGTGACACGACAGAAAAGGAGGAGGGGGAATTTCATGAGACCCATCGCAATATTGCTGCTGCTGTGCCTGCTGGCAGCTGCCTGCGCCGGCTGCGCGCAGCCCGGCGCGGGGCAGACGCCCGGCGCGGGGGAGCCGACCGCCAACGCGGCCTTGCAGGACGGCGCGGCGGAGCCGACCGCCAACGCGGCCACGCAGGACGGCGCGGGGGAAAGCGCGTCCGTGCCCGCGCACATCGCGGACGACAGCTATACAAACGTCCGCTTCGATGCGGCGGTGGACATCCCGCCGGCCATCGAAGCGCCGCAGGTCTACCGCATGCAGGGCCTGCCCGTGGGGCCGGACGGCGTCGTGGCGGCCTTTGCGCCGTATTTCCCGGTGACCTATGGGGAACTGACGAAGAACAACCTCAACGACCAATCCTTTTATAAGCTGTACGGCGAGCCCGAGAACGCGAAGCTCTGGCCGCTGAACGCGGGCAGCGGCAGCTTCTCCTACGAGACGAAAATGGGCGAGGTCTACCGCCTGCTGTCCGATTCCGACGGCTATACCGCCGGCGCGGACCTGCCCGCCCTGCCGCGGGCGGAGGCGGCGCGCATGGCGCAGGCATTCGTGGAGGCGCTGGGGCTCGGCGAAATGGCCGGGGAGATGGAGGTCGGCGCCCTGCCGCGCGAGGAGCTGCTCGCGCAGCTCGACCGGGAGGCGGCCGAGGACCCGGAGATGGAGCAGATCGTGGCCGGGGACGGCGGGCGGGACGCCATACAGGACGCCTACCTCATCTTCGTGCCGCTGCAGATCGGCGGGCTGCCGCTGCACCGTTACGACTTTTATTCGCTCAAAGAGAACAGCGGCTCGCCGGGCAGCGGCGTGACGCTGATCGTCACCGCGGACGGGCTGGAGCATGTGCAGGTCGCTGGCGTCGCGCCGGGCGAGACGCTGGCAGCGCCGGCGGAGGCGATCCTGCCGCTCGAGGCGGCGATGGAGCGGCTCAACGCCTCCTTCGACATCGTGCTCCTCTCCGAGCCGGTCGCCGTGGACAGCATCGGCCTGTGCTACCTTCCGCTGGGGGATGAGATCGTCCCCGCCTATACGTTCGTCTGCGATCAGGGCGGGGCGGGCCCGCTGTACGTCTACTTCAACGCGTTCACCGGCGAGCAGATTCCGGGGCAGGTGATCGGTGCATGAGCGCCACGCTTCGCTATCTGCGCGTGGAAGCCGCCCGCGCGCTGACGGCCCGGACCTTCCCGCTGTGCGCGGGGCTGACGGCGCTGCTGTACCTGCTCAGCACGCTGAACGAAATGCAGCTCAACAGCTGGACCAATGGTTCCGTTGCCTATTACTTTGGCGTGGTGGACAACTTTAACAGCCTGCTGGACGTCCTGCCGGTCGTCGCCGCGCTGTGCTGCGCGACGAGCTTTTGCAGCGACTGGCGGGAGCGGTATGTGCACGCCATCCTCGTCAGGACGACGGAGGGGCGCTACTGCGCCTGCCGTCTGGCGGCGTGCTTTTTCGTCACGGCGCTGGCGGTGTTCCTTGGCATCTGTTTGTATCTGGCCGCTCTGGCGGCGTTCTATCCGCTGATAGAAGAAAGCGGCGGCTATCTGACATGGGCGTACGCGGATCTGGTGCTGGGCGAGCAGCCGGTGCGCTACCTGCTCTGCAAGGCCACGATTAAGGCCGTATTCGGCGGCATGTGGAGCATCGTGGCGCTGGCGTGCTCGGCCATCGTTCCGGATATGCTGATCACCGTGGCGTCGCCGCTGTTCCTCGCCCGGGTGGAAAGCGCGCTTGGAAACCTGCTGCATGTGCCCGACGCGCTGCGGCTCGGATATCTCAGCGACAGCATGATCGAACTTGGCTCATGGCAGGCCTCGCTCCTGCACGCCTGCGGGCTGTTCCTGCTGTATGCGGCGCTGGCGGGCGCGGCCTACCGGCTGCTGGTCAAAAGGAGGCTGCGCCATGGCTGAGGGGAGGATTGCCTGCCGCCTGGCCGCGCGCAATTTTTGCAAATGGGCGGGCAACCCGCGCTTTGCGTTCGTGCTGGGCTTCCTTGCGGTCACGGTGGTCTCGCGCGCGCTGCCCATCCGCGCGTTCCTGCGGGATACCGGCGTGCCCATGGCCCCCTGGCTGTTCCCGTTCTGGTGCACGGACCTGTACAAGCAGGCGACGATGCTGCTGTGCGCTGCGTTCCTGCTGTGCGACGCGCCGTTTCTGGACGAGTCCGCCCCGTACGTCATCGTGCGCGCCGGGCGCGGCGTCTGGGCCGCCGGGCAGGTGTTGTACATCCTGCTGGCCGCCGCCGTGTTCGTGCTCTACCTTGCGGCGCTGACGGTGCTGCCGTTTTTGGACCGGCTGGAATGGACGCAGAGCTGGGGCAAGGCCATCGGCACGCTGGCGCTGACGGACGCGGCGGGCGCATACGGCCTGTCGATCACGTTCTATCAGAGCGTGCTCTACGGCTTCACGCCGCCCGCGGCCATGGGGCTGAGCCTGCTGCTCAACTGGATGATGGTCAGCCTGCTGGGGATGGTCATGTTCGTGCTGAACCTGTGCGTGGGGCGCTCGGCCGGGGCCATCGCCTGCTGCGGGCTCGTGATGTTCAACTATTTCATCAACAATTTCCTCAACCCGCGGCTGTACCGGTACTTCCCGGCCTCGCTGTCGAACATCGCCTATTTCAACGGCAGCGACTTCACGCCGCAGTACGCCGCCGGCGTGCTGGCGGGCATGTTGGCGCTGCTGCTGGCGGCGGCGCTGCTGTCCGTGCGCGGGAAGAACCTGTCCGCACGGCGGTCGATTTAGAAAGGAGTGATTCCATGCCGCAACCGGTGATCGAGGTGGAGCGCCTCACCAAGCGCTTCGGCAGCGAAACGGCGGTCAACGACGTCAGCTTCACGTTTGAGCGGGGGCGGATCTACGGCATCGACGGACGCAACGGCTAAGGCAAAACGGAGCAGCTCTCGTGCAAACTCGGGCAAATGCAAAGCAAGGCAGGGCGCCTACGAGACCTCAGCGCCACGGTGGACAGCCGCTCGCTCGCGCACGTGGGCATGATCATCGAGGCGCCGGGGTTCCTGCCCGGCTACGACGCGTTCCGCAACCTCTGGATGCTCGCCTCCATCCGCGGCAGGGCGGACAGGGAGCGCGTGCGCGAGAGCATCCGCCTCGTCGGGCTCGACCCGCACAGCCGCAAGAGCGTGGGCAAATACTCGCTCGGGATGCGGCAGCGGCTGGGCATCGCGCAGGCGATCATGGAGGACCCGGACGTCCTGCTGCTCGACGAGCCGATGAACGGGCTGGACAACCGCGGCGTGGAGGACATGCGCGCGCTGTTCCTGCGCCTGAAGGAGCGGGGCAAGACGCTGCTCATCGCCAGCCACAACCGGGAGGACATCGACCTGCTGTGCGACGAGGTCTACGCGATGGACCGCGGCGCCGCCACGCGCGTGCGGTAGCGGCGGGGCGCGAAGATGCCCCCGGGCAGCGCCGGAAACGCCGCCCTGCGGCGCGGCAGCAACGGGACGGGACAAAAATCCCCGTATCCCGGATGGGTTTGGCCGTATGCCGCCCCTCCGCCCAGGGGCGCCCATTTACATAAAACGATTACAAAAAAATGGAAGACGTTCACGGAATGTTCATTGCAATTTCTCCCAATCTTCATCATTTTGTTCTATAATGACTCATCGGCAATCATCGACACAGCCGCCGCCGGGCCGCGCCCGCGCGCGGCAGAGCGACCGATACGGGAGGGGGACACGACATGAAAAGAAGATGGACGGCATGGCTTGCCGCGCTGGCGCTCGCGCTGTGCGCCTGCGCCGGCTGCGCGCAGACCGGCGAGGGGCAGACGCCCGGCGCGGCAGCGCCG
>URSN01000140.1 GCA_900550525.1 uncultured Eubacteriales bacterium
CGGACACCAAGACGTAGCAGGAACAGCTGGAGCGTCTGTGGCAGACGGGGCGGCGCCGTGGCATGTGTGGAACGATTGAGGCGGCGCGGTGAAGCTCATCGGCAGGGTCGTCCGGCAGTATCGGACGTTCAGACCCGTCATCGCCACCAAAAACGTGCTCTACGGCCTGACGGAGCGGGAGAAAAGAAAATCCTTCGGCCCCGCCAATGCGGATGATACGTTTTATGTGATTCGCTGCATCAACAGCGCCTCCCGTTTCCATAACGGGCCCGTTCTCAATCTTCTGGCGAATCATTCCTATGTGCTGTCGCATCTGCACCATGCCTACGAGCACGGGTATCTGCCGGTGGTCGATCAGTTGAACTATCCGGTATACAATACGCCGGCACAGCCGATAAACGGAACGCGCAACCCGTGGGAATTTTTCTGGGAACAGCCCGGCGGCCATACGCTTGCCGAGGCTTATGAAAGCAGGCATGTCATCCTGTCGCAGCGCAACTGGATCAGCGAATGGAATCTGGGCTATGACATCGCGCGGCACAAGGACCCGGGAACCATCGGACATCTGCACAAGCTGTCGGAAACGGTGCCGCTAAACGCCGCAACCCGGGCACATGTCGAAAGCAGCTGGCAGGAAAACCTCGCGCGCTTTTCCAGAATCCTTGGCGTAAACTACCGCTTTTCCTGGCATTCGAAGGGCAGCGCTCAAAAAGCGCCGGGACACCCCATCCAGCCGGAAATTGACGCTCTGCTGGCGGCGGTATTGAAGCGATGCGAGGCATGGGATATTGACGCAGTCTTTTTCGCTACGGAAAGCGAAGATGCGGTGAACTATTTCCGTAGTGCGCTCGGGCCTCGACTGGTGACGCTTCGCCGGGTTCGGCGAAAGGACGACGCCGTATACAATGAGCAGAATCCCAACCCAATGTATACGCCCGGGGCGATGTACCAAACCGCTTTGGATTATCTGACGGAGATGGAACTGTTGGCCAGATGTACGGCGCTTATGGGCTCCATAACCAGCGGCCTACGCTATGCGATCATCCGAAACAACGCGGCGTATGAGCACTTGGACATTCCCGACCTCGGCTTGTTTCCTGATACAAGACGCAAAAGAACAAAATAACGGTTCATGCGCGGCAACATCATCCGCCATCCCTGCTTTGACGCGCTGCGCGGGAGCGCCGCCTACCGCGTTGCAGGGGATTTGACGGTCAGCGATTTCATTACGGAGAACACATTCTGGCTCGGCGTATATCCCGGCATGAACGACGCGATGCTGGACTATATGGCCGAGGCGCTGGCCGGCTGCGTACATCCGTAAACCAAAACGAAGGAGGGCGTATGTCGTTCGATTACCTCATCGTTGGCGCGGGGCTGACCGGCGCAACGCTGGCGCGGGAGCTGACGGACGGCGCAAAGCGCTGCCTGGTCGTGGACAGGCGCGATCATGTGGGCGGCAACGTCTACACGCAGCGGGTGGACGGCATCGACGTGCATTGCTACGGCGCGCACATCTTCCATACGAACAACGACGAGCTCTGGCGCTACCTGCACCGCTTCGTGCGGATGAACCGCTTCACCAACAGCCCCGTCGCCAACTACCGGGGGCGGCTGTACAACCTGCCCTTCAACATGAATACGTTCTATCAGCTCTGGGGCGTGAAAACGCCCCGGGAGGCGATGGCGCATATCGAGGCGCAGCGGCAGGCGGCCGGCATCGGCACGCCGAAAAATCTGGAGGAGCAGGCGATCAGCTTGGTCGGTACGGATATCTACGAAAAGCTTGTCAAGGGCTATACCGAAAAGCAGTGGGGGCGTCCCTGCCGGGAGCTGCCGCCGGAGATCATCCGCCGCCTGCCCGTGCGCTTCACGTTTGACAACAATTATTTTGACGCAGTGCACCAGGGCGTCCCGGTGGAGGGGTATACGGCGCTCATCGAGGGGCTGCTGGAAGGGTCGCAGGTGCGCCTGGGCGTCGATTATCTCAGGGAGCGGCCGCAGCTGCGGGCCCTCGCCCCGCGCGTAATCTATACCGGGTGCATCGACGCGTACTTTGACTATTGTTACGGCCCGCTGGAATACCGCCGGGTGCGCTTTGACACGCGCCAGCTGGAGACGCCCAACTATCAGGGCAACGCCGTCATCAACTATACGGACGCGGAGGTCCCCTACACGCGGGTCATAGAGCACAAGCATTTCGCCTTTGGGACACAGCCGCATACGGTGGTCAGCTGGGAATACAGCGCGGCCTGGCACCCGGGCGACGAGCCGTACTATCCCATCAACGACGCGCGCAACCAGGCGCTGTATGCGCGGTATGCCGCGCGGATGGAGCAGGAGCCCGGCGTGTATTGCTGCGGGCGGCTCGCGCAGTACCGGTATTATGATATGGACCGCGCCATGGAGAACGCCATCGCCCTGGCAAAGCGCCTGCTGGAAGAGGACGGCGCGCAAAAGCGGGCCTGATTCGGGGGGTGAGCACGGCATGCGCATGGTGGTGATGGTGGCGGCGCACAAGCCCTACTGGATGCCAGAGGACGCCGCGTATTGGCCCGTGCTGGTGGGCGCGGCGGGAAAGGAAGCGCCGCCGGGCTGGCGGCGGGATGACGCGGGGGAGAACATCAGCGCGCGCAACGCGACGTTCTGCGAACTGTCTGGCCTTTACAGGCTGTGGAAATACGTGGAAGCGGATGTTTACGGCCTTTGCCACTATCGCCGCTACTTTGCCCGCGGGCTTCCCGTGGGGGACAAGCGCCGCCGGATCATGCCCGCAGAGCGGCTCGGCAGGCTGATGAGCGGCTGCGCCGTCCTGCTGCCCAGGAAGCGCCATTACTGGATCGAGACCAACTATTCTCAGTATGCGCATGCGCATCATGCGGAGGATCTGCGCGCGGCGCGGCGGGTCATCGAGCAGCGGCATCCCGCCTACCTGCCCGCATGGGAGCGGGTGATGCGGCGGCGCAGCGGGCATCGCTTCAATATGTTCCTGATGCGCAGGGAAGCCTTCCTGGCCTACAGCGCATGGCTGTTCGACATCCTGTTCGAGCTGGAGCGGCGGCTGGACCTTTCCGGATATTCCGCCAACGACCGCCGGGTGTTCGGCTTTGTCGGGGAACGCCTGCTGGACGTCTGGCTGGAGCACGAGCGGCCGGCGTGCCGGGAGTGCCGGGTCATAAACCTCGAGCCGCAGCACTGGGGCAAAAAGATCTTCCGCTTTTTGCAGAGAAAATTCCGCGGCCGCGGGGATGGGGCGAAGGAGCGCCGCTGACGGACGGATGCGCGTTACGCCCCGAGGCTGGGGCGGGCGCGGCGGCGGATGAGACAAGGGCTTTCAATCATATGCATACGGCGCGTCATACGGCGCGGGGATGGGTTCCCATCCCCGCGCCGCCGTTTATACCGGCACAATCGCGCGCAAGGAGAGCAGGACGACGAGGCGCTCCTTCACCGGCCGGCCGGTGAGGCGGCGCAGCGCGCCGGCATACAGCGCAAGCTGCGGCGCGTGCCGCGCGGCCTGTTCCGCCGGCGCAACGCCGGGCAGGGGGCGGTCCGTCTTGTAGTCGACGAGCACCCACGCGTCCCCCTCGAGGAAACAGCAGTCGATCACGCCCTGCAGCAGCACCGCCTCCTGCGCGCCCGCCGCGCCGAAGAGCTCCGCCGCGGGCACGAGGGGGGAATACGGCAGCTCGCGCTCGCAGCGGGGGCTGTCCGCCATGCGCGCCCAGAGCGGCGAGCCGGCGAGCCAGGCGAGCGCATCGTACGGCAGCGCGGCCTCCTGCGCCGCGCTCAGCCGGCCGTGGTCCGCGCCGATGTCGGCAATCACCCGCGTGCCCGCTCCCAGCGCTATGGCGGCGGAAAGCCGCCCGTCCAGCATGGGCGTGCGGCGAAGAACCTGGGCAGTCTTGGTAGCCCTTGAGCTTCTTGGAGCGGCTGGGATGGCGCAGCTTGCGCAGCGCCTTGGCCTCGATCTGGCGGATGCGCTCGCGGGTCACCTTGAACTCGCGG
>URSN01000141.1 GCA_900550525.1 uncultured Eubacteriales bacterium
GGCCGGACATATCCAGCTGATACGTTGCCTGTTTTGCCGGAGTCTTCACTTCCACCGTATAATCTCCCGGAAGAACCTCCTCGGAAAAGTCAATTCTTGTTGCGCTCCGTGCAAATTTTGTAGTATCCTTATGTGTTCCACTCACATACACACGTGTATTTGCCGAACCGTCAAGCAACGTCTTCTTGTTGTACTCTGTATCTGTGGAAATCCGGTCAACTTCCTGTGTCAGCTGATCAATCTCGTCCTGAATACTCTGACGGTCCGAATAAGAGTTTGTTCCGTTTGCCGCCTGAACACTCAGTTCACGGATACGCTGCAGCATATTGCTGACTTCGTTTAATGCCCCGTCTGCAATTCTGAGTACGGACTGTCCGTCATCAGAATTCGCTTCTGCCTGATTCAAACCATCAATCTGTGCTTTCATCTTGCTGGAGATTGCCATTCCCGCTGGATTATCTCCAGCTTTATTGATCTTATATCCGCTGGAAAGACGGCCCATGGAAATACTCAGCTTATTTTCGGTCCGAAGCAGCTGCCGATTGGCTACAACAGCAGACATGTTGCGATTAATTTTCATATTTATTCCTTCCCGTATACGCTACGTTTGAGCATCCCTGCCCTCTGATTTGACACTCCCTGTCATTTCATCTGACATATATATCGTCCGAAAATGCCAATTCTTTAATAAAAAAAAGTATAATTTGCAATTAACGGGAAATCGTATTATAATAGCAACATTAAACGATATTTGCAAAGGAGGATTTATCCCATGGCTAAAGTAACCAAGGATACTATGATCGGAGAACTTCTTCAGATTGGCGACCCATCGGCAATCCATTCGTTTATCAGCCCACATGCAGTCTAAGGCACCGCGGTGTCGCGGTCCTTCCAGCCGGCGTGCCCGAAAAAAACGATACAGGTCAAACGAGCTACTCAGGTAGGGCTTCGAACGGGCCGGCAGCTGGCCGCCCGCCGGCCGCGGCGCTGACATACCCGTGTGCGAAGGGCCGGGGCGCGGGCATACCGATGACGTGAGGGTCACTACAGGCCGGGTGACGGCACGCGGCGCGGACTACCGAGGCCCGCAGCGCTCGGGTGCGCCATCGCCCACGGGGAGCGGACGTTTGAGGCGATCGCGGCGGTGCGCGGCCCCGCGGGCGAGGAGGTCATCCCCCCGTGCGGGAACTGCCGCCAGCTGCTGTGCGACTATGCGCCCCGGTGCGGCGTGATCCTGTGCGTGGACGGCGCGCTCAAAAGGGTCCCGGCGCAGGAGCTGCTGCCCTACCCCTACCGGACCGGGGCCTGCCCGGCGGGCCAGTTGCCCCCTGCACCGGCAAAGCGTGAAGGCCGCCCGCGGCAAGCGGACGGCCTTTTTTCCTGCGCGGCGGCTCCGGCCGCCTTTTTCGTCCGCCCTGCGCCGGCGAGCCGCGCCCCTCGTGCGGCGCGGCGGTCCGCCGGACAGGCGCGTGCGCCCGCGCGCAAAGCGCCGTCAGGCGCGGCGCACCTCGACCACGTCGTCGTCGAGCACGACGGCCACGAGCATGGAGCCCCGGCCGGCGCGCGGCTCGATGTGCACCGCCTCGGTGGAGAGGGTCGTCTCCGCGCCGTGGCGCTGCACGATGGTGAACGGGAACGGCTCGCACACATGGAACACCGCGGCGATGCAGTTGCCGTTTGCGCCGTTCTTCTTGAAATCGAACGTCTTGACGCCCTTGCCGTTGCGGCCCTGCACCTCGTAATCAAACAGGAAGCTGCGCTTGCCGTAGCCGCGGTCGGTGATGACGAGCAGCTCGCCCTCGTCCGGCAGCTGCCCGGCGTAGCACACCGCGTCGCCCTCGTCGAGCCGGACGCACTTGACGCCGCCGCTGACGCGCCCCATGGCCGGGATGCTCTCCGTGGTGAAGCGGATGCTCATGCCGAGCCTGGTGACCAGCAGCAGCGTATCCCCCTTGAGCCGCTCCACGCCGAACACCGCGTCCCGCCCGCGCAGCGCGCTGGCCGCGGTGCGCCTGACGCGCAGGCGGTATTCCGAAGCGGCGGTGCGCTTGACCATGCCGTCGCGGGTGTAGAACAGGTATTCGCCCTCCTCCTCGTCCGGGAAGGCGGCCACGATGCGCTCCCCCTTCTCAAACGGCAGGAGCGAGGCGAGGTTGGCCGCGCGCGCCGTGGGGCGCGTCTCGGGGATCTCGTCGGCCTGGAGCGAGAGCACCGCGCCCTGGTCGGTGAACAGGCGGATGCGCCGGTCGGAGCGCGTCTCGATGATAAAACGCGGCCGGTCCGCGGCGATCTGCGCGGCGTTGAACAGGCGCGTGGGCATGCGCCGCGCCATGAGCCCCTCGCAGACGGCGATGGTCACGTCCTCGGCGGCGCTGAGCTCCTGCGCGTCCACGGGGATGTCCGCCTCGCCGGCGATGAGCTGCGTGCGCCGGCGGTCGTCGATCTCGGCGCGGATCTCGAGCAGCTCCTTTTTGATCAGCGCGACGAGCTTGCTGTCCGAGGCGAGGATGCCCTTGAGGTGCGCGATGAGCCTGACCACCTGCGCATACTCGCGCTCGATGGCCAGCAGCTCGAGGTTGGTCAGCCGCTGCAGGCGCAGGTCGAGGATGGCCTGCGCCTGCAGCTCGGTGAGGCCGAACGCCTGCATGAGCCCGTCCTTGGCCTCCTTGGGCGATTTGGACGCGCGGATGAGCGCGATCACGCGGTCGAGGTTGTTCACCGCGACCATGAGCCCGGCGAGCACGTGCTCGCGCCGCTCGGCCGTCTCCAGCTCGTTCTGCGTGCGGCGCGTGACCACCGTGCGCTGGTGGCGGATGTAGTGGGCGATGAGCTGCCTGAGCCCCATCTGCTGCGGCTTGCCGCCGGCGATGGCGACCATGTTCACGCCGAAGGTGCATTGCAGGTCGGAATACTTGAACAGGTATTGCAGGATCTTCTCCGGGTCGGCGTCCTTTTTGACCTCGATCACGGCGCGCATGCCCTGCCGGTCGCTCTCGTCGCGGATGTCGGCGATGCCGGCAAAGAGCGCCTTCTTCTCCTGGCTGACGGCGAGGATCTTCTCCAGCGCCGCCGCCTTGTTCACCTGGTACGGCAGCTCCGTGACGACGATGAGCGTCCTGCCGTTTTTCAGCTGCTCAAAGTGCGTGCGCGCGCGCATGGTCAGCTTGCCGCGGCCCGTCTCGTACGCGCGGGCGATCTCCTCCGATTCGAGCAGGAAGCCGCCCGTCGGAAAGTCCGGCGCGGGCATCAGCTTCATCAGCTCCGGCAGCGGGATGCGCGGGTTCTCCAGCACGGCGACGACCGCGTCGATGGCCTCGCCCGGGTTGTGCGGCGGGATGTTCGTCGCCAGGCCGACGGCGATGCCGGACGCGCCGTTGATCAGCAGATTCGGGAAGCGCCCGGGCAGCAGCTCCGGCTCCTTGAGCGTGTCGTCAAAGTTGAACACGAACGGCACGGTGTCCCGGTCGATGTCGCGCAGCAGCTGCAGCGCCGCGCCGGTCATGCGCGCCTCGGTATAGCGCATGGCGGCGGCGCTGTCCCCGTCCACGGAGCCGAAGTTGCCGTGCCCGTCCACCAGCGGCACGCGCATGTTGAACGGCTGCGCCATGCGCACCATGGCGTCGTAGACGGGGGAAACGCCGTGCAGGAGGTAATTGCCCAGTCAGACGCCCACGAAGCACTCGCTCGAGCGGTCCGGCTTGTCGGGCGAGAGGCCTAGCTCGACCATCGTGAACAGGATGCGCCGCTGCACGGGCTTGAGCCCGTCCTCCACGCGCGGCAGCGCGCGCTCGAGGATGACGTGCTCGGCGGAGGGCAGCATGGAGTCGTGCATGACCGCGTCCATGCTGCGCAAAAGGATCTTCTCCTGCGCAGGCGCCTGCGTCTTTGCCATATCGCTCACCCCCGTTTTTCCGTCATCTTC
>URSN01000142.1 GCA_900550525.1 uncultured Eubacteriales bacterium
GGGCGCCGCGAGCGTCCGCTATCCGGACGGGACGCACCCGGCCGAGGCGCGCAGCGTCGAGGTGCTCGGCCGCCGCGGCGCGCCGGGCGTGGACATGCTGGCGCTCGTGCGCCGCTTCGGCCTGCGCGATGTGTTTCCCAAGGCGGTGCGCGAGCAGGCGGACGCGCTGCCGCAGGCGGCGGACGGGGAGGCGCTCGCCGGCCGGCTCGACCTGCGCGCGGTAACGGCCGTCACCATTGACGGCGCGCACAGCCGCGATTTTGACGACGCCGTCTCGCTCGAACCGCTGCCCGGCGGGCGGGCGCGCCTGGGCGTGCACATCGCCGACGTGTGCGCCTATGTGCGGCCCGGCAGCGCGCTCGACCGGGAGGCGCGCCTGCGCGGCACGAGCGTGTACTTTGCCGACCGCGTGCTGCCCATGCTGCCGGAGGCGCTCGCCAACGGCGTCTGCTCGCTCAACGAGGGGGAGGACCGGCTGACGCTGTCCTGCCTGATGGAGCTGGACGCGGGCGGACAGGTCGTCTCCTACCGCATTGCGGAGTCCGCCATCCGCTCCTGCCATCGGCTCACCTATGATGAGGTGAACGCGCTCCTTGCCGGCGATGCGGCCCTGCAGGCGCGCTATGCGGATGTTCTGCCCATGCTGCAGGGCCTTGCACGGCTGCAAAAGGCGCTCTCGGCCCGTCGCCATGCGCGCGGCAGCATCGATTTCGACGTGCCCGAGAGCGAGATCGACGTGGACGGGGAGGGCCGCGCCGTCGGCCTTGCCCCTGCGCAGCGCGGCGTATCCCACCGCATCATCGAGGAATGCATGCTGCTGGCCAACGAGACGGTCGCCGCGCACCTGCGCGGCCGCGGCCTGCCGTGCCTGTACCGCGTGCACGAACCGCCCGATGCCGACCGCCTGCGCGATCTCAACGCCTTTTTGCAGACGCTCGGGTACGGCTTTTCCGTCGCCGCCGCCGCACAGCCGCGCGCGCTCCAGCGCGTGACGGAGCGGGCGTCCGGCACGCCGGAGGAGGGCGTCGTATCGCGCCTGATGCTGCGCGCCATGCAGCGCGCGCGCTACGATGCGCGCCCGCTCGGCCATTACGGGCTCGCGCTTGCCAACTACTGCCACTTCACATCCCCCATCCGCCGCTATCCGGACCTGATGGTGCACCGCATTCTCAAGTGGCAGCTGCACGGCGGCCTCACGCCCGCGCGGCTGGAGCGCCTGCGCGGCGCGCTGCCCGCGCTGGCGGCGCAGATGAGCGCCGCGGAGCGCACGGCAATGGAGGCGGAGCGTGCGGCGGACGATCTCAAGCGCTGCGAGTACATGCTCGGCCAGCAGGGCGAGACGTTCGACGGCGTGATCTCCGGCGTGACGGGCGGCGGCTTCTATGTGGAGCTGTCGAACACCGCGGAAGGGTTCGTCGCGCTCAATACGCTCACGGATGACTGGTACCGGCCGGAGCCTGCGCGCTACCGCATTGTGGGCGAGCGGACGGGCCGCGCGCTGCGCCTGGGCGACCGCGTGCGCGTGCGCGTGGCGCGGGTGGATATGGACGCGCCGGCGATTGACTTGCTGCTTCAGGACGGCTATAATACCAAAAGAATATATGATCCTGCACGAAAGGAGGGACGCAGGCATGGCGGTCAGGCGCGGCGTAAAGGTGCTCGCCCAAAACAAAAAGGCAAGGCATGACTATTTCATCGAGGACACGCTCGAGTGCGGCATCGCGCTTCAGGGCACGGAGGTCAAATCCATCCGCGCCGGTCAGCTCAACCTCAAGGACAGCTACGCCCAGGTGCGCGACGGGGAGCTGCTGCTGTTCGGCATGCATGTGAGTCCCTACGCGCAGGGCAACATCTTCAACCACGACCCGTTCCGCACGCGCAAGCTCCTTGCGCACAAGCGCGAGATCGTCCGCCTCGGCAGGCAGCAGCAGGCCGACGGGATGAGCCTTGTGCCGCTTTCGGTCTATCTGCGGGACGGGCGGGTCAAGGTGGAGCTGGCCGTCGCCCGCGGCAAGAAGCTGTACGACAAGCGCCACGCCATCGCCGCGCGCGATGCGGGGCGCGAGATGGAGCGGCGGATGAAAGAGGACAGGCAGTGAAGGAGTATACCGACGCATGAAGCGGCTTCCGTTTGACAAAGCGCAGATCGAGCGCATCTGCGAGGAGTTTCCCACGCCCTTCCATATCTACGACGCGCAGGGCATCCGCGAGAACGTGCGGCGCCTGCGGCGCGCCTTTGCCTGGAACCCGGGCTTTCGGGAGTATTTCGCCGTGAAGGCGCTGCCCAACCCGGTGATCATGCAGCTGCTGCATGAGGAGGGCTGCGGCATGGACTGTTCCTCGCTCACGGAGCTGATGCTCGCGCGCGCGGTGGGCATCGCCGGGCACGAGATCATGTTTTCCAGCAACGATACCCCGCCGGAGGAGTTTGAGCTCGCGCGGGAGCTGGACGCGCTCGTCAACCTGGACGACATCACGCATATCGACTTTCTGCGCCGCCATGGCGGCATCCCGCGCACCCTCTCCTGCCGCTACAACCCGGGCGGGGCGTTCCGGCTCGGCAATACGATCATGGGTCAGCCGGGCGAGGCCAAGTACGGCTTCACCCGCGCGCAGCTGACGGAGGGGTTCCGGCGGCTGCGCGCGCTCGGCGCGGAGCGCTTCGGCCTGCACGCCTTCCTCGCGTCCAACACGACGGACGCCGGCTATTTCCCGGCGCTGGCACGCCATCTGTTCCGCCTGGCCGTGGAGCTGCGCGACGAGACGGGCGCGGACGTGCGCTTTGTCAACCTCTCCGGCGGCATCGGCATCCCGTACCGCCCGGAGGAGCAGCCGGCCGAGATCGAGGCCATCGGGCGCGAGGTCGCCCGTGCCTACGACGAGATCGTGCGCCCGGCCGGCATGGAGCTTGCGGTCTATACGGAGCTTGGGCGCTATATCACCGGCCCCTATGGCTTTCTTGTCACGCACGCCATCCATGAAAAGGAGATCTACAAGCATTACATCGGCCTGGACGCCTGCGCGTGCAATCTCATGCGTCCGGCCATGTACGGCGCGTATCACCACATCACCGTCATGGGCAAGGAGCAGGCGCCCTGCACGGAGGTGTACGACGTGACCGGCTCCCTGTGCGAGAACAACGACAAGTTCGCCGTCGACCGGCCGCTGCCGAAGATCGCCATCGGCGATATCGTCGTCATCCATGATACCGGCGCGCACGGCTTCTCCATGGGCTACAACTACAACGGCAAGCTCCGCAGCGCGGAGCTGCTGCTCGAGGAGGACGGCTCGGCCCGGCTCATCCGCCGCGCGGAAACGCCCGCGGACTATTTCGCCACGCTCGATTTTCTGCACCTGTTCTGATCGCGCCCATCGTACCCATGCGGCACGGTGCCGCTGCCCGGTGCGGACGGCCTGCCAAGCGGCGCGCACCCGGCCCACGCATGCGGACGCGCCGTTTTTTACACCTGGCCGCGCATCGCCTGACAGCGCCACGCCCGCTCACCCGCCCGCGCGCCGCTCGCTTGCCCCCACTCCCACGCCTGACCGCGAACCGCGAGGCTGCATCGCTCCACAATCGTGTCGCGGATGACGGACTTTACCATTTCGTTGAGAACAAGGCCTGCGCATCGCCTGCGCCTGACAGCACCACGCCCGCTCATCCAGCCGCGCCGCCGCTCGCTTGCCCCCACTCCCACGCCTGACGGGAGCCGCCGGACCGTGCCACTCAGCACAAACCCGCTCATCGCCTGACTGCGTCGCCCCGTACAGGCCCGTGCATCGCCCGACTGTACCACGCCTGCTCAGCCATCCGCGCGACGCAAACATACCACCACTCCCACCCCAGCCAGCGCACCGCCACACAGCAACGCACCACAAACAAGACACAGAAACCCTC
>URSN01000143.1 GCA_900550525.1 uncultured Eubacteriales bacterium
GCCTTTCTGGCGGCTGCGGACTGCGCCGCGCCGCGCGCGGGACGCTTGGGCGCGGGCGCTTCCTCCCGCTGCGCGCCGGTCTCCGCCTCCTGCGCGGCGGGCGCGGCCGGCTCGGCGGGCGCGGCCGGTTCAGCGGGCGCTGCCGGTTCGGCGGGCGCGCTCTGCGGCGCGGCGGCTCCGCCGAGTTCCGGCGGTACGACGCCGCCGTTCATAATGATGGCAACCAATTCCGGTTTGCGGTATTTTGAAACGGACTTGACCCCTTGCAGCTTCGCAATTTCACGCAAATCTCCGAGGCTCTTAGCCTCCAACTGTTCCTGATTCAATTTGCTGCTCCTCTCTCAATATGGGGAAATGAAAGAAATGGAACTTCACATACACAATGCGTTGCGACCAAAATCCTCTCACGTAAATCATACTATCCGCATCCCCCGTCTGTCAAGCGATGGAACGCCTGTTTTCACATCTTTCTCACCTTTCGATGCAATCCGTGCGCCGCATGGCCTTCCCCGGCCCCGGCGGCGGGCGGCATACCTGTCCCAGCGCCTGCATAGGATGGGACAGAAACGCCAACAACGAGCCGGGGGGAACCAGTATGAACGAACGCAGGGATGCCGAGATCACCAAGCTTCGCCCGCGCGCGCACAGCATCCACATCGACAACCGCATGCGCATCAGCATCACCGGCGTATCCGACGTGGAAAGCTTCAACGAGCAGGACGTCATGCTCATCACCGAGGCGGGACCGCTCAACATCGTGGGGACGAACCTCCATCTCTCCAAACTGAACCTTGAGGACGGGCAGATCAGCATCGAGGGCGAGATCCTCGCGCTCGATTATGAGCCGCCGGAGCCGGAACGGCGCGGGCTGTTCGGCAGGGTGTTCCGATGACGCCGGCCGAACAGGTCGCCGCGCAGCCCTACGCGGCGCTGCTGTGCCTCTACGCCGGCATCGTATGCGGCATCGTCTACGATCTGTTCCGCCTCGTGCGCCGCCTGTGGCGTGCGCGCCCCGTGGAGCCCGTATGCGACGCGCTGTTCTCCGCGGCGCTTGGCGCCATCGCCGCCGCCATGCTGCTGCTCGCGACGGGCGGACGGCTGCGGCTGTACCTGTTCCTGTTCGCCGGGGCGGGGTATGCGCTCGAACAGTTCGCCGTCTACGGAACGATTTCACGCATCGTTCACACATGGATGCGCAAAAGGGCTGGAAACCGCTGAGAAATATGCTATACTAAGTATATGGCAGCAAAGCGGCGTTTCAAACTGAAGGCAAGGTATATCGTGCTTGCGTTTTTGCTCGCATTCTGTATCCTGGGCGGCGTCTCCCTCTCGCAGCAGACGACGCTGGAGACCATTGCGGACGACACGGCCGCGCTGCAGCAGGAGCTCGACGCGCTCGAGGTCGAGGAGGAGCGGCTGGAGCGCATGCTCGAATACATGCAGACGGACGAATACCTGCTGCAATACGCGCGCGAAAAGCTCGGCTATGTGTTCCCGGGCGACATCAAGTTCTATGACGAAGGGTCCTGACGGCGCCGCCATGCAGCGCGCGGCCATCATCGACATCGGCAGCAACTCCATCCGCTATATGGAGGCCGTGCGCACCGGGCACGGCCTGCGCTTTTCCAAAAAACAGGTGTATACGACGCGGCTGGCCGAGGGCCTGCCCGCCACGGGCGCGCTGAGCGAGGGGCGCATGACGCAATCGCTCGAGGTGCTCTGTACGCTCGCCGCACAGGCGCGCGCTTCGGGCCTGCCCGCCTTTGCCTACGCCACGAGCGCGGTGCGCGACGCGGCCAACCGCGCCCTGTTCGTGCGGTGCGCCGCAGCCTGCACCGGCATCCCCGTGCGGGTGCTCAGCGGCGCCGAGGAGGCGGCCTTTGCCCGCGCGGGCGCGTGCGGGGCCGGCGCCGGCGGGCTGATCGACATCGGCGGCGGCAGCACGCAGATCGTTACGCAGTCCTACCGCAACAGCTGGCCGCTCGGCTGCGTGCGCCTCAAGGAGCTGTGCGCCGGCGCGACGCTTGCGGACATCCGCAAAAGGGCTCTGCCGATGCTGGAGCGGACCATCGCCCCTCCCCCGCTGTCCGCCCCGTGCTGGACGGCGGTGGGCGGCACGGCGACGACGCTGGCGGCGCTCTCGCTCGGCCTGACGGAATACGACCCGGCGGCGCTCTCGGCCTGCCGCATGGCTGCGGCGGCGCTCGAGGCGCTGCTCGCGCATCTGGACGGGCTTGGCGGCGCGGGCCGCCGCAGGGAGCCGCTGCTGCGCGCGCGGCACGACGTGATCCTGTACGGCGGGACGATCCTCTCGTTCGTCATGGCGCTGCTCGGCGCGGCCGAACTGCGCTTTTCCGACGCGGACGGCATGGAGGGCTACGCCGCGCATCTGCTGCGCGGGGACGGAGCGCCCCGCGGTGAGGAAATCCCATCTGAAGGAGGCGCTGCACATGGCGCAGCGCGAGCGGCCGCGCAGGACGGCTGACGAGATCTTTATGGAGCAGGCCATCGCGCTCTCGGCACAGGCCGTCCGGCACGGCAACGAGCCCTTCGGCGCGGTGCTCGTGCGGGACGGGGCCGTGGTCTTTACCAACGAAAACCAGATCTATACCGCAGGCGATCCCACGTTCCACGCGGAGGCCGGGCTGCTGCGCCGCTTCTGCGCCGAGACGGGCATTACCGACCTGTCCGCCTATACGCTGTATTCCAGCTGCGAGCCGTGCTTCATGTGCGCAGGCGCCATGGTCTGGATGAAGCTCGGGCGGCTCGTCTACGCCGCCGGCAACGACGACCTGTGCGCGCTGCTGGGCGAGCCGGGCTGCGGGTGCAGCGCGATGGTGTTCGCCCATTCGGCGCACCGGCCCGAGGTCGCTTCCGGCGTGCTGCGCGAGGAGAGCCTCGCCATCCTGAAGGACTATTTTGCAAGCCATGGGAAGGGCTGACGATGGCGCGCGCTGACGGCGGCGCAGGCGCGCCCGAACCTGTGGCCGGACAGGGGCGGGCGCGGCGGCGCGGCGCGGATGGGCAAAAGCGGCGGCGCATCGCTGCGGCCGTCCTTTTGGCGCTGTGCGCGCTGCTGCTGTTCATTGCCGTGCTCGAAAACGGCGCGCCCATGGTCACGGAGCTAAGCGTCCCCTGCGCCGGCCTGCCGGAGGGCTTTGAGGGCTTTCGCATCGCGCAGGTGTCCGACCTGCACAACGCCGTGCCCGGCGGCGGGAATGACGCGCTGCTCGCGCTGCTTGCCCAAAGCGCGCCCGACCTCATCGCCATCACGGGCGATCTGATCGACTCGCGCCGCCCCGACGTGGCCGCGGCGCTCGCCTTTGTGCAGGAGGCGGCGCGCATCGCCCCGGTCTATTATGTGACCGGCAACCACGAGGCGCGCGCGCCGGACGCCTTTGCCGCGCTGGAGCGCGGGCTTGCGGCGCGCGGCATGCGGACGCTGCGCGACGAGGCCGTGGCGCTTTGCCGCGGCGGCGGGACGATTACCCTCATCGGGCTGGACGACCCGGCCTTCCATACGGACGGTCGCGATGCGCAGGAGCAGGAGCGCGCGCGGCTTGAGCGGACGCTCGCGCGGCTGTACGATGGGGAGGGGTTTGCGCTGCTGCTCACGCACCGGCCGGAGTATTTCGAGGCGTACGCCGCGGCCGGCGTCGGCCTTACGCTCGCCGGGCATGCGCACGGCGGGCAGATCCGCCTGCCCTTTCTCGGCGGGCTGTACGCGCCCGGGCAGGGCTTCTTCCCGGTTTACGACGCCGGGCTGTACCGCCGCGGCGGCTCCGCCATGGCCGTCAGCCGCGGGCTGGGCAACCGCATCCTGCCGCAGCGGCTCAACACCCGGCCG
>URSN01000144.1 GCA_900550525.1 uncultured Eubacteriales bacterium
ACAGAAATGCGCCGGAGCCCCGCGCGCCGCGCATGGCGGTCCCTCGCCCGCTCTGCCAGTCCACCGCCAGCTGCCGCCATACCGCCGCGCCTGCATCGCCCGCATCGCCGCGCGCGGCCGCCCTCAGCGGCCGCGCTGCTTCCACACGTTTGCGAGGATGTCCTTGAGCACGAGGCAGGCGTCCAGCCGGCTGTAGCCGTACTCATCCTCGAGCCGGCCGAGCAGCGCCGCGATGGCGGGCGCGTAGTCCTCCACGCGTACCCGCTGCCGGTAGGCGGCCAGCACGGGGTATTTTTTGCTCCAGACGCGGTTCCAGTCGATCCGCTCCTGCGTCCGCTCGCTCGTGCGCTCGATCAGGCGCTCGATCTGCTCCTGCTCCGCGTCAAAATCGATCAGCTCGTCAAGCGTCATGCCGTAGAGCGTGGCGAGCCGTTTGGACTGCCGGATGTCCGGCAGCGTCTCGTCCAGCTCCCATTTGGAGACGGTCTGGCGGCTGACGCCCAGCTTTTCGGCCACGGCCTCCTGCGAGAGACCGCTCTTTCTGCGCGCCTCATGCAGGCTGTTTCCAAGGCTCATTGCAAACGCTCCCTTCCCCCGCCGGACGGGCGGGCCCTGCGGCGCGCCCTGCGCGCCGTTTTTACCAGTATAGCGCGGCGCGGCGCGGCCGTCCACCGCCCGGCGGCGGCAGTTTCGCCCGTTTTCCTATCAGGCGCGGCGGGCCGCGCCGGCCCGGGCAGTATCCGCCGGGGACAAACGGGGTTCCGGCCTCCCGCAGGGGGGAACGGCCGTGCTGCGGGCGCGCCAACCCGTCCTCCCGCGGGAAGCGTGTTTGTGGAAGGCGGTCTAATTTATGGAAAGGCGGTCCTATGCGCCGGTTTGGCGCGAGAGGGCGGGCGCAAAGCGTATGCGCGGGCGAAATGCGCCGCTATTCCGTCAAAAGCAGCGCGCGGCAGGGCGCGGCCTCGCCCCCGGCGATCTTGCGCGGCGCGGCAAAGAGCCGGTAGCGGCCGTCCGGCGCATGGGACAGGTCGAGGTTTTCGAGCACCGCGATGCCGTAGGAGAGCAGCGCGCGGTGGGCGGTGCGCTCGTCCTCCGGCCGGCCGACGGAGGGCTGGTCGGTGCCGACGAGCTTGACGCCGCGGGTGTAGAGGTAGCCGATGGCGCTTTTGAGCAGGTAGCCGGGCCCGCGCAGCAGCAGGCGCTCCCCGTGCGGCGCGGGCGCGGCGGCGCCGAACGCGCTGCGCAGGAAGAACGCCGCGTCGAGCGCCCCGGCGGGCGCGGTCAGCACGGTGCAGGGGCCGACGAACGCGTCGAGCGGGAGCGCCGCCGCGTCGCTGCCGCCGGGGAGGAAGTGCAGCGGCGCGTCCACATGCGTGGCCGCGTGCAGGCTCATGACGATGGCCTGCAGCTGATAGCCGTCCTGTTCGTGCGTGGCGAGCGCGTGCATGCGCGGCGGCGGGTCGCCGGCGTAGGGCGCGGCGGCGGTCAGCTCGCGCGAGATATCGATGATGGGCATAGACGCTCCTTTTTTGGCGGACGTTGTCGGTACGCAACCAGTATACGCCCCCGCGCCGCGGCGGTCAACCGTTTTTGCCCGGCGTGCGCCGCGTCCGGCGGGCGGCGCTTGAAAAATGGGCGCGGTTTCGATATACTAAATAAGATATGTCACACTGACAGCAGGAAAGGAGAGCCCATGTACCAGATCGTCAAAAAACGCGCGCTGCATGAGACCGTGACGCTCATGGAGGTGCACGCGCCGGCCGTGGCGCGCAAGGCGCGGCCCGGCCAGTTCATCATCCTGCGCATCGACGAGGCGGGCGAGCGCATCCCGCTGACCATCGCGGGGAGCGACCGCGCGCGCGGCACCATCACCATCATCTTCCAGAAGGTCGGCTATACGACAAAACGCCTCGACCTGCTCGGCGAGGGCGACGCGCTGCTCGATTTCGTGGGCCCGCTGGGCAAGCCGAGCGAGCTTGAAGGCATGCGCCGCGTGGCGGTCATCGGCGGCGGGCTGGGCGTGGCCATCGCCTATCCGCAGGCCAGGGCGCTGCACGAGATGGGCGCGGAGGTGGACGTGATCGTGGGCTTCCGCAACACCGGGCTCATGATTTTGCAGGACGAGCTGCGCGACGCCTGCACGAACCTGTACGTCATGACCGACGACGGCTCCAACGGCCACAAGGGCTTTGTGACCGACGCGCTGCGCGAGCGGCTGGACGCGGGCGTGGCCTACGACCACGTGATCGCCATCGGCCCGCTGGTGATGATGCGCGCCGTGTGCGGCCTGACAAAGCCGCTGAACATCCCGACCATCGTGTCCATGAACCCGATCATGATCGACGGCACGGGCATGTGCGGCTGCTGCCGCGTGACCGTCGGCGGGCAGATGAAGTTCGCCTGCGTGGACGGGCCGGATTTTGACGGCCAGCTCATCGACTGGGACGAGGCCATCGCCCGCAGCCGCATGTACAAAAAGGAGGAGCAGCAGAGCATGGAGCACGGCGCCCACGCCTGCAACCTGAAGAATATCGAGCTGCAAAAACAGCGGGGAGGTGCCGACTGATGCCCAACATGAACCCGAAGAAGCTGCCCGCGCGCGAGCAGGCGCCCGAGGTGCGCAGCCATAATTTTGAAGAGGTGTCCCAGGGGTACGACGAGGCGATGGCCGTCGAGGAGGCGGAGCGCTGCCTGCACTGCAAGCACCAGCCCTGCGTGTCCGGCTGCCCGGTCAACGTGCGCATCCCGGAGTTTTTGGCGCTGGTGAAGGAGCGCCGCTTCCTCGAGGCGTACGAGGTCGTGCGCTCGACCAACGCGCTGCCGGCCATCTGCGGCCGCGTCTGCCCGCAGGAGACGCAGTGCGAGTCCAAGTGCGTGCGCGGCATCAAGGGCGAGCCGGTGGGCATCGGCAGGCTTGAGCGGTTCGTGGCCGATTACGCCATGGCGCACGGCGCGGCCCCGGCGGAGCAGGCTGCCCCGAACGGGCGGCGCGTGGCGGTCGTCGGCAGCGGGCCGGCGGGGCTCACCTGCGCGGGCGACCTCAAAAAGCTCGGCTACGACGTGACGGTGTTCGAGGCGCTGCATACGCCCGGCGGCGTGCTCGTGTACGGCATCCCGGAGTTCCGCCTGCCCAAGGACCTCGTGCGGCGCGAGATCCGCACGCTCGAGGACATGGGCGTGAAGATCGAGACGAACATGGTCATCGGCCGCTGCATCGCGCTCGACGAGCTGCTCGAGAGCGAGGGGTACGACGCGGTGTTCGTCGGCACGGGCGCGGGGCTGCCGCGCTTCCAGGGCATCCCGGGAGAAAACCTCAACGGCGTGTATTCGGCCAACGAGTTCCTCACGCGCATCAACCTCATGAAGGCGTACAGCTTCCCCAAGGCGGATACGCCCGTGCAGGTGGGGCGCGCGGTGGCGGTCGTGGGCGGCGGCAACGTCGCCATGGACGCCGCGCGCTGCGCGCTGCGCCTCGGCGCACAGACGGTGTACATCGTCTACCGCCGCAGCGAGGCGGAGATGCCCGCGCGCGTGGAGGAGGTGCACCACGCCAGGGAGGAGGGCATCGTGTTCAAGATGCTCCCCCACCCCCCCGCGCTCCTCGGCGCTGAGGGCCAGCGTCAGGGACAGGACCTTCTCGGTCACGCCGTCGCCCAGCAGTTCCTCCATCGGCATACCGCCGGCGCCGCCTGTCTCGATCTGGCCCATGGCGGAGTAGGGCTCCTTATCGGCGTTGCCGCCGTTCTCAAAGCTGTCGTTCTCGCCGTAGCAGAGCATCGGGGTGTTGATCTTGGCGGCCATGTGCAGCGGGAAGGTGTAGATCAGGCGGTCC
>URSN01000145.1 GCA_900550525.1 uncultured Eubacteriales bacterium
ATAAAGTACGTTCACGTTTTAATTAGCGCGGCATCTGGGTGCTCAACCGCATTATTTGTGTCGTGGGCATGATAGCTGCGGTGTGTTGGGGCGCGGGCTGCCGCGACATGGTGGTGGCCAGGACTTGCGTGTGTTCGGTGGGATTGGACATGATAGCGGGCCTCGGCTCGACGAGCGCGGAGACGATAGCGGCCATCATCGCGGACGAGGCGGCCATAGGTATGATAAACCAGAAGACGACGGCGGTGCGCCTCATCCCGGCCCCGGGCCTGGAGGTCGGGGACACGGTGGAGTTCGGAGGCCTTCTGGGCTCCGCGCCGGTCATGGCGGTGCATCCCTTCTCACGCGCGGACTTCGTGCGCCGCGGCGGGCGCATCCCCGCGCCGCTCCACAGCCTGCGCAACTGACGCGTCCGGAGGGGATATGGAACAGCGGTTTTATGTGGACCCCGTGCTCTACGAGGGCCGGCCGCAGGATACGGCCGGGCGGCAGGCGCGGGAGCTGGCGGTGTACGGCCTGCTCGACCGGCTGGGCATCGCCTATGCGCGCGCCGATCACGACCCGGCCATGACCATCGCCGACTGCGGCGCCGTGGACCGGCTGCTCGGCGTGGCCATGTGCAAGAACCTGTTCCTGTGCAACGCGCAGCGCACGGCGTTCTACCTGCTGCTGCTGCCGGGGACCAAGCCGTTTCGCACGAAGGACCTCTCGCGCCAGATCGGCTCGGCGCGCCTGTCCTTTGCCGACGCGGCGCACATGGAGGAATACCTGGACATCCTGCCCGGCGCGGTGTCCGTCATGGGGCTGATGAACGACCATGGCGGCCGCGTCCGCCTGCTCATCGACCGCGAGGTGACAAACGCGCCGTACGTCGGCTGCCATCCATGCGTGAACACGTCGAGCCTGCGCATCCGCACGGAGGACCTGCTCGGGCGGTTTTTGCCGCACGTGGGGCACGCGCCGTCGTTCGTCACGCTCTGAAGCGGGCGGTTTTTTGCGGGGACGCGGGCAGGGCGCGCCCTCGCGCGGCAATCAGTTGGAACGGGCCGCCGTGTGCGGACAGGGCGCGCCGGAAAACGGAGGGAGTATGCGGGAAACGGAACGGATGGATGCGGCGCGGCGGGACGCCTGCCTGCGCGAGTACGCAGCGCTGCTCGTGGAGGTGGGGCTTAACCTTCAGCCGGGGCAGCCGCTGGTGATCGCCTGCCCGGTGGAGGCGGCGCCGTTTGCGCGCCTGTGCGCGGAGGCGGCCTACGCCGCCGGCTGCGCGCGCGTGGAGCTGGAGTGGCGCGACGACGCGCTCTCGCGCCTTGGCTACCTGCACGCGGCGGACGCAACGTTCGATGTCTGCCCCTCGTGGCGGCGCGCGCTGCGGCTGGACAGCCTTGCCGGCGGGGCGGCGTTTCTCTCCATCCATGCGGACGATCCGGCGGCGCTCGCCGGCGTGGACGCGGGGCGCATCGCGCGCGCCAACCGCGCCGCGGGCGAGGCGCTGCGCCCCTTCCGCGAGGCCACGGCGAACAACCGCGTGCAGTGGTGCGTGGCGGCGGTACCGTCGCGCGCGTGGGCGGCCATGGTGTTTCCCGGCGTAGCGGAGGACGAGGCGCAGGCGCTGCTGCTGCAGCGCATCCTCGCCGCCGTGCGCGTGCGCGGCGACGGGACGGCCGCGGCGGCCTGGCGCGCGCACATCGCCCGCCTGGAGGAGGTGTGCGGCAGGCTCAACGCGCTGCGCCTTCGCGCGCTGCGCTATCACAACGCGCTCGGCACCGAGCTGACCGTGGCGCTGCCGGAGGGGCATTTCTTTGCCGGCGGCGCGGAGCGCACGGCGGACGGGCGCGTGTTCGTGCCGATCATGCCCACCGAGGAGCTGTTCACCGCGCCGAGGCGCGACGGCGTGAACGGCCGCGCGGTCGGCTCGCTGCCGCTGGTGCTCGACGGCAACGTGGAGCGCGGCTTTGCGCTCGCGTTTGAGAACGGGCGCATCGTGCGCGTGGAGGCGCAGCAGGGGCGGGAGCTGCTCGAGCGGGCCATCGCGCTCGACGAGGGCGCGGCCTACCTCGGGGAGGCGGCGCTCGTGCCGTTCGATTCGCCCATCGCGCAGATGGGCACGCTGTTCTACGATACGCTGTTCGACGAGAACGCCGCCTGCCATTTCGCCTTTGGCAACGCGTACCCGTGCATCGAGGGGGCGGAGGCGATGGACGAGCAGCAGCGGCGCGCGCGCGGGCTCAACGCGTCGATCACGCATGTGGATTTCATGGTCGGCACGGCCGACCTGTCCGTCACCGGTATCCTGCCGGACGGCGGCGAAGCGCCGGTGATGCGCGACGGGGTCTTTGCCCTGTGAGCGGGCCGGAGGGGAGCGACGACATCAGGAAGGGGGAAGGGGAAAATGACGAACAGACGGGGTTACAGGGGCCTTGCGGCGCTGCTTGCGCTGCTGCTCACGCTCTGCTGCGCGCCCGGCGCGCTGGCGGATGCGGACGGGCCGGCGCAGACGGGGACGGCGGAGGCGCTGCCGCTCGTGCTCACGGTGCCGGCCGCGCCGGAGGGCGCCGTCCGGGCCGATGCGGACGCGGTGACGGATATCGCACAGCGCCTGACCGACGGCAACGCCAACACGCGCATCGCCTGCGCGCTCGGCGAGACGATCCGCGCCCAATGGCCGGACGCCGCGCAGGAGGCCGCCGCGCTCTATCTGGAATGGCACGCCGCCCCGCTGGACGGGTATACGCTCGTACAGTACGGCGCGTCCGGGCAGGAGCTTTCGCGCGAGCTGGTGAACGACGGCCTGCTCGAGCGCGTGTTCGCGCTCGCGCAGGGCTGCGCCGCAGTGGAGCTGCTCGTGGCGGACGGGGCCGTCCCGGCGGAGGAGACGGAGCGGGAGACGCAGCAGCGGCTCGCGGACGACCGCATGGCGCTCTCCGGCTTGACGGTCTACGGCGCGGGCGCGCTGCCGGAGGATGTGCGGCAGTGGAGCGTGAGCGAGGGCGAGCCGGACGTGCTGCTCGTCGCCGCGCGGCCGGGGGAGGAGTTCACCGCCTTTGGCGGCCTGCTGCCGCTGCTGCTCGGGCGCGGGGCGGACGTGCGCGTGCTGTTCATGACGGAGACGACGGCGCAGGCGCGCAGCGAGTCGTTCGCGGCGCTGTATGCGCTGGGGCTGCGCGCGCAGCCCATCGTCGCCGGGTTCACCGGCCGCGGCGGCACGGATTACGACATGCTGCGCGGCAAGAAGGAATGGGGCGCGGGCGAAGCGCCCAGCCGCGTGCTGGAGGATATCATCGGCGCGCTGCGGCCGGCGGTCGTCGTCACCTATTCGAGCGACCGCGCGCAGGAGAACGGCATGCACCGCCTCACCGGCGAGGCGGTGGAGGACGCGCTCGCCGCGCTCGCCGGCGGGGAGGAGACGTCCTGGCAGCCGCAGAAGTTTTACATGCTGGCCACGGCGCAGGAGACGGCGGAGGCGGCGCAGGCCACCGTGCCGGATACCGCGGCGCCGCTTGTTGCCTACGGCGGGCAGAGCGCCGATGCGCTCGCGCAGCGTGCGCTGGATACCGGCTATGCCTCGCAGGCGGTGCTGCGCCCGCAGGCCGCCGCGGGGTGCGCCTACCGGCTCGTGACGAGCGCCGTCGGCGCGGATACCGGCGCGGACCTGCTCGAGCACATCGACGTGCCGCCCGCGCCGACCGCCCCGCCGGAGCCGACGCCGGAACCCACGCCGGCGCCGACGCTGGAGCCTACGCCGGCGC
>URSN01000146.1 GCA_900550525.1 uncultured Eubacteriales bacterium
GAGGATGCCCAGTGCGTTGGCGTTGGCGCGGGCGGTGTCGATGTGGTCGCCCGTGATCATGATCGGCCGGATGCCGGCGCTGCGGCATTCGATGATGGCGTCCTTGACCTCCGGACGCACCGGGTCGATCATGCCCGTCAGGCCGATGAAGCAGAGGTCGTGCTCCAGCAGATCCGGCGTCTCCTCCTCGGGCATCGCGCTCCAGTCGCGCAGCGCGGCGGCCAGCACGCGCAGCGCGCGCCCGGCCATGTTGCGGTTGGCCTCGAGGATGGTCTCGCGGTATTCGTCCGTCATGGGGACGATGTGGCCGTTTTCGTTGAGGTAGTGCGTGCACTTTTTGAGCACCTCGTCCGGCGCGCCCTTGGTGAACTGCCGGATGGCGCCGTCCTGCTGCCTGTGCAGCGTGCTCATCATCTTGCGGCCGCTGTCGAACGGCGCCTCGCCCACGCGCGGCAGGCGCTGCTTCATCTCGTTCTTGTTCAGTTTGCGCGCGGCGGCCCAGGCCACCAGCGCGGCCTCCGTCGGCTCGCCGGTGACGTTGTCCGCCTCGTCGATCTCCGCATCGGAGCACAGCGCCATGGCGGTGGCGAGCAGGTCGTCGTCCGGTCCGAAGGAGTCGACCACGGTCATGCGGTTCTGCGTCAGCGTGCCGGTCTTATCCGAGCAGATGATCTGCGCGCAGCCGAGCGTCTCCACCGCGGTCAGGCGGCGGATGATGGCGTTGCGGCGGGACATGTTCGTCACGCCGATGGACAGCACGATCGTCACCACCGCGGCCAGGCCCTCCGGAATGGCGGCCACCGCCAGCGATACGGCGATCATGAACGAATCGACGATCAGGTCGATGTTGAAGCTGTCCGCGCGCAGCAGCTGCACGGCGAAGATGACCACGCAGATGCCCAGCACCAGCCACGTGAGGATGCGCGAGAGCTGCGAGAGCTTGATCTGCAGCGGCGTCTGCCCCTCCTCGGCCTGCGCCAGCGCGTCGGCGATCTTGCCCATTTCGGTCTGCATCCCCGTGGCCGTGATGACCGCCCTGCCGCGGCCATAGACGACGGTGCTGCCCATGTAGACCATGTTCTTGCGGTCGCCCAGCGGCACGTCGGCCGCCTCGCCCTTGAGGTGGATGATGTCGATGAACTTCGTCACCGGCACGGATTCGCCCGTGAGCGCCGCCTCCTCGATCTTGAGGCTGGCGTTCTCGATCAGGCGGCCATCGGCCGGCACGGCGTCGCCCGCTTCAAGCAGCACGATATCGCCGACGACCAGCTCCTCGCTGCGTACGGAGACGACCTTGCCGTCGCGCAGCACGCGCGAGGTCGCCGCGGCCATCTCCTGCAGCGCCTCGATCGCCTTCTCCGCCTTGTTCTCCTGGTAGACGCCGAGGATGGCGTTGATGATGACGACCGCCAGGATGATGATCACGTCCGCAAAGCTCTCGCCCTTGATGATCGAGAGCACACCGGAGACCGCTGCCGCAACGAGCAGGATGAGGATCATGGGATCCTTCATCTGCTGGAAGAAGCGGATGATCAGCGGCGTTTTCTCAGGCTCGGCAAGTTTGTTGGGCCCATTTTTCCTGAGCCGGTCAGCAGCCTCCTGAGCAGAAAGGCCCTGCTCGCTGCTTTGCGCCTCGCGCAGGACGTCTTCTGCCGTTTCCAGATAGTGTTTCAGCATACCTCCACTTTCCTTTCCTGATAGTGCCTGTGTGCGATACGCGCCTGCGTGTGGGCAGATAAGCATGCGCGAAAAGCCTAAGTTGTGCGCATGAGTCTGGTTATTTAATCCAAGCCAGATGAACTGGGATTCACCATGAATGTTGACTTGAAACGCGGCGGGGGACCGCGCCAACTACTCCCTCATTTTCTTTCCATTATATATGCGGCGCGCAGGAAAAGCAAGCACAATCTCCGCCCGCCTCCGCCTGCGGCGCGCGGGGACAAAACCGCGCAGCGCCCGGCGGAAGCCGGGTGCTGCGCGTCTGAAGGAAGGAAGCGGATGCAGGCCGCGCTCACACGACGCCCTGGTGGAGCATCGCGTCCGCGACCTTCAGGAAACCGGCGATGTTCGCGCCGGCCATGTAATTGCCTTCCACGCCGTATTCCTTTGCGGCGCGTTCGATGGTATGGAAGATGCCGGTCATGATCGTCTTGAGGCGGTTGTCCACCTTTTCAAACGACCAGGAGGAGCGCTTGGAGTTCTGGCTCATCTCCAGCGCGCTCGTGGCCACGCCGCCGGCGTTGGCGGCCTTGGCCGGCCCGAAGAGCACGTCGTTTGCGCGCAGCAGCTCGATGGCCTCCGGCGTGCAGGGCATGTTCGCGCCCTCGGCCACGGCGTAGCAGCCGTTGGCGATCAGCCGCTCGGCGGCGGCGCCGTCCAGCTCGTTCTGCGTGGCGCAGGGCAGGGCGATGTCGCACGGGATGCTCCAGATATCGGCGCAGTTCTCCGCATAGCCCGCCTCCGGGTGCGTGAGCACATAGTCGCGGATGCGGCGGTGCTCGACCTCCTTGAGCTGCTTGATGCAGTCCAGGTCCACGCCGTTGGGGTCGTGGATATAGCCGTTGGAGTCGGACATGGCGACGACCTTTGCGCCCAGCTCCGTGGCCTTTTCATGCGCGTAGATGGCCACGTTGCCGGAGCCGGAGATGACCACCGTCTGCCCGTCGAAGCTCCGGCCGCGGGTCTTGAGCATCTCCTCGGTGAAGTAGCACAGGCCGTAGCCGGTCGCCTGTACGCGGTCAAGGCTGCCGTGGAAGGAGAGCGCCTTGCCCGTCAGCACGCCGGAGAATTCGTCGCGCAGGCGCTTGTACTGGCCGAACAGGTAGCCGATCTCGCGCGTGCCCACGCCGATGTCGCCCGCCGGCACGTCCGTGTTGGGGCCGATGTATTTGTACAGCTCGTTCATGAAGCTCTGGCAAAAGCGCATGATCTCCATGTCGGACTTGCCCTTGGGGTCGAAATCACTGCCGCCCTTTGCGCCGCCGATGGGCAGGGAGGTCAGCGCGTTTTTGAAGATCTGCTCAAAACCGAGGAACTTCACGATGCCCTCGTAGACGGAGGGGTGGAAGCGCAGGCCGCCCTTGTAGGGGCCGATGGCGTTGCAGAACTGCACGCGGTAGCCGATGTTCACGCGCACGCGCCCGTTGTCGTCCACCCATGCGACGCGGAAGCGGATCAGCCGGTCCGGCTCGATCAGCCGGTCCAGGATGCTTGCCTTCACAAACTCCGGATGGCGCTCCAGCACGGGCGCGAGGGATTCAAACACCTCTGCGACCGCCTGCTGGAACTCCGGCTGATGCGCGCTGGTGCGCTGGACGGTCTCCAACAGGCCCTCAAGATAACTCTGTACGCTTGACATTGACAGGCTCCTCCTGCTTGAAAAAACTTATCCTATTGTAGCAAACGGGAGGCCGTTCGTCAATATATTATATATAAAACATTATATGAAAGTTTTCCTGCACGGTTGCAGCTTTTCTTGCATTTTCGGGCATGTCGCAGCAACCCTGCGGCGCGGGCGCAAAGATGCGTCGGGCGCGGCCGAAGACAAGAGCGGGGCAAGGCGGGCGCGGACGAAAAAGCGGGGCGGCGCCAACCGGCTCCGACCCGGCTGAGCTTCCCGATCCGAGCGCGCCGTCG
>URSN01000147.1 GCA_900550525.1 uncultured Eubacteriales bacterium
CCCCCGTTCTCCCGTCCTCTTCTCAAACACATCGTCGCGGCGGCGGTTGAAATCCGCGTTTTCGAAGATGTATTCCTTGCGCGACTGCACCTTGTCCCCCATGAGCACGGCGACCAGGTGCTCCACGTCCGCCGCGTCCGCGATGGTGACGCGCACGAGCTGCCGGTTCTGCGGGTCCATGGTCGTCTCCCACAGCTGCTCCGGGTTCATCTCGCCCAGGCCCTTGTAGCGCTGCAGCGCATAGCCGCGCCCCATCGCGCGCGTGGCGCGGCGCAGCTCGCCGTCGTCGTAGCAGTAGACGCTCCTGCCGCCCTTGTGCACGCGGTAGAGCGGCGGGAGGCCGATGTACACGTGCCCCTCGGTGATGAGCGGCTTCATGTACCGGTAGAAGAACGTCAGCAGGATGGAGCGGATGTGCGCGCCGTCCTGGTCCGCGTCGGCCAGGATGATGATCTTGTCGTAGCGCAGCGAGGCGATGTCGAAATCCTCCCCGATGCCGGTGCCGATGGCGGTGATCATGGAGCGGAACTCCTCGTTCTGGAGCACCTGGTCGAGGCGCTTCTTCTCCACGTTGAGCGGCTTGCCGCGCAGCGGCAGGATCGCCTGGAAGCGCCGGTCGCGCCCCTGCTTGGCGCTGCCGCCGGCCGAATCGCCCTCGACGATGAACAGCTCGTTCACCGCCGCGTTGCGCCCGGTGCAGCTGGCCAGCTTGCCCACCAGCGGGGCGTTTTCGAGCTTGTTCTTCTCGCGCGCGGTGGCCTTGGCCTTGCGCGCCGCCTCGCGCACGCGCGCCGAACGCACCGCCTTCTCCGCGATGGCGGCCCCGGCGGCGGCGTTTTTGAGGTCCTCCAGATGGCGCGCGAGCGCCTCGCCCACCACGGCCTCCACGGCCGGGCGCGCCTCCGTGTTGCCCAGGCGCGTCTTGGTCTGCCCCTCGAACTGGATGGAGCGCATCTTGAGGCTGAGCACGGCGGTGATGCCCTCGCGGAAATCCTCGCCGGTGAGCGAGGCGTCCTTGTCCTTGAGCACGCCGGTGCGGCGACAGAAATCGTTCATCACCTTGGTCAGCGCCGTCTTGAAGCCCGTCTCGTGCGTGCCGCCCTCGGTGGTGGGGATGTTGTTCACATAGGAAAAGATGCTCTCGGCATAGCCGTCGTTGTGCTGCATGGCCAGCTCCACCACGATGCCGCCGCTGCTCCCCTGGATGTGGATGGGCGGCGCGTAGAGGGGGGTCTTGTCCGCGTTGAGGTAGGTCACAAAGTCCGACAGCCCGCCCTCGAAGCGGTATTCGGCCGTGCGCGGCCGCGCCTCCCCCTCGCCGGCCGCGCCGCGGCGGCGCGCGGCGGTGAGCGTCATGCGCTCGCCGCGGTTGAGGTACGCCAGCTCGCGCAGGCGGCGCGAGACGAGGTCGAAGTTCATCTCCGTCGTCTCAAACACGCGCGCGTCCGGCTTGAACGTGACCACCGTGCCCTGCCGGCGCGTGCGCCCCACCTCGGTCAGCGGGTATTTCGGCCGCCCGGAGACGATGTGCCCCGTGCCGTCGTCCACGCTCTCAAACTCCATCTTATACGCCCGGTGCTCGTAGAACACCTCCACCGTCAGCCACTCCGACAGCGCGTTCACCACCGACGCGCCCACGCCGTGCAGCCCGCCGGAATAGCCGTAGCTGTCGTTGCCGAACTTGCCGCCGGCGTGCAGCTGCGTGAACACGACCTCCACGCCGGATACGCCGAGCTTTTCATGGATGCCGACCGGGATGCCGCGCCCGTTGTCGGACACGGTGACGGAACCGTCGCGGTTGAGCGTGACGCCGATCTCCGAGGCGTAGCCGTTGGCCGCCTCGTCGATGGAATTGTCCACGATCTCCCAGAGCAGGTGATGCAGCCCCCGCTGCCCGGTCGAGCCGATGTACATGCCCGGCCGCATGCGCACCGCGTCCAGCCCCTCCATCACCTTGATATCGGATACGGTATAGTCCTTTGCCATCGCTACCCCCAACATATAGTCTGTTCGGATTCTTAGTATACCACACTTTGTAGAAGCTGCGTATCCCCTCCCGCCCGCGCCGCCGGGCGAAAGCGGCGCAAAGAAAGTCGAATTTATAAAATGTTCAAAAAAAGGGGGTAAATGCACCAATCAGGTGGTGACAAATGGGGCAAAGAGGAGTATACTTATCACCACAGGAGGATGGCGGCCCCTCCAAAGCGGCCGGGAAAACCCCGCCGCGCGGGCGGGCGCCGCAGCAGCACCGCTTTGCAGGAAGGAGGGGCGCGGCCGGATGCTGATCGGGTCCTTTTCCCACACGCTGGACGCCAAGGGGCGCGTGTTCGTGCCCGCCAAATGGCGCGACGACGTGGGCGACACGCTCATCGTCACGCTCGGCCTGCTGGGCGAGAGCGGCACGGCCTGCCTGTACGGCATGTCGGTCGCGGAGTGGGAGCTGTTTTCCGAAAAGCTGGCCGCCCTGCCGATGACGGATGTGGCGGGCCAGGCGGTGCGCCGCAGGCTGTACGCCATGGCCGCCGCCTGCGAGACGGACAAGCAGGGCCGCGTGCTCATCCCCGCGCAGCTGCGCGAGACCGCGTGCCTGACGCGCGAGGCGACGCTCATCGGCGTGGGCAACCGCATCGAGTTCTGGGACCCGGAGCAGCTGCGCCGCCACAGCGAGACGGCCGAGGCCGGCTTTGCCGACGCCCTGCGGCATTTGCAGCAGCTGGGCATATGAGCTTTTCGCACACCCCGGTGCTGTGCCGGGAGGTACTGACATATCTCGCGCCCGAGAGGGGCGGCGTGTTCGTCGATGGGACGCTGGGCGGCGGCGGACACGCGGAGCTGGTCCTCTCCCGCCTGCCGGCGGGGAGCCGGCTCATCGGGATCGACAGGGACTGGGAGGCCGTGGCGGCATCGAGGGAGCGCCTGCAGGGCTATGGCGCGCGCTTTGAGGCTGTGCATGGCAATTTTTTTGACATGCGCGCGCTGCTTGCGCCGCTGGGCGTCACGGCGGCGGACGGGATTCTGCTCGACCTCGGCGTGTCCAGCCACCAGCTGGATACCGCCGCGCGCGGCTTTTCCTACCGGGCGGACGCGCCGCTGGACATGCGCATGGACCAGACCGCGCCGCTCGACGCGCGCGACGTGGTCAACGGCAGCTCGTTTGAGCAGCTGTGCCGCATCCTGCGCGACTATGGGGAGGAGCGGTACGCGTCGCGCATCGCCTCGCGCAGCGTGCAGGCGCGCGCGCGCGCCCCGATCGAGACGACCGGGCAGCTGGCCGAGCTCGTCTGCGCGGCCATGCCGGGCGGCCGGAGCCGCGAGGCGCAGCACCCGGCGCGGCGCACGTTCCAGGCCATCCGCATCGCCGTCAACGGAGAGCTGGACGGCCTGCGCGCGGCCATTGACGGCGCGCCCGCGCTGCTCGCCCCTGGCGGCCGGCTCGTGGTCCTCACGGTCCATTCGCTCGCGGGCCGCATCGTCACGCAGGCGTTCCGCGCCTG
>URSN01000148.1 GCA_900550525.1 uncultured Eubacteriales bacterium
GAAGCCGTCGCCGAAGGGCTTCATCTGAGCACCGATCTCGGGTGCCAGAAAGCCCAGGAGAATGCCGATGACAATGGCGCAGATGACCTGAAAGTACAGCACCTAGTAGATCGGAGTTTTATGGTTTGCAGAAGCCGCGGACATTTATGAGGTCTCCGGGTTGGCCGACGGACGAATCCGTCTGCCGAGTAATTTTTTTCTGGATGGAGCCTCCGGGAAGGAGGCAGCGATCGTCATCAGAAACGCCCCCCGAAAAGGACGTTTTGAAGGACTCCCAATAATAAGGCACTTCTTGCATCCATAGCGGATTTTCTTAATGGTTATTCCTTATGTGCCGCGAAATCCTTAGGGCGTTCACCTAATCCGACGTACAAAAACGCTCGTCTGCATACGACAAACCGCCCATGTCTTGCAAAACACCGCGCAATGTCTTAATGTGACGCATCCCTTTTTCGGCCCCCCTTTCCGACTAGGTGCCGGTCCTCAGCTCAATCATGTTGGAAGCCATCCATTTTCAGTATTTTCTCGGCGGGCTGGTGTCGCTGCTCGTGATCACCAATCCGCTCTCGAAGCTCCCGCTCTTCGTCAGCCTGACGCAGGGCATGTCCGAGGAGCGCCGCCGCCAGCAGGCGAACTGGGCCGGCATCTATGCCGGCATCATCATGGCCGTAAGCCTCGTGGGCGGCAACATGCTGCTCGCGTTCTTCGGCATCTCCTACGGCGCCATGCGAATCTCCGGCGGCCTCGTCGTCGCAGCCATCGGCTATCAGATGCTGTTCGGCGGAAGCTCGCCGAACAAGGCGCCCATCGTGCGACGCGACAAGGACGACTACGCCTTCTTCCCGATTGCCATGCCGGTCATCGCCGGCCCCGGTATTATTTTTTTTTATGTTTGGGTGACCACCGAGATCGAGGTGGACGGCGGGATCAACCCGGACACCGCGCGCCTGTGCGCCGCCGCGGGGGCGACGGTGCTCGTCGCCGGGAGCAGCGTGTTCCGCGCGGACGACCCCGCCGCCATGATCGCCGCGCTGCGCGGCGCGTAAGCCGGACGCAGCGGCACGGATTGTAAAAAATTTTGGCGGCTGTTGCGGAGCCGCCCCGCTATCGTGTATACTAACATATACCTACGGCTTGCCGATAGTCTATTGAAGTATGCCATCCTGGCAGGGAGAGAGTATGGACGAGATCTTTCGGGACCTTTCGCATACGGCGCAGACGCCGCGCACGGGCAGTGCGGGGCGCGCGCAGCGTGCGGAGCAGCCCGGTTATCTGCGCGACCTGTCGCAGGGCGCGCCGGCGCCGCGCGCCGCTGCCCGCGGCAGCGCCGCCCCCGCAGCGCGTGAGCGCGCCGCCCGGCCGGTCGCCGCGCCCTCTTCCGATGGGCTGGATATGATGAGCGGCGGCCGCGGCCTGGCCTATTCCGCGGGCAGCCGCACCGCCCCCCGCTCCGCCGCGTCCGGCGGGCGCTCCGCCTACGGCGCCGCCAGCGGCGGCCATGCCCCGCGCAGCAGCGCATCGGGCGGGCGCTCCAGCTCCGGCGGCGGCCGCTCTTCCGTGCCCCCTGACTCGGGCGGCGGCGGGCGTTCCTCCTCCGGCGGTTCCGGCCGGCGGCGCCGCCAGCAGCAGACGCGCCAGCGCGCCATCCTGTTCGGGGTGCTGCTGCTGTTGCTGCTGCTGGTGACGGCGGTGGTGGTCATCGTGCGCAGCTGCGCCGCGGCCAGCGGCCCGGCCGACCCCGCCACGATCGACACCGCGACGGCCACCTTCGCCGACGAGGTCTACATCAACGACATCCCGGTCAGCGGCATGCTGCTTGCCGACGCGCGCAGCGCCGTCATGCCCGGCATCGAGGAGACGGTGTCGCGCATCGCCATCACGCTCACGGGCGAGATGGGCGGCGAGACCTTCCATGAGACGATCTCCGGCGCGGACATGAACATCACGACGGATATCGAGCAGGTGCTGCTCGACGCGCTCGCCGGCGGCAGGAACAAATCCTACAAGACGTCGCTGGACATCGACTACACCGCGCTCGACCAGCGCATCGCGGACATCAACAACGCGCTCTCCTTCGGCCCGGCCGACGCGACCTTCACGCTCACCCCCGTGGAGAACGGCGAGCCGCAGCTGACCTATACCGAGGGGCACGCCGGCATGGGCATCGACGTGCCGGCCACCGAGCAGCTCGTGCGCGAGGCGCTCGAGGCGGGCAACTACCAGGCCAGCCTCACGCCGCCGCTGACGCAGCAGGAGCCCAACATCACGGGGGACGACCTCAAGCAGCAGATCTCCCTGATCAGCTCCTTCAAAACCGAATACCGCAACACCGGCCTTGCCGAATGGTCGGAGGAGCAGCGGCAGACGACGCTCAACCGCGCCTACAACGTCGAGAAGGCGGCGGGGCTCATCAACGGCTCGGTCGTGCAGCCGGGGCGCGTGTGGAGCTACAACGACACCGTGGGCGACCGCAACGAGAAGAACGGCTGGAAGCAGGCCAACGAGATCACCGGCGGCGAGCGCTATGTGCTCGGCTGGGGCGGCGGCGTGTGCCAGGTGAGCACCACGCTCTACGGCGCGCTGCTGAGGGCCAACCTGCACATTGTGGAGCGGCGCAAGCACTCCATCCCGGCCGATTACGTGCCGTACGGGCTCGACGCGACGGTCGATACCGCCCACATCGACCTGCGCTTTGAAAACGACACCGATTACCCGCTCTACATCTTCGCCTACACGAACGTGAAGGCCGGCGCCTCGCGCAAGAGCGAGATCACGGTGCTGATCTACGGGCAGGCGCTGCCGGAGGGCGTGAAATATGAGCCGCGCACCGTCACGAAGGAGGAGATCGAACCGGGCGAGCCGATCATCACCTACGACGACGAGATGCCCGCCGGCGAGGAGGAAGTCACGGTCGAGGCGCGCAACGGCTACGTCGTCGAGGCGTATCTGGACAAGCTGGTCAACGGCGAGGTGGTGGAGAGCACGCTGCTGCATACGGACGAATACGCCGCCATCGCGGAAAAGCGCACCGTGGGCACGATGCTGCCGGCCACGCCGATCCCCACGCCGGAGCCGACGCCGGAACCGGCGATAGAGCCGGAACCGAGCGAGCCGGAGCCGGCGGACCCGGGGCACGGGCTGCCGGTCATCGACACGGACGACATGCCCTGACGGGACGCGGCAGGGCGGTTCCTGCGGAACATACGCCGGGGGCCGGAGCCCCCCCGAAAAACACACCCCCCCAAAGATAAACAACAAAACGGCCCACCCCCCCCCCCCCCCCCGCCCCCCCCCCCCCAAAG
>URSN01000149.1 GCA_900550525.1 uncultured Eubacteriales bacterium
CCACTCGCCCGGGACGTTGTTTTCATCCCATAGGCGCACGCTCCACGTACCCCGGGTGCGGGGAGGGACCGGCTTGCCTCCCCAGTGCGCCCGCATGGATGGGCTTTCCACACGGCCGCTCTCCCACAGGGTGCGGCCATCCTTCGCTGTGGCCGCTATTTCATAGGCGGTTTGGCGGGCACCGCCCTGGCAGTTCCAAAAGAGCCTGGGACGGTCGATGTCAATGCCCACCGGCTCAAAGAGATTTTCGGTTTTCAGTCTGATGGCCTTCATTCCCTATACCTCAGCGGATGGCCAGGCTCACCGGACCGGCGGGTGCCTGGATCCGGCAAATATACCTGCCGTCGCCCAGCGGCTCCAGGCTGGTGGACAGCTCCTGCGGGCTGGTGAACGCCTCGCCCGCCTCGTCCTCGTAGGAGACGGCGTATACGGCCGAGGTCTTTCCATAGCTTTCGCTGTAGCCGTCCGTCATGGACAGCATCCCGACGAACACCTCCATCTGCCCGTAGGCCGCCTCGCCCGGGGCGATGTCGCCGAGGAACACGCTGCCGGTGGGGAACAGCCCCGCGCCGGAAAGCGAGACGGTGACGTTGTAGAGCGTGCTGCGCCCGGTGTTGAACACATTGGCCGGCAGCGTGACGGTCTCGCCCGCTGTGACCTCGCGCGGCAGCGCCGCCGCGTCGCAGCGCATCTCGGCCGGCTGCTCCACGCGCACCGGGAACGTGCGCGTGGCGGTGTATGCGCCGCCGTAGAGGTCGCTGTAGTCGAGGGTGATGAAGAACGTCCGCTCGCCCGAGAGCGTCTGCTCCGACGCGCGCAGGCGGAAGCTGACCTGTGCGCTCGCGCCGCTTGCCAGGTCGTCCAGGTGCAGCGCGGCGTTCGTCTCCACCGGCAGGATGCCGGCCGTTTCGCTGCCATAGCAGAGGCGCACCGTGCGCGCGCGGATGCCGCCGATGTTCTCCACCGTCGCGGTCACGGTGAACGTGCCGCCGCCGGCCACGGCCGCGGGCTCCACCGTGCACGCCGAGAGGAACAGCTCCGGGCGCGACTGCGTCTGCCGCCCCGGCTGCGCGTTCGGGTCGGGCGGGTTCCTGCCGTCGTCGATGGTGACGTATACGGTGAACGTCTGCTGCGCCTGGCCGCCCAGCGCGTCGAGATAGTCCGCGCGCAGCGCGACCGGGTAGGAGCCGTTGTAGCGGCTGGGCGAGAGCGGGATCTCCAGCGTGAACAGGTAGCGCCCGTCCGCCTCCAGGGCGGTCTGCGCGTAGTTGCCGAACACGAAGGGGCTGTCCTCCGTCGCGCCAAGGTCGGCCGTGACGGTCACGCGGCCGTCGTAGGTATCGCCCACAAGCGGCAGCACGACGGATACGCGCCCGTCCGCCACGCGCGGCACATAACCCTGCTCATAGGTGCGGTCCATGCCCTCGCACAGCGCCGTGCCGTCGATGCGCAGCTGCGCGGCGACCGCCGGCGCGTCCGTCGGCTGCGGCGCGTCCGTCGCCTGCGGCGCGGGCGAGGGCGGCGGCGCGGGCGTGGCGGTGGCGACCGTCACGGGCACGGGCGTGGCCGTGCCCGCCGGCTCCGGCGTGTCCTCCGCGCCGCGTGCCGGCGCGGGCGCGAGCAAAAGCGCGAGCGTCAGCGCCGTCAGCGCGAGCAGCCCTCTGTTCATGCGTCATACCCCCTTATCGCGGTCATCCTGCCCGCGTCCATTTCACATACGGTGTCGCACAGCTCGTCGATGTCCACCTGGTTGTGGCTGGCCAGCAGGATCGTCCTGCCGCCGTCGCGCAGCTGCCGGATGAGCGCGCGCATCTCGGCCGCGCCGTGCTTGTCGAGGCCGTTGAACGGCTCGTCGAGGATCAGCAGCGACGGCTCCTCCATGATCGCCTGCGCGATGCCGAGGCGCTGCCGCATGCCCAGCGAATACTTGGCCACGGGCTTTTTGAGCAGCGGGTCGAGCCCCACGCGCCGGATGGCGCGCGCGATGCCGGCAAGGTCCACCCGCCGGTTCAGCGCGGCCAGCGCCTCCAGGTTGCGCACGCCCGAGAGAGCGGGCAAGAACCCCGGCGTCTCGATGATCGCCCCGAGGTCGGGCGGGAAGTCCACGTCGCGCCCCACGCGCAGGCCGCCGACGATGACCTCGCCCCCGGTGGGCGGCAGAAAGCCGCAGATGCACTTCATCAGCACCGTCTTGCCGCTGCCGTTGTTGCCGACGATCCCGTGGATCCTGCCGGCCTCAAAATCACGCGTGACGCCGTGGAGCACGCGCTCGCGCCCAAAGTCGCGGGACAGGTTTTTGATGCGGACGGCCGCTTCCATCGCTATCCATTCTCCGTTCCTGAAAAGTTGAAGCCGTAGCCGCGCGCCGCCCGCACCGACAGCAGGTACATGAGCGCGATGAGCGCGGCGAACAGCAGGTACGTCTCGCCAAGGCGCGGCAGCAGGTCGTAGCCGAAATTGTGCATGTGGTACGTGGCGTGGTTGAGCGGCGAGAGCCAGCCCACGGCCACGTTCGCCCGGTACATCAGCTCCGCCGGCAGGTCCAGCAGCGCGCGGATGGTCTCCGAGATGAGCAGGTACCCGTAGAGCGAGAAGCCCAGCGCCGCCGCCACGCCGCCGCGCTGCCCGAAGCGCAGGTTGCACAGCAGCATCAAAAACGCCAGCAGCAGCGCGTAGAGCAGCATCAGCAGGAAGATCGCCGCCGTGCACGCGTAGGGCGTGCTCATCTCCAGCGTCTTGACCAGCGCCGGCAGCGCCACGCTCTGCCCCGCGCCCGAGTAGCCGAGGATGGCCGCCGTCTCCGACCACATGTTGCCGGCAAAGCTCTGCGTCATGCACACCAGCGACGTGGACACGAGCACGAACAGCAGGTACAGCCCCGTGGCGCCCGCCACGTAGAGCGCCTGCCCGGCGATCCAGGTGCGCCGGTCGATGCGCAGCAGGTAGAACGGCGTGGCGGGGGAGAGGAAGGGCATATCCGCAAACAGCAGCAGCAGCATCAGCGACGAGAGCAATATGGAGTTTGCGTCGCCGAACGTCCACACGAACGCCTCCACCAGCTGCATGGCCGCGTCGTACTCGCGCGCAAAGCGCACCGCCTTGTCCGAGAGCAGGAAGCACAGGATGAACGTCAGGCAGAACGTGACCGCGATGCGCGGGCTGCGCCGCCAGCGGCGGAAGTTCCCGCCCGCCACGGCGAGCGCCTGGCGCTGCCGCCTTGCCGGTGACGGGCGGGCCGGCCGCGCCCTCCCCGGCGGCAGGGCCGCAC
>URSN01000150.1 GCA_900550525.1 uncultured Eubacteriales bacterium
GCGCGCTGCCCTCGCCGGTGCCCGTGATCTTGGGCGCGGGGCAGCCGATATTCAGAGCGAGCGCCTCGAGCGCCGCGCCCCGCTCGCCCTCGATGCGCCGCGCCGCCTCCGCCAGCGCCGCCGGGTCGCGCCCGAACAGCTGCACCGTCACCCGTCCCTCGCCCGGGAGCGTGTCCAGCAGCGCGCCCGTGCGCGCGCTGCCAAAGAGCAGGCCCTTGGCGCTGACCATCTCCGTCACGGTATGGCCGCACCCCTGCTCGCGGCACAGCAGGCGGAACGGCGCGTCCGTAAACCCCGCCATCGGCGCAAGGTAGACCGGCGGCAGCGCTTCATCTGCAAAAGGGGAATGGGCGTCCGTCACGGCGCGATCACCGCAAGCGGCGGCGGCTCCGGCGTGGGCGTGGGCGTGGCCATGGGCAGCGGCGTCATGTTCGGGTCGGGCGTGCGCAGCGGCTCCACCTGCGGGTCCTCCTCCACCAGCTCCAGCGCGGAGATGTACCAGCGCGACCCGGTGTTCACAAAGCGGATGCGGTAGCGCCGCACGGGCCAGGCGGGCAGGGGATGGTCCGCCTGCGTCTCGCCCTCGGCGCGCTTGTCGCTGTCAAACGCGCCGCGCACCGTCACCGTTTCCACGGCCGTGACCGTGGCCGTCGCCGTCCACGGCAGCGCGGAGATGCGCTCGATGGACAGGTCGTAATCGTAGCTGCTGACGGTATAGTCCCGGTAGGCGTCGGCCGTGAGCGCCGTATCGTCGGCAAGGAAGGCGAGCAGGAAGTATTCCTCCAGCTCGCCGGGCTCCACATCGTCGGTCAGGATGGATTCCGCGCGCAGCGACATCCCCTCCGTGGAGAGGATGTACAGGTTGCTCATGCGCTCGGCCGTTAGGAAGGCGAGCGCGCACACCAGGGCGCCCGCCAGCAGCAGCAGCATGACGCGCACGATGTACATCAGCGTGCGCCGCGCCGCGCGGATGCCCCGCGCGTCCTGCCCGTCCTGCCTGATCCGGTTTGCCGCCATGTCCACTCCTCCCGCCGCCCGCCCCATGCGGGCGCGCCGGCCGCAGCCGTCGTTTTGGTTGACCGTATGTGTATGATAGCATATTCGCGCCGGGGAATCAAATGAACAGATTATAACCGCCGCGCCGCGCGCATTGGCGGACGGGGGGCGCGGGGTGTGCGGCACAGGCAACGGGTGCATGCAAGCGCAAGCGGGCGTGGAATGCGACGGGGAGCGCGGCGCAGGCGGCGGGTGGGGCCGGTGCGGCGTGGATGCGCACAGGTGCCCGTAGGGCGGCGCGGGGACGGGGCGCGGCGCGCGGCTGACGCGGCTCCGGGCGGCATGAGTTGACGGGCGCGGCGTTTTTGCATATAATGACGCCGCGGCGCGCATGCGCCAGCACGCGGCCGCCGCGCACGGCGCGGCGGCGCGCAGGGGAGGGCTTATCCATGCAGAAAAAGGTCCGCATCATCGTCGATTCGGCGTCCGACATGGCCGCGACCCGGCCGGAGCTCACCGTGCTGCCCATGACCGTCGCGGTCGGCGGCGAGGAATATCTCGACGGCGTCACGCTCACGCATACCGCTTTCTATGAAAAGCTCGTGGAGAGCGACGCGCTGCCCACCACCAGCCAGCTCACGCCGCATGCGTTCGAGCAGGCGTTCCGCGCCGCGCTCGAGGCGGGCGAGGAGCCGCTGGCCGTCACGCTCTCGTCCCGCCTGTCCGGCACGCATGAGAGCGCGCTGCTGGCGGCGCGCGCGTGCGGCGCGCCGGTGCGCGTGGTGGACAGCGCCACCGTCTGCGTGGGCGAGCGCATCCTGGTGGAATACGCGCTGCGCCTGCTGGACGAGGGGCTCGACGCCGCCGCCATCGCGGAGGCGCTCGAGCAGAAGAAGCGGGACATCCGCCTCATCGCGCTGCTGGACACGCTCGAATACCTCATGCGCGGCGGCCGCATTCCGCGCGCGGTGGGCTTTGTGGGCGGCGTGCTGTCCATCAAGCCGGTCATCGCCATCGAGGACGGGAAGATCGAGATGCTCGGCCGCGCGCGCGGCTCGCGCAACAGCAACAACCTGCTCTCCGAGCAGATCCGCCAGTGCGGCGGGGTGGATTTCTCCATGCCCTACGCGCTGGGCTATACGGGCGTGAGCGACGCGCTGCTGCAAAAATACATCCGCGACAGCGCCGCGCTCTGGGAGGGACAGGCGGACGCGCTGCCGTACCACCCGGTCGGCGCCACCATCGGCACGCACGCGGGCCCGGGGGCCATCGCCGTCGCCTTCTTCCACCGCTGACCGCCGCCATCCCGCATCATGTGCCGCCGCCCGACCGTCCTCAAGCGACGCGCCGGGCGCGTTCTATGCCGCGCGCCGGGCGCATACGCTCCCGTATGAACGTCCGGTTTGCGCGCCTTCTCCCCCTGCTGCTCGCGCTGGTGCTGTGCGCCTGCCGCCTCGCCGATGGGCAGGCCCTCGCCGCGCACGCCGCCGCGGCCGATCCGCGCGAAAGCGTGCAGGTGCCCGTGCTCATGTACCACAGCATCCTGAAGGACCCCGCCCGCGCGGGGGCGTACGTCGTCTCCCCGGCGCAGTTCGAGGCGGACATGGTCTGCCTGCTCGACCGGGGGTATGAAACGGTCTCCGTCGCCGAGCTGATCGCCTATGTGGACGGCACGGGCCGCCTGCCGGAAAAGCCCGTCGTCGTCACGCTCGACGACGGGTATTACAACAACCTCACCTATGTGCTGCCCATCCTGGAGCGGCTCGACCTGTGCGCGGTCGTCTCCATCGTCGGCGCCTATGCCGACCGGGCCGAGCGCGAGCAGGACCCCAACCCGAACTACGCCTACCTCGCATGGGACGACGTGCGCCTGCTGGCTGCGTCCGGCCGCGTGGAGATCCAGAACCACAGCTACGACATGCACGGCCTGAACGGCCGCCGCGGCAGCGCGCGCATGGACGGCGAGAGCGAGGACGGCTACCGCGCCGCCTTCACCGCCGACGCGCTGCGCCTGCAGCGGCAGCTCGCCGCGCGCGCGGGCGTGACCCCCGCCGCCTATACCTATCCCTACGGCAGCACCTGCCCGGAGGCGGACGCGCTGCTGCATGAGCTGGGCTTTCGCGCCTCGTTCACCTGCGCCGAGCATGTGAACACCGTCGTGCGGGGCGAGCCGGTGACGCTCTTCTTCCTCGGCCGCTACATCCGCCCCGCCGGGGAGCTCTCCGCCGAATACCTGCGCCGCGCCCTGCCGGACGGCTGACGCGG
>URSN01000151.1 GCA_900550525.1 uncultured Eubacteriales bacterium
CGGCGGTTCCCGCGTCATCTCCAGCATAGGGATGGCAGTTGGGCAGAGCGTGGGCGGCAGCAGCTCCACCACCGCCGTAACGGGTTCTGGCGTCTGGGTAGCAAGCACGGCGGGGTGGGAGGATGTTTCACCGGAGCAGCCAAACGACAGAGCGAGGGCTACGCAGATGACGAATATGAGAGGGAAAACCGGTTTGCAGTTCACGAATCCGTCCTCGCTTTCATGCGCGCCGGGCCTCAGCGCGGGCCGTTCTTCGGCAGAAAGGCCGCGTCCAGCGCATCGAACGCGCCCTGCTGCTGTTCGGCCGCGCGGATGGCGCGCGTGGTCAGCACGGTCAGCGCGGCGTGCGCCAGCGGCGCGTTGGCGTGCAGCGCCAGCGTATACGGCAGCTCGCTCTGCTCGTCGAACGCGGCGCGCCCGGCGACAAAGCCCAGCGGCACGGCCGCGGCGGAAAAGGCGGCGCGGCGGCTTGCCGTGGGGAAACGGAACAGCAGGTCGATGCGCCGCGGTGCGGCGACGTCGTCCCCGCGCGCCAGCCTGTCCGCGATGAAGGCGGCGTTGGCGGCGGACTGCCGCTTGGCCGCGTCCGGGTACAGGAAGCGGGCGTACGTCTGCCGCTCCGGCTCGTCGGCCTTGGAACATTCCATGCGCAGCACGCTCTCGCCGGTGCACAGCTCGTAGAGCGGCACGAGCAGGCGCGCGTCCGCCGCATAGAAATAGTAATGGACCTGCGCCGGCAGCGCGACCGTCGCAACGTGGCGGCCCTGCCGGCCGAGCAGCGCCGCACAGCGCTCCAGCAGGCGCGGCAGCCGCCGCCGCTCCCGGAACGAGAAGGCGGCGGCGCCCTCGCGGCGCGCGGCGCAGGATACGCACAGCAGCGCGGCGTAGTCCCCGCCGTCCTCGGCAAAGCTCAGGTCAACGGTAAAGTGCGCGGGAACGCCGCGCACCTCCCAGTCATAGGCAAACCAGTCAGCCATGCTCCAATACGGCCTTGATCCGCCGGACGCCCGCGGACGAGGCCTCCTCCTTTTTGATGACGAAATGGCCCAGCTGGCCGGTATGCTGCACATGCGGCCCGCCGCAGATCTCCTTGCTGTAGCCCGGGACGGTGTAGACCTTGACCTTGGCGCCGTAGCGGCTCTCAAACAGGCCGATCGCCCCGGCGGCCTTGGCCTGCTCCACGGTCATCTCCTCGCACTGGACGGGTACGTCCGCGGCGATGGCCTCGTTGACGAACGCCTCCACGCGGCGCAGCTCCTCCGGCGTGACCTTGCGCGGGAAGCTGAAGTCGAAGCGCAGCCGTTCGGCGGTGATGTTGCTGCCGCGCTGCGAAACGGTGTCGTCCTCGAGCACCTTGCGCAGCCCGGCCTGCAGCAGGTGCGTGGCGGTGTGCAGCGCGGTGGTGGCCTCCGTGTTGTCGGCCAGGCCGCCCTTGAAGCGCTGCTCTGCGCCCGCATGCGATTTCTCCTGGTGCGCGCGGAATGCGGCGGCGAATCCCTCCTCGTCCACGGTCAGCCCGTGCTCGGCCGCCAGCTCCTTGGTAAACTCGATCGGGAAGCCGAACGTATCGTACAGGCGGAACGCGTCCGGCCCCTCGATACGCCCGCCGGCGAGCCGCTCGCGCAGGCGGTCGAACTCGCGCATGCCCTTTTTGAGCGCGGAGGCAAAGCGCATCTCCTCCTTGTTCAATTCGGATACGATGGTCGCGCGCGCGCGCTCCAGCTCGCGGTAGAAGCCGCCGTACTGGTCGACCACCGCCTCGGCCACCTCGTGCAGCGCTCCCTCCGGGATGCCCAGCTGCATCGCGTAGCGGATGGCGCGGCGGATGAGGCGGCGCAGGATGTAGCCCTGGTCGACGTTGGAGGGCGTCACCGGCCGCTGGTCGCCCAGCAGGAACGTGGCGGAGCGGATGTGGTCGGCCACGATGCGGAAGGCGCGCGTGGTCGCCGCGTCGTCGCGGTAGCCCTTGCCGGACAGGCGCGCGATGGCGGCGAGGATGCCCGTGAACGCGTCCGTGTCGTACACGCTCTCCACGCCCTGCAGCGTCGCCACCGTGCGGTCGAGCCCCATGCCGGTGTCCACGTTCTTCTGGCGGAGCGGCTCGAACACGCCGTCGGCCACCTTGTTGTACTCCATGAACACGTTGTTCCAGATCTCAAGGTATTTGCCGCAGTCGCACCCCGCCTTGCAGTCCGGCCCGCAGGCGGGACGCCCCGTGTCGAAGAAGATCTCCGTGTCCGGGCCGCACGGGCCGGTCTGCCCGGCCGGGCCCCACCAGTTGTTCTTCTTGGGCAGGTAGACGATGTGCGATGGGTCCACGCCCATCTCCACCCAGCGGTCGTGCGCCACCGTGTCCTGCGGCGCGTCCGCGTCGCCGGCAAAGCAGGTGAAGTACAGCCGGTCCGGGTCGATGCCCAGCCACTGTTCGCTCGTGAGGAACTCCCACGAATAGGCGATGGACTCCTTTTTGAAATAATCGCCCAGCGACCAGTTGCCCAGCATCTCGAAGAACGTGCAGTGCGATGCGTCGCCTACCTCGTCGATATCGCCGGTGCGCAGGCATTTCTGCACGTCCGTCAGGCGCGTGCCCTCCGGGTGCTTCTCACCCATCAGGTACGGCACGAGCGGGTGCATGCCCGCGGTGGTGAACAGCACGGTCGGATCGTTCTCCGGGATCAGCGACGCGCTCTCGATGACCGCGTGTCCCTTGGAACGGAAAAAGTCCAGATAGAGCTGGCGCAGCTCCTTGGAGGTCAAAGCTCTCATGGTTTTCTGATACTCCTTACCCATCGTCGGCGTCCGCGCGGGCCGCCTCACAGTATAATATAGGATACCGTAACCGCGCGCGCTTGTCAACGAACGCGACGGGCCCGGCCGAAAGCCGCCGGCAAAAAAATTATAAAAAAAGCGGCAAAGAGGTGTTGACATTCGTGGCGGCGTTTGCTATACTAACAAAGCTGCCGATGAGAACGGCCCCCCCTGCAAGGGAGGACAAGCGGCGGCAGGAGCACCTTGAAAACTATACAGTGCAAGAAAAAGAAGCCAAGGCGATCGAAGGCGGCGGGAGCCGCGAGGAGATCGCAGCGCAGGACTTTGAAGACGACCAAGCGAAGGAAAGTGAGCAGCGGCGGCCGGAGAGCGGGAGCCCGAAAGGGAAGAAGCGGGAAGGCAGCCGTAGAGATTGAACACAAGAGTTTGATCCTGGCTCAGGACGAACGCTGGCGGCG
>URSN01000152.1 GCA_900550525.1 uncultured Eubacteriales bacterium
TGCGGCGCACGCCCTCCGGCCCGGTCAGCTCGATCACCGCGTCGTAGGCAAAGAGCGTGGAGGCGGAATCCGCGCTGGTCACGCCGTTGCAGGTGTTGCCGCCGATGGTGCCGATGTTGCGGATCTGCGGGCCGCCGACCTGATCGACCGCCTCGCCGAGCACGGCCATGTGCTCCTGGATGACGGGATCGCGCGTGATGTGCGAAAAGCTCGTCAGCGAGCCGATGCGGATCGTCCCGTCCTGCTCCATGCGCACGCCGCGCAGCTCGTCGAGCCCGTAGATGCTCACCAGCTCGCAGCCGGCCAGCTTCCCCTCGCGCATCTGCACGAGCACGTCGCTGCCGCCGGCGATGATGCGCGCCTCGGGGTGTGCGCGCAGCAGCTCGATCGCGTGCGGCACGGAGTTTGCTTCATACAATGCCCTGATGTCGTACATATCTTCCCTCCCGGCCCTTTAGAGTAGGCCTTCCTCGCGGAACCGCTCGAAGAGCACATGCGGCGTGAGCGGGATGCGGTCCACCGCCACGCCCGTGGCGTTGAGCAGCGCGTTGCGGATGGCCGGCGCGCCCGGGCAGGCCGGCGGCTCGCCCAGGGCCTTGGTGCCGTAGGCGCTGGTCGGCTCGTAGTTCTCGACGAACTGCGCCTCCAGGTGCGGATGGTCCATGGCGGTGGACAGCTTGTAATCGAGCAGGTTGTTGTTGAGCGGGCGGCCCGTCTTTTCGTCAAAGAGCAGCTGCTCCGACACGCCGTAGCCGATGGCCATGCTCATGCCGCCGTGCACCTGCGCCTCGGCCAGCGCCGGGTTGATAAGGCGGCCGCAGTCGTGCACGTTGATCATGTTGAGCACGCGCAGCCGGCACAGCGGGATGTCCACCTCCACCTCCGCAAACGAGCAGCCGAACGAATACGCGTTCGACTTGATCTGATAGGTGCTCTCGGCCGTGAGGTGCTCGCTGTGCGTGAGGCTGTAGAGCGCCTCGGTGGCAAGCTCGCCCAGCGTCATGAGCACCCGCCCGTCGCTCGTGCGCACGATCTTCCCGTCCACGATGTCGAGCAGGAACGCCGGCATGCGCGTGAGCTCGTAGGCGTATTTGAGGATGCGCTCCTTGAGCAGCAGCGCCGTCTGCTTGATGGCAAAGCCGCCCACATACGTCTGGCGCGACGCGTACGCGCCGGTGCCGAACGGCGTCACGTCCGTATCCTGCGTGGAGATGACGTGCACGTCCGCAAACGGGATGCCCAGCGTCTCCGACGCCATCTGCGCAAACGCCGTATCCGCGCCCTGGCCGATCTCCGTATCGCCCATCTGCAGCTGCACCGAGCCGTCCTGGTTGAGCACGATGCGGCACGCGGCCGTCTCCAGGCTGATGGGCCACACCGCCGTGTTGTACCAGAACACCGCCATGCCCACGCCGCGGCGCACCGGGCCGGTCTGGCCCGCGTAGGCGGCGCGCTTTGCATCGTAATCGATGTAGGCCTTGCCCTTTTCGATGCACTGGTTCAGGCTGTCGAAATAGTTCTCGTTCTTGCTGAAGCCGTCCACATAGCCCACGGGCATCAGGTTCTTTTTGCGCAGCTCGATGGAATCCATGCCGAGGCGTCTGGCCACGTCCTCGATGTGCGATTCCAGCGCGAACATGGCCTGCGGGATGCCGTAGCCGCGCATGGCGCCGGAGGCCGGCGTGTTGGTGAACACGGTGTAGGCGTCCACCTTGCACGCCTTGCACTGATAGAGCTGGGCAAACGCGCTCGCACCCTTGGCCGCGATGCCGTGCCCGTGCGAGGCGTAGGCGCCCTGCTTGGAATACGCCTCCAGCCGCCGCGCCACGAACGTGCCGTCCGGCCGGACGTGGGTGACGATGTGCGAGCGGATGGCATGGCGCACGCGGTTGCACACGAACGTCTCCTCGCGCGGGACGTCGAGCTTGACGAGCCGCCCGCCCACCTGCGTGCACAGGAAAGCGCACAGCGGCTCGTAGAGCGCGTCTTGCTTGTTGCCAAAGCCGCCGCCGATATACGGCTTGACGATGCGCACCCTGCCCCACGGGATGCCCAGCGCCTGCCCCACGATGCGCCGCACGATGTGCGGGATCTGCGTGGAGCTGGTCACGACCAGACGGCCGTTCTCCTCGTAGCAGAAGCAGCCGTGGTTCTCGATGTGGCAGTGCTGGACCGTCGGCGGCTCGTACCAGCCCTCGACCTTAATAAGGCCGGGCTCCTTGATGGCTTCCGCGTAGTTGCCTGCGGCGGCGGTCGTGTGCTTGAGGATGTTGTTGGGGAACTTCTCGTGCAGCTGGGGCGCGCCGGGCTCCATGGCCTTCTGCACGTCGAGCACGAACGGCAGCTCCTCGTATTCGACCTCAATGGCGCGCACGGCCTGCATGGCCGCGACCTCGTCCTCCGCGATGACGGCACAGACGTCGTCGCCGTAGTAGCGCACGTGCCGGTTGAGCAGGTGCCGGTCGGCGATGTCCTGGTGCGACGGATCCATCGACCACGGGTGACCGGCGGTCGGGAACGGGATGTCGGGCACGTCGAAGCAGGTCAGGATCTTCACGACGCCGGGGATCTTCTCCGCCTTGCTGATGTCGACCGACTTGACGAAGCCGTGCGCGATGGTCGAGTGCTTGATCCGGACGAGCAGCGCATCCTTCGGGGCCAGATCATCATAGTATTTTGTCCGGCCGGTCGCCTTGTCGAAGGCGTCGACGCGGACCTCACTTCTGCCTACGATGTTCATTCGGGTACCTCCATTTTGCCGGGTGATCGGCAAAACCCGGGCTTTGGCCCCGGATCCTGCCAGTTTTCCGATGTTATTGCTCATATTGTAGCATACAGTTTTTCGAAGAGAAAGCGGATTCATTATCTTACTTCATGAATAACGGCTTTTTTCGTGAATGTCGAAAATTTTGCATACTTCTTGCGGAAAACGGCAAAAATCCCTATACTGATTTGTAGAAAATCACAAGGAGTCTGGCTATGTCTGAATTTACCGCTGCTCCCATCGGCTGCCTCATCATGGCGGCAGGAAATGCGTCCCGCTTCGGGGAAAACAAGCTGCCGGCGAGCTTTGCCGGCAAGAGCCTGTTTTCGCTCGCGCTGGCTGCGATCCCCGCGGACACGTTTGCCCGCGTCACCGTCGTTTCCCAGTCTCCGGCGCTTT
>URSN01000153.1 GCA_900550525.1 uncultured Eubacteriales bacterium
CTGCTTCTTTGCTCTCTCAAGCAGACAATTCAACTGGCTGCCAAAAATCTGTTCTTTCCTGCCCAAAATACACCCTCCAAATCTTACATACTCCAGGAGTCTGCTTTTTTGATTATACAAGATATAGCAAATCCCAGCGTACATTATTCCTGCTCTTAGTTTTACCAGCTTTATACTCGGTTTATACTAAATTTCTGCATTTTATTTTTCAGGGATAAAAGTTCCTGCCAGCGCATAATATCACTGGTATGAACAATCTCATCCTCAATGCTTGCAAGTTTCACTTTGCGCACTACATCTGAAAGCGCTTTATCTTCATCTTCGGAGGAAAGTCCGTATTTTAAATGTGTATTAAAGATTGCCGCAATTTCTTTTTGTTCTTCTGCATCGGTAAATCGACTTAAAATTGCTGCCGGATTTATTTTCTCTACATAATCTAATAGTTCAAAAAGCATAATCGCCACCGAATGGTACAGCGGCTCAATGAAGTCATCTGCCCCGATATACGGCCGGATATATTGATACATATCAGGATGTTCCACAAGCCAGGTAAGAAGAAGTCTCTGTGGCTGGTTTTTCGTATTTTTTTTCTTTTTCTGCCGCCGCGCCCCCGCCTGCACGGACGGCGCGGCCGTCCGCGCGGGGTCCGTTGCTCCCCGCCTGCGGGCGCGGTCAGCCCCGCGCGGGCAGGGAGAGCGTGCGCTCGCTTTCAAACGTGCGCCCAAACAGCGTGAGCCGGGCGGCCAGCAGCTGCTGGCGGCGGCAGTGGAAGCGGCGGTTGGCCGCGCGGTCGCCATAGCGGTCGTCGCCGAGGACCGGGCAGCCGATGGCGGCGGTCTGCACGCGGATCTGGTGCGTGCGGCCGGTGAACAGCTCGATCTCCACGAGCGCGAGGCCGTCGCGCGCCTCGAGCACGCGGTAGGCCAGCCGCGCCCGCTGCGCGCCGGGCGTCCCCGCCGGGTCGGCGCGCACATGGCCCGCCTCCGCTTCCTTGAGAAGGTGGTGTTCCAGCACGCCCTCGCGCGCCGGCGGCACGCCCGCAAGCACCGCGCGATAGACCTTGCGCACGCCCTCGTGCGTGCGGAACGCGGCCAGCAGCCGCTCGCGCATGGCCTCCGTGCGCGCAAGGGCCACGAGGCCCTCCGTATTCGCGTCGAGCCGGTGGACGGGGTACAGCGGCCCCGCGAGCCCCTCGAGCGCGGCGAGCAAATCCGTCTCCACCTCCACGCCCGCATGCTTGTCCACCACGAGCAGCTCCGCATCCGCATACACGCCGCGGCAGGCGGAAAACGCGGGCAGCAGCATCAGCTGCGCCGGGAACGCGGCAAAGCCCGCCCCCGGCCGCTCCTGCGGGTCGCGCGGGCGGGAGAAGAAGGTCATCTCCTCGCCGAGCGTCGGGTGCCGGAGCGTGAGCGCATAGGCCCAGAGGCGGATCTGCATGCCGGGCCGCGCGGCGGGATTGTAGCGCTGGTCGCCCTCGATGGGGTAGCCCGCGTGCGCCAGCTGCACGCGGATCTGGTGCGGCCGGCCGGTGCGCAGCGCCACGTCCAGCAGCGCGCGGCCCTCCGCCCTGCCGATGCGTGCAAAGCGCAGCTCGGCGAATTTCGCGCCCGGCGTCCCCTCGGGCACGACGCGCGAACAGAGCGTCGCCTCGTCCTTGTACAGCCAGTCGGTCAGGCGCGCGGCGGCGGGCGGGTCGCCCTGCGCCACGGCGGCGTAGCGCTTGCCGGCCTCGCGCCCCTTGAACTGGGCGGTCAGCCGCGCGGCGGCCTTGCTCGTGCGTGCAAAGACCATCGCGCCGCCCACGGGCCGGTCGAGCCGGTGGACGAGCGCCACGAACGCCTCGCCGGGCTTGCCGTAGGCATCCTTGATATACCGCCGGCACAGCGTGAGCAGGTCCGGATCGCCGCTCGCATCCGGCTGCACCGGCATGATGGGCGGCTTTTCGACCACGAGCAGATGGTTGTCCTCGTAGAGGACGTCGAGCGGCGCGCCGTTCACGGCGTCCACCGCCCGGCCGCGCCGCACGGGAGCACGAGCCCGCCGCGCCGGATGGGCAGGCCGACCTCGCCGGCCTCGGCATGGCCGTCCGGCAGGGCGACGCGCAGCACGTCGCGCAGCACCGTGGGCGCAAGCCCCGTCGTATACGAATTGATGAGGAAGAAGGCCGGCCGGTCGGACAGCAGGCGCGCGCACGCCTCCACGAGCGGGTAGAGCGAATCCTCGATCTTCCACAGCTCGCCGCCGGGCCCGCGGCCGGAGCTGGGCGGGCCCATGACGCTGCCGGCGGAGCGGCTGCCGCGGCGCTGCTCGCGCTGCACGTGCCCGAGTCCGTCGACATCGCGCTGCGCTACGAGCGCTACGTGAAGGGCGCGTTCTCCTTCTTCAACGGCCAGAGCAACGTGGCGCTCGACAACCGCATCACCAACATCGACATGCACGGCCTCGGCCAGAACATGCGCGTGTTCGGCATGATCACGGCGCTCGAGATGGTGCGCAACCGCGTGATGGTCACGCCGCCGCGCCCCAACTACACGTGGCTCTACATCGACGAGGTGCAGTGCCGCTTCGCGCACCCGACGGTGGTCGAGTACTTCGCCCGCCTGTGGCGCGAGGGGCGCAAGTTCGGCCTCATCTGCACCGGCATCAGCCAGAACACGAGCCACATGCTGGCCAACGCCGAGGCCCGCGACATGGTGCTCAACTCCGAGTTCTTCCTGCTGCACAAGCAGTCCACCGCCGACCTCGACGCATGGGCGGAGATGCTCCAGCTCTCCGCCACGGAGCGCGGCTACATCGGCGACGCCGTCAAGCCCGGCGAGGGCCTGCTCATCAGCGCCGGGATCCGCGTGCCCATCACCGACGACTTCCCGAAAGGCCCGCTCTACGACCTGTGGAACACCAAGCCCGCAGAGGTCGCCGAGCGCGAGATGCGCCGGGCGGCGCGAGAGGCGGAGGAATAGGAATGGCCGGCCCGAGCGAGGGCGGCGGGATGCTCGAGGTGGTCGGGGCGCGGCGCCGCGACGTGCTCACCGCGGGCGACGTCGCGGAGCCCGAGCGCGACGCCCTGGGAAACGTCTCGGAGGC
>URSN01000154.1 GCA_900550525.1 uncultured Eubacteriales bacterium
GTAATATCTGGTATATTGATTTATGGTATTAATTTCTTCTCGCTTTCGGTACTGCGGCTCTGGCGCTGACGCTCATTCTGAGCGTTGCGGGGCGTGCGAAGGCGCCGGGCTTTTTCAAAAACACGATCGTCTACATGGTCTTCGCGTGGATCTTCCGGGGACTCGGGCGCATCCCGATGGTCGGGCTGACAATGCCGATCTGGGCAGGCTGCTGCTTCATCGATCTGCTTCTGATGTTTGACGGGAGCTCTGCGGCGGCGCGCTGGTGGCTGTTCTCCCGCGGCGTGCTGACCGCTGAGGAACTGGCGGACGGCAGCGCACGGACGGTTTCGGAGACGGACCTTGCCGCGCTTGCCGGCGGGGAACGCTGGGAGCCGCTAGCGCTGCACCTGTGCGGCGGCCGTCTCGTGGCGCTGGCTGCGACCGAGCGCGCCGCCTGGGACGGCGGGCGTGAGCAGGCGGTCTGCGCGCTGCTGATCGATGTGAGCGACCCGGCCGCGCCGCAGGCGCTTGCGCAGCTGGCGCAGAGCGGGCGGTACCTGGCCAGCTTTACAAGCGGCGGCCTGCTGTACGTGGCCACCGTGCACGCCGTATCCGGCGGCGCGGCAGAGGGCCAGCCGCGCGCCTACTGCCCCACGCTCTATGAGGCGTCCGGCGCGGCGGCGCTCGCGGCGGAGCGCATCCTCGTGCAGGACGGCGGCGCGGGCGGCGCATATACGGTGCTCACAGCCGTTGCCCCGGCTGTAACCGGCGCGTATGCCGGCGCGCTCGCGGTCCTCTCCGGCGGCGAGCGGCTGTTCTTTGGCGACGGGTATCTGGCCATGGCTGCGGACGATCCCTATCTCTGGGAGGAGGCGGCGGAAGGGACGGCCGTGACGCACGCGGGGACGGACACCCGTCTCACGCTCGTGACGCTCGCGGGCGGACGGATGGAGGCTGCCGCCGCGCTGCTGAGCGGCCGGCTGTACGACTTTTTCGCGCAGGACGGCGGCTATGCCGCCCTGACCGAAGTGTGCGAGCTGGTGAGCGGAGCGGACGGGGCGCAGGACGTATACCGCGCGCTAAACCGCTATGCCTTCGACGCGCGGCTGTGCCTGCTCGACGCCCGGGAGGGCCTGCCCGCGGACGGCGGCGCGCAGCCCTGAGCGGGCGCGGCCCAAGCGGTGCGCAGGATGTAAAACGGGGGCCGCCCGCACAACGCGGGCGGCCCCTTCGTCCGTCCTCGTCCCGCCGCGCTCACGCCGCCCCGGGGGCGGGCGCGTCCGGCGCCGGCAGCGGCGCGTCCGGCCGGCCCAGCTCGCGCCGCCGGCGCAACAGCACCACGAGCGCCAGCACCCCTGCCAGCAGCGACGTGCCGGCAAAGTTGAGCCAGATGCCCGTGAGCCCCCGCGGCCAGAAGGCCAGCACCAGCAGCACCGGGAACACCAGCGCCGTCGAGACCGAGATGAGCGAGGCGGGCAGCGGCTTCTCCACCGCCAGCATATAGCTCTGCGTGGCAAAGGAGAACCAGCGCGTCACATACGTCAGGCTGAACAGCTGCAGCGCCGGCACGGCCATACGCAGCCCCTCCGCCCCCGCATCCGGCATGAACAGGCCCGTGATCTGCGCCGGGAACAGGGCGATGACCCCCACCGCGAGCAGCGAGACGATGGCGCTGGCCGTAAAGCAGCAGCGCTCGATGGCGCGTACGCGCGAGAACTGGCCCGCGCCCCAGTTGTAGCCGACGGCGGGCTGGAGCGAATCGCACATGCCGTAGAGCAGCGGCTGGATGAAGCCCTCGGCATACATCAGCACGCCGTAGACCGAAACGGCCAGCTCCCCGCCCATGCGCACGAGCAGGAAGTTCATCAGGATGGAGGTGATCCTGCCGGCGATGTTGTTGAGGAAGTTCGGGCTGCCGCAGGCGACAATCTGGCGGATCATGGCCATGCTGAAGCGGGGGCGGGTAAAGCGCAGCAGCGCGCTGCCGCGAAGGAACGGGATGAACGCGACCACCGCGCACACCGCCATGCCCAGGCAGGTGGCCAGCGCCGCGCCCCAGATGCCGAAGCGGAACACGCCGAGGAACAGGAACTCCAGCGCCGCGCTCAGGCCGGACATCAGCAGGTTCAGCAGCATGCTGCCGCGGATGTAGCCGCAGATGCGCAGATAGTTGTCCACGGCGAAGATGATCGTCGTCACCGGGGAGCAGAGCGCGTATACGCGCAGATACTGCACCGCCAGCGCGGCAAACTCGCCCTCCGCGCCCATGAGCCTGAAGATCCCCGGCGCCGCCGCATACAGCGCCGCGCCCACGAGCACGCCCGCGCCGACGATCATCAGGCAGGCGCAGGTGAAGATGTTGTTCGCCTCCGCCCCCTGCCGCCTGCCGAGGCAGACGGAGATCGGCACCGCCGACCCCACGCCGATCAGGTCCGCCAGCGCAAAGTTGATGATGACGAACGGCATGGCCAGGTTGAGCGCCGCAAAGGCCGTCTCCTTGAGAAAATGCCCGACAAAGACGCCGTCGAGCGTCTGATACAGCGCGGAAGCGAGCATGCTGACCGCCCCGGGCAGCGAGGCGATGAAGAACAGCTTCAGCGGCGGCGTTTTGGCAAACAGTTTGTTGGAATCCATGTCCGTTCACTCCTTCCCTGCGGCCCGTCCGCGCCGTGGACGGCGGCCGGTCATGAAGGGAGCCCGGCCGCCGCGCGATGGCCGGGCTCCGCATTTTGCGCCGCCGGGCGGCGCTTTCAAATCACCGCGCTCACTGACAGAGCGCGGAAGTCTCCTGGTTGAGCAGGGCCGCATACCGGCGCGTAAGCGACAGCAGCGCCGTGCGCTCCGCCTCCGGCATGTCCAAAAAGGCGCGCTGCTCGGCCTGCACGAGCGGCCCGATGACGCGCTGCATGTACGCGCGGCCGCGGCCCGTGAGCACGATGCGCTTGTTGCGCCCCTCGCCGGGATGCCGCTCCAGCGTGAGCAGCCCCTGCCGCCGCCGGTGTAGGACTTGAGCGCGTCCTCGCCGGCCATCTTCAGCGTGTACACCTTGTCCAGATGCAGGTGG
>URSN01000155.1 GCA_900550525.1 uncultured Eubacteriales bacterium
CCTGCACGGGGAGGCAGCCCGCGCCATGCAGCGGCGTATACACCACCGGCAGCGCGCCGCCGCGCTCCCTGAGCAGCGCCGGGCACGGCAGCACGGACAGGCTCGCCGCGTAATACGCCTCGTCCTCCGCCGCGCCGATGAGCGTGATGCGCCCGTCCGCCACGGCCTGGTCAAAATCGCACCGCTTCTCGCCAAACAGCGGCGCCGCCTCGATGCGCGCGAGGATCTCCGCCGCCTGCTCGGGCGCGCACTGGCCGCCGTGCGACCAGTAGACCTTGTAGCCGTTGTATTTGGCGGGGTTGTGGCTCGCGGTGATGACCACGCCCGCCGCGCAGCCGAGATGGCGCACCGCAAACGAGAGCTGCGGCACCGCGTGCAGCCGCTCGAACAGATACGCGCGCACGCCGTTGCCCGCCAGCACCGCGGCCGTCTCGCGCGCGAACAGCTCCGAACAGCGGCGCGAATCGTAGGCGATGCACACGCCGCGCTGCGCCGCGCCGGGGATCGCGCCGAGATAATCCGCCAGCCCCTGCGTGGCCTGCCGCACGACGTAGACGTTCATGCGGTTCGTGCCCGCGCCGAGCACGCCGCGCAGCCCGGCCGTGCCGAACTCCAGCGTGCGGTAGAAGCGGTCCTCGATCTCGGCCGGGTCGCCGGCGATGGCGGCCAGCTCCCGTTTCGTTTCCGCATCCACGGCGGGCGAGGCGCGCCAGGCGCGATAGCTTTCCAGATAGCCCATGTCGTTTGCTCCCTCCGTGTTCCTGTGATACCATCCATTATACGTCCTGTTTCCCCTGCGCGCAACTGCGCGCCGCTTTCCCTTTTTTTCGCGCCGGCGCACCGCTTTCCCCCTTGCTTTTATGGGTGCGGTTGCGTATAATAAAGCCAAACGAGCAACAGGAGGACGACGAGCATGGCATACCAGATCTCTGACGAGTGCATCTGCTGCGGCGCCTGCGCGGCCGAGTGCCCCGTGGAAGCCATCAAAGAGGGCGACGACAAGTACGTGATCGACGCGGATACCTGCATCGACTGCGGCAACTGCGCAAACGTCTGCCCGGTGGGCGCTCCCGCCGCCGCAGAGTAACAGGGAGACATAGGGCAGGGCGCGTCAGGCGGCGCGCCCGGCTTTTTTGTACGCCGTTTTGCGCCGGCGCCGCGGCTGTGGTATACTGGACGCGGCAGATACCGTACCTTCACAGGGGGGACACGCAATGATCACTTTCCAACCCGTTACCGACGAGGCGGCGCTGCGCCTGGTCGATTACCTGGCCGGGCAGCCGTACCGCTCGTGCGACTATACCATCGGCGCAATCTACCAGTGGCGGGCGTATTTCGCCTCCGCCGTCGCGTTCGTCGGCCCGGTGGCCGTGCTGCGCGCGGACTATCCCTTCCCCGAGGACGGGCACAGCTACATGTTCCCCATCGGCGGCGGCGGCAGCGCGGCGATCGAGGCGGCGCTCGACGCCGTGGAGGAATATACCGCCGCCCTCGGCATCCCGCTGCGCTACTGCGCCGTGCCGGAGGCGGGCGCGGCGGTGCTGCGGGCGCGCTATGGCGCGCGCGCCGTCTGCACGGCCCACCGCGACTGGGCGGACTATCTCTACATGCTGGATGACCTCAAAACCTTCCCCGGCAAGCGCTTCCACGGCCAGCGCAACCACCTCAACCGCTTCTATAAGGATAACCCCGGCAGCCGCTACGTCCCCATCACGTGGATGACGCTGCCGCGCGCCCGCGCGTTCCTGACCGAGTATGTGTACAGAACGCCCGCGCGCTCGCCCATCGAGGCCGAGGAACAGTGCCGCGCGCAGGAGCTGCTCGAGGCCGTGTCGCTGCTGCAGCTGCAGGCGGGCTATCTGGAGACGGCGCGGGGCGATATCGTCGCCCTCGCCATCGGCGAGGTGGTGGGCGATACGCTGTATGTGCACGTGGAAAAGGCGCGATTGGATTATCCCGGCGCCTATCAGGCCATCGTGTCCGCGTTCGCCTGCCACGCCGCGCAGCCGGATACCCGCTACTGCAACCGCGAGGACGATTCCGGCGAGGAGGGGCTGCGCCGCTCCAAGGAGGCGTATCACCCCGTCGCCATGATCGATAAATATTGGGTCAATATCGCGCCCGCGCGCCCCTGACCCGAAAATGAGAACAGGAGGAACCTTTCCAAATGACCCTGCATGACCTTGCCCTGCGGCGCGAAAGCTGCCGCGCCTACCGGAAGGACGCGCCCGTGGCCCATGAGACGCTGCTCGATCTGCTGCGCACCGCCATCCTCGCCCCCAATGCCAGCAACCGCCAGTCCTGGCGCTTCTACCTGTGCGAGGGCGAGACCGCCGCGCGCGTGGCCGAGTGCTGCATGGCCGTGCCCGGCAACAATACCTGGGCGCCCGACTGCGCCGCCTTCATCGTCATCTCCAGCACCGTGCGCGCCTCGCGCGTCAAGGACGGCCTGCCGCATGACTTCCCCACCGCGGACGCCGGCATCGCCGCCGCTTACCTCACCCTCGCCGCCGCCGAACAGGGGCTTGGCACCTGCATCGTCGGCTCGTTCGATGAGGAGGCCGTCAAACAGCTCCTGCATGTGGACGCGGAGCGCCGCGTGCACCTGATCGTCGCCGTCGGCGTCCCCGCTCAGCCGCCAAAGATGGAGAAGGAACGCCTGCCGTTCGACGAGCTCGTCACCGTCTGCCGCTGACGCGCCCTTACGCCCCCTTCTGTGGGGGCTTTTCTTCTTTTTCTTTTTATTTTTTCGTTCTCTTTTCTTTCCGGAGAAAGAAAAGAGAACCAGAAAAGAAAGCCGGGAACCCGCCTGGGTTGGCCCGCCGCGTTCGCCCGTCAGCGGAACGCACGTTCCCCGCAAAAAATATTTTGCGGGGCTTTTCTTTCAGAAAAGCCCCGCAGGGAA
>URSN01000156.1 GCA_900550525.1 uncultured Eubacteriales bacterium
GGTATAGTGCAGGCTGTTGATGTAGTCGATCAGGTTTTGTAGCCCGGTGGCGATGTGATAGGTGATGTTGCTCTTGGGGTGGATGATCACGTCGTACACGCCCTCGTTGCCCGCCATGCCGTGCTTGAAATAGCCGTACATCATGGTGAGCTGGTACAGATCGGTCATCATGGTCAGATTGCGCATAACGGAGCACCCCCTCGTGTACGTCCTATTATACTCCAACCGGGCGCAAGACTAAAGCGCCCATTTCAGCCGATTCTATGAACTTTTTTCCGCCGTGCGGAGGGCGCGTCAGCCGGCCGGGGCCGCGGCGGCCGCCGTTTCCTCCGCGTACAGATCCGTGGATACATAGATGCGCGCAGCGATGGAGCGGTAGGTGTCCTCATAGACGGTCTCCTCGCGCAGCAGCGTGCCGTTTGCCGCGTAATACCGCTTGACGGTGCGCGCGGTGCGCCCCTGCCGCCCCTCGCGCTCCACCACGCGCGTGCCGGCGGGCAGGCTCTCGTCGAGCAGGACCTCGTCCGGCAGCGCCGGCAGCGTGCCCGTGCGCTCGGACACGACCTCCACATACTGTCCGTCCGGCAGCGCCGGCTCGCCGTAGAGCGAGACGGTGAGCGTCTGCGCCTCGCCGTCCACGACGGCGGACACCGTCAGCGGCGCGGCGGTGGAGTTGACAAAGCGGAAGTTCTTGCCGCCGGTGCTGATGGTCGCGTCGCGCCCGATGTCCACATTGCCCATGGGCCAGCTGTGCGGGTGCCGCTCGGTGATGGTCAGGTCGGCGAGCAGCACCGCGTTGAACAGCGTGGAGGATACCTGGCACACGCCGCCGCCATATTCCTGCACATAGCGGCCGTTGCGGATGCCCGCGGCCATGCGCCAGCCGTTCTGCTCGTTGCGGTCGCCCAGCACGGCGTTGCAGTCGAACGTTTCGCCCGGCGCGAGCACCGTGCCGTCGATGGCGGCGGCCGCCTTCCGGATGTTGAACACGCGGTTCTCCGCGTTGTGCGGCGATTTGGCAAACGAGGTGGTGAACGTGCCGAGCAGCCGGTGCCTGGCGCGCAGCGCCTCCTCGGTGAGCGCCGGCTCCTGCACGCTGCACGGCGCTTCGATGCGCGTCTGCCCCTGTCCGACGGCGCGCAGCACCGCCTGGCAGAGCGCGTCCTCGTCGACCGTGACGCCCGTGCGCTCCCCGGTGAAGGCAAACGGCTCCGCCGCGCCTGGACGGTAGACCGCCGCGGCGTCCCGCGCCCTGCAGTTGTGCCGCGCGGCAAATTCGGCCGCGCCCGCGCGCAGCGCGGCGGTGTCCACGGCAAGCGGCAGCGCCTCCGCCACCTCGCCGTTCATCGCAAGCAGCAGCGCCGCGTCCACGTCGGCGTACACGCCCAGCGTCCGCGCATCCACCGTCTCCGCCCCGTCGGGCAGCAGCAGCCGGTACTGCGGCGCCTGCCAGGCGGACAGCAGCCGCTCGCGTGCCTCGCCGATGGTCAGCCCGCCGACCGCCTGCCCCGCGACCACGGCCCGTTTGGGCAGGCGCGCCGTATCCGCCGGCAGCTCCCGGTACCGGAAGAGCCCGCAGCCTGCCGCCAGCAGCGCCGTCAGCGCGCAGATTGTCGCAACGATCCGCTTCATACTGCGCTTAGTGTGCCTGCAAAACGCGCGCGCCCGCCGCGCCAATTTTTGCAAAAATGAGTTGACAATCCTGCGCCCGGCCGCTATACTGATTTCGTGCGCGGCAGTGCTGGAACAGGCAGACAGGCACGTTTGAGGGGCGTGTGCGCGAGCGTATGGGTTCAAGTCCCATCTGCCGCACCAGCGCCGGAGCGAAGTCCACTTTGCTCCGGCGTTTTTCTTTTGGCGTTTGGAGTGAGAACCCTCCGCCAAAAGGGCGCCGTGCCGGCGCAGGTCCCTGTCGCCCGCGGCGGCATTTTTTCGTCCCTGCTCGTTGGAAAACCGCCCGGTTCCATATCCTCTGCGCCCTTTGCGCCGCGTCTTCTCCCCCTGCCGGCACGGCCGGGGAATGCGCTGCCGCCGGATGAAGAGCGGCGGTTCGTCTTATCCCGTCAGCGCGGGGCGGAGGAAGCCGCGCCGGCAGACGGTGGATTTTTGCCGCCGCCGCTGGTATGATGGAAGGACAGGATGGATGTGCGGCGATGGACGCCATAACGGAACTGATCGCGCTGATAGAGGAATTTGGAACGTCCGTCCTGCGCTTTCCCGCCCTTGCGGGCATTGCCGTGACGGCCGCCGTTTTTGCGTTGGAAATAAAATGGTCGCGCGCGCACGCGCCCGGCGGCAGGCGGGTCGAAAAGGCGGTGCGCCTCGGTCACGTCGTCGAAGCAAGGCGGACGACATATTGGGACGACGCCACCACGCCCGCCGAGCGGCCCACGTCGTGGTATCATGCGCTCTATACCTACGACATCTCTGGCAGACAGTACCGGTATACATATCTGGAACGGGCATACCCGCCCCCCGTCATCCGGCTGTATTATATCGACAATCCGCGCAGGGCTTTCCGCGAGGAACGGAAGCGGAGCGCCGCGGCCAAAGTCCTGTTCCTGCTCATCCCGATCGCAGCCGGAGCGGGCGTCATGTGCCTGCTGCACGGATGCGCGGCGGGCTGAGCGCACGGAATATGCCGTCATCCCTCTGCCACAGGGCCACCGTCTGAACGCACGCCCCTGTCAGCGCAGCGCCGGAGCGGGCCCGCTCCTCCCGGATGCCCCTGCGCCGCGCTCAGCCCTCCACCAGGGCGAGCAGGTTCTCGCGGCAGATCTTATTGTATGCCTTTTGGCTGATGCGGCCCGTCTCCACGCCCTCGTCCAGGAACTC
>URSN01000157.1 GCA_900550525.1 uncultured Eubacteriales bacterium
CGAACTCGTACCGAAGTATTACCTGGAACAGAACAACAACTGCGCCGAGGCGCTGCTGCATGCGGCGGACGAGGCGCTCTCGCTCAACCTGCCGCCGGAGGCGTTCCGCCTCGTGGCCGGCTATGGCAGCGGCATGGGCTGCGGACTGACCTGCGGCGCGATCAGCTGCGCGGTGGCGGTCGTGTCGCAGCTGGCGGTGGGCGCGCGCGCGCACGAGACGCCGGGCTTCAAGCGGGCCTGCGCCGGGTGCGTGGCGGCGCTGCGCGAGGCGCTCGGCGGCGCCGACTGCCGCGAGATCGCCCCGCGCCTCAAGACGCGCGAGACGCGCTGCCTGCGCACGGTCGAGCTGGCGGCGGACGCGCTGGAGGCATATTTGAAGGAAAACGGGCTGCTGTAGGCCCGCGCGCATCGTCCTTGGCGCGCGGCGGAGGGTCCGCGCGCCGTATTCCCAAAAAATTTTTTTAATTTTTTTCGCTCCGGATGCAACCTTTTTGGAAAAACTGAAGTCCTATATATGTAGGGGGAAAAAGGGAGAGGAGTTTGCCGGGATGGTTGGCCCGATCGACGCCGATTGGTACTGCGAGCAGGTCGAGCAGTTCAAGCCCACGATGTTTCGTGTGGCCTATGCCATCCTGCACTGCGAGGCCGACTGCGAGGACGCGGCGTCCTCGGCCGTGCTGCGCGGCTACCGCTACCTGAGCACGCTGCAAAGCAGGGACGGGTTCCGCTCCTGGATGCTGCGCATTCTCAAGAACGAGTGCTTCAACATCCTCTACAGGCGGCAGCTGTTCGAGCCGATGCCGGCGGCGGAGCCGGTCGAGCTGCAGGCGCCCGACATCGATTTGCAGCGCGCGTTTGCTCGCCTGCCGGCGCGCGCGCGGCTTGCGCTGACGCTGCACTATTACGAGGGGTACAGCGTGCAGGAGATCGCCGCCATCCTGGGCGAGCCGGCGGGCACGGTCAAGAGCAGGATGGCCCGCGCGCGGGAGCGACTGAAGAAAGAACTGGAGCAAGGAGGCTGACGGTCATGAGCGAGAGCAAACGCAAGCCGGAACGGGACCCGGAGCTGGGCGGACTGTTCCCGCCGATGCCCGCCTCCTTCTCCGCGCGGGTGGACGAGGCGCTTGCCGACGTGCGCGCCGGGCGTGTACGCCGCCGGGTGCGGCCGGGGCTCGTGGCGGCGTACGTATGCGCGGCGTCGTTTGCGGCGCTGTTCGCCGCGGCGCTGCTCGTCCCGGCGCTGCGCGGCGCACCGCAGCCGGAGGACGGGCGCGCCGTATGCGAGCTTTGCCCGGAGACGACCGCGCAGGTGGACGTCTACGCCGCCATCCGCGCGGCGGTGCAGACGCAGCTTGAGTTTGGCGCGCAGGCGTCGCGCTACACCGTCGGCCGGATGGAGATCCGCCGGAAGGGGAGCGGCTAAGCGGAGCAGGCGGAGGTAAGGCTCTACGCCGGGGACGCCGGCGAGCCGTACGACGTGCGCATGGTGGAGGCCGCCGTGGAGCAGGCGGACGGCTGCTTCCGCGTGACGCAGCAGCGCGACCTTGGCGCATGGCCCACCGTGCCGCCCGCGCCGTCGCCCCGCACGCCCGCGCCCACGCAGGACGCGGCGGCCACGCCGCGCCAGTCCACCCCCACGCCGGGGGACGCGCAGGCGGCGGATGGCGTGCAGCCGGACGGCGCGCAGCAGGACGGCATGCAGCAGGAAGACGCGCTCATGCAGCGCGACGCGCTGGCCGCGGACGCGCTGCGCCGCTATGACGCCGCGCGCCGGGGCGAGGCGGCGTCCGGCGGCCTGGAGGCCGTGCATCAGACGGAGGATACCGCGCTCTTTTTGCAGGAGATCGAGCTGCTGGAGGCGCTTGCCGGACGCGGCGCGCGCCTGCCGGGACTGATCGAGCCGGACGAGCGCCCGGCGGCGGTCACGCGCGAGCGGACGGAGACGGCCGCCTACGGCTATGTGCGCGCGACGTCCCGCTATACGCGCCTGGAGAGCGGCGCGCGCGGCCGCACCGAGGAGACGTTTACGATCACGTTCGACCCGCAGGCGATGGCCATCGTCGGCGTCGAGCCGGGGCAGGCGGGCCCGCTGCGCGCGCTGCGCGACGCGCTCGCCGGCGAACAGCTCGCCGCGGGCTTCACGCGCGAGGAGGCCAACGCCTACGCCGCCGAAGAGCTCGCAGCGCAGCTCGCGCACGGCACGACGGTCGTGTACGCCGGCGGCAAGGCGGCGCAGCTGCTCCCCGCCGCGGCGGACGAGCCCGCCTGCGCGCTCACGGCGCTGCCTGACGGCGTGCCGGAGACGGCGCCGGACGGCTGCGCGGCCATCACGCGCGAGCAGTTTGCATGCCTGTCCGCGCTGGCGGTGGGCGGCGCGCTCCCGCCGGACGGGTTCGCCCTGTACCGCGTGGAGGCGGACGGCCGCCTGACGGAGCTGCTCTGCGGCACGGCGGAGGCGCTGGCCGCGCGCATGGCGCACGAGGGCGCGGCGGAATACCTCGTCGCGTTCCGCTTCCTGCCGGATGCGGCTGCGGCGGACGGCGCGGCGGACGGCCCCGTGCCCGTGGGCGCCACGCCGCAGCCCGCGCCGGCGGGCGGCGCGCAGGAGCTGCTGCTGGCCGTGCGCGTGCGGTAGCATCCGCGCCCTGCCATCGGCGACGCCCCTGCATGGCTGCCCGGCCGGCGCGCGCGCACGCGCGCCCGCGCCCCGCCGCCAGCGTATGGCGGCGCGGCAAAGCGCCCGGCCGCGGGGGCCAACCCGCGGCGGCGACCGGTCCTAATGCGCGGGGGCCTACC
>URSN01000158.1 GCA_900550525.1 uncultured Eubacteriales bacterium
GCCGGGTAGGCGAAGGCCTCCGCGGTGACGTTGCCGGGGATGAGGCGCGCCGTCACGATCAGGGAGAGCTGGCGGATCTGCACGAACGAAGCGAGCATGATGATCATCGGCACGCGGCTGTTGCCCGCGCCGCGCAGCGCGCCGGCATGGATCTGGTAGGTGCACATGACCAGGTAGAACGGCGAGATATAGCGCAAAAACAGCGACCCGTAGGCGACGACCTCCGCCTTGGCGTTGAAGAACGTCACCAGCGCCGGCGCAAAGATCAGCACCGGCACGAGCAGCACCGCCGTGGTGACGAGCGCCATCATCATGCCGATGCGCGTGCCGTTGTGCGCGCGTTCCAGACTCCCGTGGCCGAGGTTCTGGCCCACGAACGTCGTCGCCGCCAGCGATATGGACTGCATCGGCAGCACGATGAACTGGTCGATCTTGCTGTACGCCGTCCAGCCGGACATGCAGTCCGCGCCGAACACGTTGATATAGGACTGGACGAACACGTTGGAGAACGCCGTGATGGCCATCTGCACCGCCGCCGGCACGCCGATGAACAGGATCTGCTTGAGCACGTCGAACTTGATGCGCAGCTCCCGCAGCCTGAGGCGGATGCAGGTGTGGCTGTGCATGAGCGTGAGGACCACCAGCAGCGCGGAGACGCCCTGCGCAATGATCGTCGCCCACGCCACGCCCGCCACGCCCATGTCGAACACGAGCACGAACACCAGGTCGAGCACCGTGTTGATCACCGCCGAGACGACCAGGAAATAGAACGGCCGCGTGGAATCGCCCACCGCGCGCAGGATGCCCGAGCCGATGTTGTAGACCATCAGCCCCAGCACGCCCGCAAAGTAGATCACGAGGTATTCCTGCGAGGCGGGGAACACGTTCGCCGGCGTCTTCATCAGGCGGAGCATGGTGGGCGCGAGCAGGATGCCCGCCGCCGTGAACACCACGCCCATCAGCAGCGTCATCAGCATGGAGGTGTGCACCGCGTCCTGCACCTTATCGCGCCGGTCCGCGCCGTAGTACTGCGCGATGACGACGCTCGCGCCGCTGGAAAGGCCGAGGAACAGGCCGATGAGCATGTTGATGATCGGCCCCACGGAGCCGACGGCCGAGAAGGCCTCGTTGCTCACGAAGTTGCCGACCACCCAGGTATCGACCATGTTGTAGAGCTGCTGGAAGATGTTGCCGATGAGCAGCGGGATGGAAAAATCGATCAGATGACGGACGATGCTGCCCTCCGTCATGTTCACGTCGCGCTGCCCGCCGATGGAAAAGTGCTTCTTCTTTCTTATATGTCCGCTCTCTGCCTGTTCCACTTTCCGCTCTCTGCCCGTTCTCCGCCTGCTTTACTGTCCTGCCTGCCGCGCCTGTACGGGCGGCTCAGATCATCTCTGCGCGGGCGGCCGCGCCCGCATATATGTTCATCTTATCCGCATTTTTCGCCCCTGTCAAGCGCGCGCCGCGCCATGGCGGGGCGCGCGGGCCGTCCGGCGGGGAAGGACGCCTGCCCCGCCCCGAAAAAATGCCCCAAATCCCGCACTTTGGGGATTGACAGGGCAAAAAGCGTTTGGTAAACTAATCGGTGTGCCATCCGGTGGATCGCGGCCATTAGCCCCGTCCGTGACCGACCTGACCGGCGCCGCAACCGAACATCAGCAACGAATGATTTGGGAGGAATCGCCATGAAAACCTATATGGCAAAGGGCGAAACCGTTGAGCGCAGCTGGTACGTCGTCGATGCGGAGAACATGGTTCTCGGCCGTCTTTCGTCGCAGGTAGCAGCCATCCTCAGGGGAAAGCATAAGCCCACATATACGCCCCACGTCGATACGGGCGACCATGTGATCATCGTCAACGCCGCCAAGGTCCGCCTGACCGGGCGCAAGCTTGACCAGAAAAAGTACTATCACCACACCGGGTATCCGGGCGGCCTGAAGGAGACGACCTACCGCCGCCTGCTCGAGACGAAGCCGGAGTTCGCCGTCTACGAGTCCATCCGCCGCATGATGCCCAAGGGGCCGCTCGGCCGGCAGATGCTCAAGAAGGTCCGCATCTATGCGGGCCCGACGCACAACAACGCCGCGCAGAAGCCCGAGCCGCTCACGCTCAAATAAGGGAGGAGGAACGAACCATGGCTACGACCCAGTATCTCGGTACCGGCAGGCGGAAAAAGTCCGTCGCGCGCGTTCGCCTGCTCCCCGGCTCCGGCAATATCACGATCAATCGCCGCGACATCGACGATTATTTCGGCCTTGAGACGCTCAAGATGATCGTCCGCGCCCCGCTGACGCTCACCGGCACGCTCGCAAAGTACGACGTGCGCGTCAACGTCTACGGCGGCGGCACGACCGGCCAGGCCGGCGCCATCCGCCACGGCATCGCCCGCGCGCTGCGCGAGGCCGATCCCGAGCTGCGCGCCGCGCTCAAGAAGGCGGGCTATCTCACCCGCGAGCCGCGCATGAAGGAGCGCAAAAAATACGGCCTGCACGCGGCAAGGCGTGCGCCGCAGTTCAGCAAGCGCTGAACGGCCGGTTTCCGGCTTTCAATCCCCGGCAGTCCCGCTGCCGGGGATTTTTGCGCGCCCGCCCCGCCGCCCCCCCCGCGCGGGTAGGGGCGCGGCGACGGCCAACACCATCACCGCCGCGCGCATTGACGCCCTCCCGCGCGGGTACGGGCGCGGCGCGGCGAATGTGCGCAAAACCTGCCGCCTGTAGGTTTGTCAAACATATTGGACAGTGAGAGGAAAGAGGGAAGCGGCAAGTTTTTCTCTGGGAGAGAGCCAGGA
>URSN01000159.1 GCA_900550525.1 uncultured Eubacteriales bacterium
ACCGGCTGGCCGAAACGGGCGTTTCGTTCACCGGCGGCAAACTGACGCTCCGCGCCGACGGCGCCGCCGTGCCCGAGCCGCATTCCTCCCAGGGCGCGCGGTGCAGCGGGCCGTGCGCGCCCATCGGGCGCGCGCCGCGCAGGCGCGCAAAAACGCCCGCCGCCACGCGGCAAACGCGCGCGCCGCCTGCGGATGGCCGGCCAGCTCCGGCAAAAGGTGCGCCCACGCGCCGAGCGCGGCAAGGCGGCCAAGCGCCGCGGCGACGTGCTGCGCGCCGGCGCTGCCGGGCCGGGGATAGCGCGCGTCGCACAGCAGGATGCGCACAAGCTCCGCCTGCCGCCGCTGCGGCGCGATGTCGGCAAGCCCGCCCGCGTGCGCGGCCGCTGCGGCGAACGTCTCCGCCTCGATGGAGAAGCCGAGCTCGCCCGCGATGCGGACCAGGCGCAGCACGCGCAGCGCGTCCGAGCGCATCGTCGCCGGGCCGGCCTGGCGCAGCACGCCCGCGCGCAGGTCGGCAAGGCCGCCGAGCGGGTCGGCCACCCGGCCGTCCGCGCAGCCGGCGTAGAGCGCGTTGACGGTGAAATCCCGCCGCGCCGCGTCCTGCTCGAGCGTCGCGCCAAGGCGCACGGCTTGCGGCCGGTGCGCGCCGCCCGCGGCGTACCGTTCCGCGCGAAAGGGCGTGTACTCCACCGCCGCGCCGTCCACGCGGATGAGCAGCGTGCCGAGCGCCCGGTCGACGGGCGCGGCCGCAAGCCCCGCCAAAGCGCAGCGCGACGCGGCCGCCTCCGGCGGCAGCGGGCCCGCCGCGTCCAGGTCCCCGGGCGGCAGGCCGAGCAGCGCGTTGCGCACCGCGCCGCCGACCAGATAGAGCGGCGCGTCCAGCGCCGCCTGAAGCCGCCTGAGCGGCCGCGGGATCTCCACGCGCACCCGCTGCGCCCCCTCTCCTGCCCGCTGCGGCCGGGCGGGGCCGCAGCGGGTGCGTTTGCCCGCACCGTACCACAGCGCGGCGGCGCTGTCAAGCCCCGGCCGCGGCCAAACGCGCGGTTGCGCATCGGCGGCGCGCGGCGTATAATACGAACGTAGCGAACACGGAAAGCAGGTGCAGAAACGATGGTCGATCTTCAGAGCGCGCGGCATATCCACCTCATCGGCGTCGGCGGGTGCAGCATGAGCGGCCTGGCGCGCATCCTCAAGGCGCACGGCCACGAGGTCACCGGGAGCGACCGCGAGCGCACGCAGTTCACCGAAAGCCTGGACGAGGCGGGCATCCCCTACACCGTGGGCCACACGGGCGCGCTGCTGGAAGGCGCGGACGCGGTGATCTATTCGGCCGCCATCCGGCCGGACAATCCCGAGCGCGTGCTGGCCGCCGAGCGGGGCATCCCGCAGCTGGAGCGCAGCGAGGCGCTGGGCCAGCTGTCGGAGCGGTTCTCGCAGGTGGTGGCCGTGGCGGGCTGCCATGGCAAGACGACCATCACCTCCATGCTCGCGCTCATCGCGGACGCGGCGGACGCGGACGCGACCGTGCACGTGGGCGGCTATGTGGACGCGCTGCGCGGCGGGGTGCGCGTGGGCGGGCGCGGCCTGTTCATCACCGAGGCGTGCGAATATGTGGAGAGCTTCCTCACGCTCTCGCCCACCATTGCGCTCATCAGCAACATCGACAACGACCACCTCGACTATTTTCACGACATGGCGCACATCGAGGCCGCGTTTGAAAAGTTCCTCGACCGCCTGCCGCAGGACGGCGTGTTCGTCGCCTGCACGGACGATGCGCGCGTGCGCGCCCTGTATGAAGCGAGCGCGCGCAGGGCCGTATCCTACGGCCTTGCCGGCGGGGACTATACCGCGGCGGACATCGCCTACGACGGGCAGGGCTGCCCCGCGTTCACGGCCGTGCGCCATGGCGCGGCGCTCGGGCGCGTGCAGGCGGCGAAGCCGGGGGCGTATGCCTCCCGGTGGGAGGGGCAGCTGCAGGAGCTCTATGACCGGATCGCGGAGCGGGGAGACTTCTCCTACGATCTGGGCAGAGATCCGGTGTACCGGCAGGCCAGAGAGCAGTATCAGACGGCGGGCAGGCTCGCCATGCAGGACACGATGGGGCAGGCGGCGGCGCTCACGGGCGGCTACGGCTCGAGCTACGGCCAGCAGACCGGACAGCAGGCGTACAACGCGTATCTGCAGCAGCTGAACGAGATCGTGCCGGAGCTGTATGTGCAGGCGCGGGAGCAGTGGCAGAGCGGAGAGGCGGCGCTCTATAACCGCAATCAGCTGCTCAGCAGCCGCGAGCAGAGCGACTACGCGCGCTACCGCGACCAGATGAGCGACTACTACGCGGAACTGGACGACGCGCGCAGCGCGTATGCGAGCGCGGCGAAGCTGGCAAACGACAATTACTGGAGCTCGCTCGAATATCAGGCGGACCGTGAGGACGCGGCGAACGCGCAGTATTGGAAGCAGCTGGCCTACGCGGACAAGCAGGCCGCGGCTGCCGAGGCGGCCGCGAAGGCGGCGCAGAACGCCGCGGCGAAATCCACCGGTACGGCGGCGGGCAGCCGGAAGCAGAAGACGGCGTCTTCCAAGGCTGGCGGCCGCAGTACGGGCGTGAAGAAGACCCGCAGCAGCGCCTGGACGAGCGGGCAGGCGGAGCTGAACTGACGGAAGGGGGCGACGGGCATGACACAGCTTCCGGCGGCACGGCCCCGCCCGCGTGTGGCGGGCGGC
>URSN01000160.1 GCA_900550525.1 uncultured Eubacteriales bacterium
GGCAGCGAGGAAAGCACCTGCGAAAGCCGTCCGCCCGCCTCGGGCGGCGCCTCTCGTGCGGCCATTTCGCGCATGGCCCGGTCAAATGTCCTGTCGTCCATCATAACAGCCCTACCTTTTCAATGCTCGCCCTGCGCCTGCGCCGTCCGCGGCTCAGGCGCGAGGCGGCGGTTCCGCGCGAGACGCCCAGCACGGCGGCGATCTGCTCCAGCGGATAGTTTTCAAAGTACATCAGTTCCAGCGCCAGCCGCTCCTTTGGGGGCAGGCGCATCAGAAAAGGCGTAAGCTCCGGCCCCTCCCGCTCCCCGGCGGGCTGGTCGGGCCAGTCGCCGCGCAGCTCCACGCGGGCGCGGCGGCGCAGGATGCTGCGCGCCTCGTTGACGCAGGCCCGCATGAGCCAGGCGTCAAACGCCTCCTCGCGCCGAAGCGACGAAAGGCGGCGGTAGCAGTTGAGCACCGCCTGCGCGGCGGCGTCGCCGCGCTGCGCCGCGATGAACGCCGTGCGTCCGTCCACCGCACCGTTCTCCTCGGCAGCGGCGTGCATCCGGCTCTCGGGATGCGCAGCCATCGCGCGCTTTGTCTCGCGGATGAGCGCAGTCGCGCTGGCATAAGCCTCAAAGCAGCCGCGCCGTCCGCAGGTGCATTCCTCGCCGCCCGCGCGGATGACCATGTGGCCCAGCTCGCTCGCCGCGCCGGTGTAGCCCGTGAGCATTTTGCCGTCCAGCACCACGCCGCCGCCGACGCCTGTGCCGAGCGTGACGATCACGGCGCTCTGCGCACCTTTGGCACAGCCGACCAGCACCTCCGCCAGCGCAGCCACGTTCGCGTCGTTGCCGATGCGCAGGTCAACGCCCGTGCGCGACTTGACCGCCGCGCGCAGGTCAAAGTTCTTCCAGCCGAGGTTGTTCGCGTAGAGCACGCGGCCGGTCTCGTCGTCCACCGTTCCTGGGCAGCCGAGCCCGACGCCGCCGAGCGAGGTCCGGTCCACGCCGGACGAAAGCTCTGTGATGACTGCGGCGATGCCGTCGCAGACCGCCTCCGCGCCCAGCTCAACGCGCGTGGGACGGCTCACCTCCCGCGCGATCTCGCCCGTCTCGCTCACAAGCGCGCCCTTGATGTTTGTTCCGCCAAGGTCAATGCCGATATAGTACATGGAACAGTCCTCCCCACCGGCAAAATTTTCAGTCGTATTATACCCGCTGCGGCGCGGAATTGCAAGGGGTCAGCCGCGCTCGCCGATGGCTTCTTCGAGCTTTTCCAGCGCCCGCTATTCGATGCGGGAGACATAGCTTCTTGAGATGCCGAGTTTTTTTGCGATCTCGCGCTGGGTGCGCGGCATCCGGCCCCCGAGGCCGTAGCGCAGCGGGACGATCTCGCGCTCGTGGGCGGTCAGGCATGCGCGCACCAGACGGCGAACCAGCACGCTGTCCTCCCGGTCCTGCAGGTCGGAGAGCATCGTGTCGTCCACGCCGACCACATCCATCAGCATGAGGTCGTTGCCGTCCTGGTCCGTCTCGATGGAGTCCGAGAGCGAGACCTCGCCCTGCAGCTTCTTACGCGAGCGGAAATACATCAGGATCTCATTCGCTATCCTCTCCTGACGGATACATAGGCTGCTCAACAGGGGGCAAATCCGCCTCTCCGTCCTCTGCAAACAGGTACACATAGGCATTTTTGCCGTCCCAGACCACCTTTTTGACGATGGTGCGCAGCAGGCGGCGTTTTTCCTCCAGCGTGGCAGAATCCACCGCGCTGGCGAAGGATTCGATCATCTCCTGATGGAAGGCGAACTCCTGATGGAGCATCCGGCTCTGCTCGGTGAGGGCTTCCAGCTCGGCAAGGCGCAGCTGCTGCGTCTCGCTCTCCTGATGGAGCGCGTCGATCTGCTCCATGACATATTTCGCGGAGGTGTCGCTGGCAACGGACAGGGATTCCACCAGCCGCTTGATGCGGTCCTCCGTCTCGGCGTGTTTCTCCCGGAGCAGCGCAAGCTCTGCGTCGTAGCCCTCCTTGCTGCCGCTGATGACCTTCTTGGTCTGCGCCAGCAGCCGGGTAAGGGTCTCCTTGTCGGCGGACAGCTTGCGGATCTCTTCGATGATTTTAGCGTCCAGCGTGTTGCCGTTGCAGTTTTTCATAGAGCAGACCGTGCCGTGGCTGCGCTCCTTGGTGGAGCACATGTAGGTGTAGATCAGCTCGCCCTCCGCATTCTTGCGGATGGTCAGCTTCGGGCGCATATAGTCGCCGCATTCGCCGCAGCGCAGCAGCCCGGACAGCAGCGCCACGTTGCTGCGGGGTCTGCGGTAGCTCTTGGATTTGTTGACATCCAGCATGGCCTGCACCCGCACCCAATCGCTGCCCGCGACGATGCCCGGATGCTTACCCACCGCCACGATCCATTCCTCCATCGGGCGGATCTGGTTTGCCTTGCCGGGGCGCTGGAGGGTGCGGTTATATGCCATGACACCGTGCTCGCCGTCGAATTCTGCACGCTCGGCAAACAGGTCAACATTGTTTTCTTTCAGATACTGATACGCCGTCTCGTCGGCGATCATGTAAACCGGGTTCGTGAGAATGCCCCGGATGGCAAAGCGAGTGAACTGCTTGCCGCGCTTCGTGACGCAGCGATGCTCCAGCAGATACTGGTCGGTCTTGCTGAGAGAGCCGGTCTCCATGAACACCTCGAAGATCGTCTTGACCAGCTGAATTTCCTCCGGG
>URSN01000161.1 GCA_900550525.1 uncultured Eubacteriales bacterium
CTCCCCGCCGGTGGCGGCGGTCCGTTTGGGGTTGTTCAGTTCGTCGGCGTTCATCGCGTCAATGGCGCCGCCCGCCGCGGCCCCGTCCTGCGCGGCGGCCATGTGGCGCAGCGCCTTGCCGTCGAAGGCGAGCTTCTCCACGGCGGCGTCCGCAAGCAGCGGCAGCAGCGCGCGGCAGACCGCCCCCTGTTCCAGCGGCGCGTCGAACAGCGTCTCGCCCGCGGTGACGACATACGAGCGTTCCGCGTCAAACGCGAACGACAGCTCCCCCTCCGCGCACACCGCCAGCGCCGCCGGCGCCGGATGCGCGCGCAGCACGTCCACAAGCTCCTGCATCGACGCGACGGGCACGCGCTCGCACGCGCTCTGCTGCGGCGGCGGGGCCTCCTCCTGCCGCTCTGGCAGGCGCGAGAGCACCGCGCGCAGCTCGAGCGCGCGCAGGTGCGCCGCCGCGCCGCCGAGCCGCTCGCTGTGGAAGCGGCAATCCGCAAGGCCGATGGGCAGCGGCGCGCCGGTATCGATCGTGCCGAGCCACAGGCTCAGCTGCGCGTCCTGCGCGCCCGCGCGCACGCGCTCGCCCAGCTTGCCCTTGATCTCATCCGCATGGCGCAGCACGCCCGCAAGGTCGCCATAGGCCGAGAGGAGCTTGAGCGCCGTCTTTTCCCCCACGCCGGCGATGCCGGGGATGTTATCCGACGCATCGCCCATGAGCCCCTTGAGGTCCTTCATGCGTTCGGGGGTCAGCCCGTAGCGCTCCAGCAGGAGCTCGGGCGTATATTCCTCCGTATCCGTCAGGCCGCGCCTGGTCAGCAGCACGTGCGTGCGCTCGCTCACCAGCTGCAGCGCGTCCCGGTCGCCCGTGACCAGCAGCGCGGACGCGCCCTGCGCCTCCGCCGCGCGCGCGAGCGTGCCCAGGATGTCGTCCGCCTCATAGCCGGGGCACTCGCACACGGTCACGCCCATCTCCCCCAGGAGCTCCCGGATCAGCGGGAACTGGCGCAGCAGATCCTCCGGCGTCTCGCGCCGGCCGGCCTTGTAGGCGGCGTAGCGCCTGTGGCGGAACGTCGGCTCGTGCACGTCGAACGCCACGGCCAGGTAGTCCGGCTCCGTCTGCGCAAGCTTGAGCAGCATGGTCAAAAACCCGTGCAGCGCGCCGGTGGGCACGCCGTCGCGCGTGGCCATATCCGGCAGCGCGTAATAGGCGCGGTAGAGCAGGCTGTTGCCGTCGATGGCGATCAGTCGTTCCATGGCTTCTCCTTTCCGGCGGGCAGGCCCGCTCAGCGGTGCTGCAGCCGCCCGCCCGCCTCGAGCAGGCGGAAGATGCGCGCGGCCCGGCCGCGCAGGCGCTCGAGAGCCTCGTCTGCCGTTCCCGGCGGCGGGTCCTCCCCCTCGAGCACAACGGCGGGCACGTTCTCCGGCGCGCAGCGGCGGCGGATCTCCTCCACGGCGGCGCGGTGCGCGCCCTCGGGATAGCCGTCGCCCGTGAGGACGATGGACGCCTCGCGGATGCGCGCGTCAAAGCCGGAGCGGTCCAGGAAGAACGCGCTGCCCGAGCCGCTGTCGATGATGCGGATCTGCACGTTGCCGATCTTCGGGTGCAGCGGCAGCTGGAACGGCTCGCGCTCGCTGCACGCGGCCGCGCCGTAGAGCCCGACGATAAAGGAAGTATACCCGATATCGAGCGTCTGGCACAGCAGCTGCTGCGCCACGGCCGCCGACTCGGCCTCGATCACGATGGTGCGGTCGGGCAGGATGCCGTACTCCGCGGCGAGCTTCCCGCCCTCCGGCGCCTGCACCTGCGCCTGCACATAGCGGCCGCCGAGCGCGTGCAGCAGCGCGTCCGTGGTGCCGCGCCCGCCGTCGGCCAGCGGGAACGGGACGATCTGCGCCAGCGGGAAATACTCGTACGCCACGCGCATCAGACAGCGGATGCACTGCTCCGGCGTGAGCAGGCCGCAATAGGAATCCGGCGCGATGAGGAACACCGGCGGCTCGAGCAGCGGGTCGAGCGGCGGGTTGTCGCCGTGGAAGCGCATGCAGCCGTAAGCCGCGTCGCCGTACTGCACATCGCCGTTGTCGCCCACGGCGCCGAGGTATTCGTAGCCGGTGATCAGTTCCAGGCGGTTGTTCTGCAAAAACGGGCGGTAGAACAGCAGGTGCGAGCAGATCAGCGGGTGCGCCGAAAGCCGCGCGTACAGGCTGCGGCAGCGGCTGAGCGACGCGCGCGAGAACACGCACACATAGCACCGCTCCCCCCGCTCCTGCTGGCGCGCGCCGTAGAGCTCCATGCCCTTGACCTCCGCCGCCGACAGGCAGGCAAACAGCAGCTCCCACGCCTCCGCGGGGGAGAACCCCTCCGCGTCGCGCAGCAGAAAGCGCAGCCCGAGTGAAAACCGTTTGAACGTCATGCCTCCTCCTCGTTTGCGATCGTCTGCCGCCCCTCCGCCCCGCTGAGCAGCGCCTGCAGCGCGGCGTCCGCCTCCTGCCAGGCGGCGTACAGCGGCACGAGCGCCGCCGAAAGGCGCGCCGCCTCCTCCGCCTCGCGCTGCCCGGCGGCAAAGTCCGCCGCGAACACCGGCGCGGCCCTGCGCGCCTGACAGGCGGCCAGCCGCCGCACCTGAAG
>URSN01000162.1 GCA_900550525.1 uncultured Eubacteriales bacterium
GGCCAGCGCCTCGGGAATGGCGGCGATGAGCCGGCGGGCGGCAGCGGTCATGCCCTTTTGCACGAGCGCGGAATAGCCGCCGATGAAATTGACGCCCACGGCCTTGGCGGCGCGGTCGAGCGCGACGGCAAAGGGAACGTAGTCCTCCGTCTCCGAGGCGGCGGCCACGAGCGCGATGGGCGTGACGGAGATGCGCTTGTTGACGATCGGGATGCCGAACTCGCGCTCAAAGTCCTCGCCGGTGTTATCGAGCCCTTCGGCATAGCGCGTGATCTTGTCGTAGATCTTCTCACACGCCGCCTTGGCGTCGCGGGCGGCGCAGGAGAGCAGGGAAATGCCCATGGTGATGGTGCGGATGTCGAGGTGCTGGCGGTCGATCATCTGCACGGTGGACAGCACGTCGTTTTTATCGAGCATGGCGCGGACCTCCTCTCAGATGCGGTGCATGGCGTTGAAGATGTCCTCCCGCTGGATGCGCACGGCAAGGCCGCGCTCGGTGCCGTAAGTGTCCAGCTTGTCGGCGATCTCCGGGAAGGATACCGTGCACGCGGAAATGTCCACCAGCAGGACCATGGTGAAGTAGCCCTGTTCGAGGATGGTCTGGCTGATGTCGAGAATGTTGATGTTGTACTCCGAGAGCAGGGCGCAGACGGAGGCGATGATGCCGACGCGGTCCCGGCCGAGAACGGTGACGATGGCTTTCATGCTGGATTCTCCTTCATTTATAATCATGTATCCCATATTATAGCAGGAAACACGCAAAGAGTAAATATTCCGAATACCGGCTTTTGCCGGTATTCGGAATATTTTTTCCATGGCTTCAGCACACCGGACAGGTCCAGCCGAAGGGATCGGGCTTCGTGCCCCACTGGATGCCGGTCAGCTCGTCGTAGAGCTTCTGCGACAGCTCGCCGATACGGTTATGGTTGATCTCATAGCATTTGTCGCCCCAGCCGAGTGCGCCGATGGGGGAGATGACGGCGGCGGTGCCGATGCACCACGCCTCCTCGAGCGCACCGGTCTTGGCGGCCTCGAACAGCTCGTCCACGCTCAGCAGCCGCTCCTCGACGGGAACGTCCCAGCTCTTCAAAAGCTCGATGGCGGATTTGCGCGTGACGCCGCGCAGGATGGAGCCGGTCAGCGCGGGAGTGACGCCGGCGCCGTTGATCTTGAACATGACGTTCATGCCGCCGCCCTCCTCGACGTACTTACGCTCCACGCCGTCGAGCCACAGCACCTGCGAGTAGCCCTTGGCCTCGGCGCGCTCGCCGGCGCGGGTGGCCGCGCCGTAGTTGCCGCCGCACTTGGCCTCGCCGGTGCCGCCGCGCACGGCGCGGACGTCCTCGGTCTCGACCATGATGGGGACGGGCTGCAGGCCGTTTTTGAAGTAGCTGCCGGAGGGGGAGAGGATGATGACGAACGACGCCTCATGCACACCGTGCAGGGCCAGCGTCGGGTCGGTGGAATACAGGAACGGGCGGATGTAGAGCGACGTGCCGGGGTCATTCGGCACCCATCGCTGATCGACGCGGACGATCTCCTTGATAGCCTGCAGCGCGTCGTCGGGATCGAGCTGCGGCAGACCCAGACGCTCGCAGGAGCGGTTCAGGCGGGCGCCGTTCTCCAACGGACGGAAGAGCTGCACGCCGCCGTCCGGGCGGCGGTAGGCCTTGAGGCCCTCAAAGACCTCGGTGCCGTAGTGCAGGACGCTGGCCGCCGGGGACATGGAGATGGGGCCGAAGGGCACGATGCGCGCGTTGTGCCAGCCGTTCTGGTCGTTATAGTCCATGAGGAACATGTGGTCGGTGAAAACGGAGCCGAAGCCGAGCTGGTCGGCGGGCGGGAGCTTGCCGGGGTTGGGATTTTTCGTAACAGTGATGTTCATAATGATACCTCCTGATGATTACAGATCGTTCAGATGCGCCATGTTGGCGCGAATGCCCTCGCAGCAGGCGTGGAAGGTCGCTGCCTCTTCCTTTGTCAGCGGCAGCTCCACGACCTGCTCCACGCCGCCCGCGCCTATGACGCAGGGCACGCCCGCGAACAGGCCGGACTCGCCGTATTCGCCGCAGAGCTCGGCGCTGGCGGGCATGATGGCCTTTTCGTCGTGCAGGACGAGATGCGCCATGCGCGCGGCCGTGGTCGCGATGCCGTATTCGGTACAGAGCTTGCCGGAGAACGTGACCCAGCCGCCGCCGATGGATTCCTTCTGCAGCGCGTCGCGGGCTAAGCGGAAGCGCGCGTCCTTCTCTGCCCATGCATCGAGCAGCATGCCGCGGAAGCTGACGCAGGACCAGGGCGCAAACTGCTGATTGCCGTGCTCACCGAGCATGTAGCAGGTGATGGATTTATGGTCGATGCCGGTCTGGCGGGGCAGGGCGCTGAGTTGCCGGGTCGGGGGGTGCCCCGTGCCGGTGCCGAAGACGCGGCCGCGCGGCAGGCCGAGGCCCAGCGCCAGCTCCCGCGTGACGATATCGCAGGGATTGGTGATGTTGATGAGCACGCCGTCAAAGCCGCTGTCTTTGATCTTCTGTGCGTAGCTGCGCACAGCG
>URSN01000163.1 GCA_900550525.1 uncultured Eubacteriales bacterium
GCGTTATCCGCATAAATAATTTTGCGGGGCTTTTCTTTCAGAAAAGCCCCGCAGGGAAAAATGGGTAACGGATGATGGGGATGGCTCGATGGGCTGCGCGCAACTCCTTCCCCGCTAAACAGGAAACGAACGCCGCGGGGAGGCCCGCCCGATGGCTTGCGCACAAATTCCACCCCGTTAAGGTTTCTTTTCTTTGGTTCTTTCTTTTCTTTTTCTGAAAGAAAAGAAAGAACAAAAAAAGATAAGAACGAACGGGAGCGCGTCTGAAAAGCCGGCGCGCTGCCTGGCGAGGTCAATACCCCCGGTCCAGGTCGATGACGCTGCCGTCGATGGCGTTGACCGTGAGCAGCGAGGCGGCGCTTTCGAGCGTCACGGCCGGCTCGCCGGGATAGGCGGACTCGCACGCGCCGTAGAGGTCCCACACGGGTACGAGCAGCCCGCTTTCCACGCCGCCGGGTTCCGCGATGCGGCGCAGCGACAGCACGATCCGGTCCACCGTATAGGCAAAGCGGGCGGCGCTGTCCGGCCCGGGGTCGTGCCGGGCGCGGAACATCCGGCCGACGACCTGCTCCACCTCCGAAAACGGCAGCAGCGCCGTATCCTCCGCGACGATCTCCGTGACGGTATACGGGGAGCTCCACTCGACGGCGCAGATCCCGTCCTTGCAGACCTCGACGGTAAACGACTCATAGTACCACTGGCGCGCATACGCATCGTCCAGGTAGCTTGAGAGCGTGTCGCTCGTGACGGGCACGCCGTTCACCTGCCGCACGCAGCGCACGGTATAGGAAACGCCGGTGATCCTGTCGTCATACAGCCCGTCCAGCAGCGCCTGTTCCGCCGCCTGATACGCCTCGCGCTCGGCCGCGTCCTGCAAATCATAGCCCGCCTCGAGCGTGGTGTGCAGCACGAGCTCCACGGAGCCCACGGCCATATCGTCCGCGCCGATGGCCGCGAGCCGGGCGCGGGCCATGTCCGCCGCCCCGTCCGGGCCAAGGCCCGTGAAGCCGTAGCCGGCGCGTTCCCATTCCTCCTGCGTGACGGCCCCGAGCGCAAAGCTGCGGCCGGACGCGCCGCCCAGCGCGCCGCTGAGCAGCGCCGGGTGCGCGTAGGAAAAGCGCGCGCCGCGCGAGGCGGTATCCGTCACGTGAAAGCCGCCCGCGTCCTCCGTGCGGACGATCTCGCCCTCCGCGCTGTTTTGCCGCACCGCAAAAGTCTTGCCGCCGCGCAGCGCCGCCGTATCGTCCGGATACTCGGCAAGATCGACGCCCTGATAGACGTATTGCAGCGCGCCGCTCTGATAATCCCGCGCCTCCTGCGCGCAGATGACGGGGCCTCCCATCTCATAGCCGGCGGTCTCGGGCGCGTCCGCATATTGGGCGGTGAGCGCCTCGATCCTCTCGTGCGCCTGCGCGCGCTGCTCCTCGCTCGCGCCGGAGTCGCCCGCGATCCGCTTCCAATCGAGCAGCTCCGCCTCGATGCTCGCCTTCGTGCGCCGGGACGGGACCTGGTACATCGGCGTGTCCCCCACGAGGTACGCGTACAGCCGGTCCACCGTCTCCTGCGAAAAATCCGCCGGGATCACCCGCGCGGTGGGCAGCCGGTCCGCCTCCGGCAGGACGACCGCCGCATCCGCCGTCATGCTGAAGGCGTCCGCATACGCATAGTCGGCACGATACCGCTCCGGCGTCCCCAGCCGCGCGGAGAGCGCCTGTCCCGCATCCGCCGCGCCGCCGTGCGCGCGCGCCTGCTCCACGAGGCGCTCCGTGTCCTTCTGCACGACGATCACCTCGTCCGGCGTCCGCTGGCACGCCGCGAAGCAGAGCGGCAGCAGCGCGAGCAGCAGCAGGATGGAAAGAAATCGCTTCATCATGGGTCCCCCTTTCTCTCTACAGGGGTATCGTACCGCATCCGCCGGTCAATGTGGTTTGGAAACGGTTATCGTTTTGTCATCCTTTGCGCGGGAGAAGGTCAGCCGCGCCGTCGTGCCGGCGCCAACGGCGCTCTCAAGGGACAGCTCCGCCCCGTGCGCCTCGGCGATTCTCTTCACCAGCGCCAGCCCGAGGCCGCTGCCGCCAAAGCGCCTGCTGCGCGAGCGGTCCACCGTGTAAAACGGCTCCGTGACGCGCGCGAGCTCCCCGGCGGGGATGCCCCGGCCGCGGTCGATGACCTCGATCACGCCGTCGTGCGCGGCGAGGGTGATCGTCTGCCCGTCCCGGCTGGCCCGCTGCGCGTTCTCCACCTGGTTGACCAGCGCCGCGCGCAGCAGGTCGAAATCCATCGGCAGCGTGTCCATGGCGCAGCAGAGCGCAAGCGCCATGCCGCGCGCGCGCAGCGCGTCCTCCGTGGCGGCGCGGACCGCCTCGAACAGCTCCGCGACGCGCCCCTCCCTGCGCTCGATGTCCTGCCCCAGCAGCACGAGCGCCGGCAGCTTCTGCGAAAGCCTCTCGAGCCACCGGC
>URSN01000164.1 GCA_900550525.1 uncultured Eubacteriales bacterium
GATCCGCTGGATATGCTCGCCTCCGGCCCGGCCTATCCCGATTCGTCGACCTGCGCACAGGCGCTGGAGGTGGTGCGAAAATACGGCCTGCGGCTCTCCGAGAGCGCGCTGGAGCTTCTGGCGCAGGAGACGCCGAAGACGCTCACGAACGTCGAGACCCACATCACCGGCAGCGTCCGCCAGCTCTGCGCCTCCGCCGAGCAGACGGCCCGGGCGCTCGGCTACACACCCGTCATCCTGACGGCGAGCCTGCGCTGCACCGCGCGCGACGCGGGCAGCGTCCTGGCCTCCATCGCGCAGTGTCACCAGGACAGCAAAACCTCGCTTGCCTACATCGCCGGCGGCGAGACCGTCGTCCATCTGACCGGCCACGGTCTTGGCGGCCGCAATCAGGAGATCGCGCTTTCCGCCGCGCAGGAGATCGCCGGTCTGCGCGATACCGCCGTCTTCTCCTTCGGCTCCGACGGCACCGACGGCCCGACGGACGCGGCCGGCGGCTATGTGGACGGGGAGACGTGCGCCGCGCTTGCGGCGGCGGGCGTGGACGCGGCCGCCGCGCTCGACGACAACGACGCCTATCACGCCCTCGCCGCCGTGGACGGCCTGCTCATGACCGGCCCCACCGGCACCAACGTCAACGATCTGACCGTGCTGCTCATCCGCCGCTGACCGTTTGGCCCGCGGCCGCGCCGCGCCGAAGAGGACCGCGCCGCGCCCGGACCGCACGCGCCGCAAACCGCCGCCGCCGGCACGCCCGCCGCACCGTACACGGGCGCTGCAAAAAGCGGCGGTTTTTGCGCTGTCCGCTCTTGCACGGCGGCGTGCGCAATGGTATACTGTATCCTGACTCAATAGGGACTTGCGGCCGGACGAGCCTGCCGCAAAACGATAAGGAGGAGTTCCGTCATGCAGTATTCCCGCGATGTGGAAGAGATGGTCTGCGTCTGTAAGGGCGCAAAGCACGACCCGGCGCCGATCCCCGAGGAGGGCAAGTGGGTCAAGGCCAAGCAGATCGGCGATATCAGCGGCCTGACGCACGGCGTGGGCTGGTGCGCGCCGCAGCAGGGCGCCTGCAAGCTGACGCTCAACGTGAAAAACGGCGTCATCGAGGAGGCGCTCGTGGAGACGCTGGGCTGCTCCGGCATGACCCATTCGGCGGCCATGGCGGCGGAGATCCTGCCGGGCAAGACGCTGCTGGAGGCGCTCAACTCCGACCTTGTGTGCGACGCGATCAATACCGCCATGCGCGAGCTGTTTTTGCAGCTCGTCTACGGCCGCACGCAGAGCGCGTTTTCCGACGACGGGCTGCCCATCGGCGCGGGGCTGGAGGACCTGGGCAAGGGCCTGCGCTCGCAGATCGGCACCATGTACGGCACGCGCGCCAAGGGCCCGCGCTATCTGGAGATGGCGGAGGGGTACTGCCTGGGCATCGGTCTGGACGCCAACGGCGAGATCATCGGCTACAAGTTCGTCAACCTCGGCAAGATGATGGACGCGATCAAAAAGGGCGAGGACCCCAAGGCGGCCTACGAGAAGAACATCGGCACCTACGGCCGCTTTGACGAGGCCGTGCAGGTGATCGACCCGCGCAAGCAGTAACGGGAGGTACAGCATGATTACGTTTGAAGGCTACGAAAGAAGGATCGACAAGATCAACGCAGTCCTCGCCGAGCACGGCATCAACGGCCTTGAGGACGCCAAGCGCATCTGCGACGAGGCGGGCGTGGACGCCGCCGGCATCGTGCGCGGCATCCAGCCCATCGCGTTTGAGAACGCCTGCTGGGCGTATACCGTGGGCGCGGCCATCGCGCTCAAGAGCGGGGCCAGGACCGCCGCCGAGGCGGCCGAGCTCATCGGCGTCGGGCTGCAGGCGTTCTGTATCCCCGGCTCGGTCGCAGATCAGCGCGCCGTGGGCCGCGGGCACGGAAACCTGGCGGCCATGCTGCTGCGCGAGCAGACGCACTGCTTCGCGTTCCTCGCCGGGCATGAGAGCTTCGCCGCCGCCGAGGGCGCCATCGGCATCGCGCGCACGGCCAACAAGGTGCGCAAGGAGCCCCTGCAGGTCATCCTCAACGGCCTGGGCAAGGACGCGGCGTACATCATCTCGCGCATCAACGGCTTCACGCACGTGGAGACCGAGTACGATTATCACACCGGCGAGCTGAAGGTCGTCTCCACCCGCGCCTTCTCCGAGGGCGACCGCGCCAAGGTGCGCTGCTACGGCGCGGACGATGTGAACGAGGGCGTGGCCATCATGCGCCACGAGAGCGTGGACGTGTCCATCACCGGCAACTCCACCAACCCCACCCGGTTCCAGCATCCCGTGGCCGGCACCTATAAGAAATGGTGCAACGAAAACGGCAAGAAGTATTTCTCCGTGGCCTCCGGCGGCGGCACCGGCCGTACCCTGCATCCCGACAACATGG
>URSN01000165.1 GCA_900550525.1 uncultured Eubacteriales bacterium
TCATCGCGCACGAGTTTGTACCACCGGTGATTTTTGAACGTCGTGAACCCCAGCGCCTCCATCCGCTCGCCGAACAGTTCCTGCGCATACCGGTCAAGGTCCGGCTTCTCGCGGCTCTCGCGCAAAAATTTCTTGAACTCCAATATCTCCCGGCTCCGTTTGTCCTCCATTTGCTCCATGCCTCCTGACCTCCATTTTAATGCGCTGATCGCCCGCCCCTGCCGGCCGGGCGCTGGACGCACAGCTTTGCGCAACGCCGCTGCACTTATGGAAGGGCCGTTTCCCAAAACAGAGCGATGCGGCTGCCGTCCACGGCGTTCATGGCAAATATCGTCGGAGTGGTGCTGAACCCTTGCAGATCGCCCTGTTTTTCCACCTCCGTCGTATACAGGAAAAACCAGGCGGGCGTCAACAGATAGCTGCCCGGCGCATCCCGTTCCTGCACGCAGGCATAGGAAAGCAATATCCTTTCGACAATGCCGCGCCGCGTTGGGTTCAGCTCCCCATTTGTTGCGGGACGTTCGTCAGACCAGCGCAGCCCGTTTTTCAGCATCTGCAGAAAATTCCCCTGCACCTGCTCAAAGGGCAGCAGGGCAATATTCTCCACAACCGTCTGCGTGACCTCCACAGGATTTTCCCACCAAAGCGCATAGACGCCGCTCTCGTCCACGAAGAGCTCCAGCCTTTCCGGCGGCAGCGGGGCGGAATATGCCGCGTCATCGAACTTCATGCGGCCCAGCGTGCCGTCGTGATAGTCGAACGGAATTGCGCCCGGCGCACTGCGGATGCAGCTGACCAGATACCCCTCCGCTTCCAGAGGGTCGTCGGTTACGACGTTGTAGTATGCCTTCAGCATGCCTGCCCGTTCGAGTGACGTGATGACCCAGCTCTCCTCGCCGATGGCAGCGAGAAACGATTGCGCCGTCTCCCTTGCCTCGTCTTCCGTGATCCTGATGTTCTGATATGGCGTTGGGGCGGGCCGGCCTTCATAACCGCGATCGCTCAGGAACCAGCTCTCCGGATAGGCGCGGTTGCCCGGCCGCGAGGCCCTCAGCGCGCGTTCGGTGAGCGTGACGGTCCATTGCTCCCCTTCAGACGTGCGGAAAACACAGTCCATCGGCCCTGCAACGGCAATCGCTTCCAGCGGTTCAAACGCATTTGCATCGGGCGCGCCGGCAAGCTGCGTCAGCAGCTGCTGAACTTCGGCGTCCACTTCCGCCCGCTCCTCGGCGCTATACGGCCGGTACGTGCCCGTGTTATCGTCATAGGCGCCAAGGCCGAGCCACTGGATTTTTTCCTCGCACATCTCCCGGGTCATCACGTTCTCCCGCATCCCGTTCACCTCGGGCATCAGCGTTTGCAGGATACGCTCCACCTTCTCTGCCCGCGAGGGAAAGCTCGCCGGCTGTATTCGGTATACCGGGAAAGCCTGCATCTCGGGCAATTCGACGTCTGCATCGATGGTCACCATGAAATTGGGAAGCGTCAGCACCTCGGACCAATGCTCGCACGCCGTGTACGGCGGCGGCGTCGGCGCCGCCTGCTGCTGTGCCGCTTGCGCCCGTTCGAGCTCGCGTTCATAACGCCCGTCCCCCTTGTTCACCACCGGCTCCTCCTCCGGCGTCGGCTGGCAGGCGATGCACAGCGCTGCGGGGAAAAGCACAGCAATGATAATATTCCAATACCATCGCCTGGCCATTTTGGATTTGTTCGCGTTCTTTCGTGCAAAGCTCATAGCGCAGAATATCCCCCCTTTGAACTTGACGACGCCATCAGATCTGCAAGTGCCAACAGAACTCCATTCATTCTTCCAAACCCTTTCCTTTCCATCTGACTGACAGGGAAGCCCCGCCGCGGTAAACAGGGAACATGAAAAGGTGCATGACCGCCCGCATTTCGGGCCGACGCCTGTCCGGGGGAGGGAAAGATGATGCCGCAGGTTGTGGTGGATGAACTGATACGTCTGTCCGGCGGCCGGTTCTCCGACCGGCCGCCGCCGGAACGGGTGCCCCGGTCCGCCGCGCCGCCCCCCGCAGGCGCCCTTCTGATAAGATCAGCTTAGCAAATGACGGAACAAATTTCAACCACTTTTGAACGACATCCCCATCATTTGAGCGCATCCTTTTCATGGGTTTCATGCTGGCAGCGCGGCGAGCGCAACGAGCAGCGCCAGACTCCGGCAGCTCATCTTCATCGTTCCTTCCTCCCGTTACTTTTGTTTGATTCCCATTTCCCCTCCGCCGCACAGCGCGCGGTGCTGTCGGCACAGCGCGCAGGCACGCTGCCGCCCATACTTTTGCCGGGCGGCTTTGGCGGGCGCGGGCGGTTCAGCCGCCCGGGCGCACTTTGAGGTCGATGGTCGAGCCGTCCACCGCGTTCACCGCGATGAACGCGGTGAGCGGCTCCGCCGCCCCCATCTGCTG
>URSN01000166.1 GCA_900550525.1 uncultured Eubacteriales bacterium
CCCCGCGCTCAGGCGGCGCTGTTCCCCCCCGGGCGCGGCGTCCGCGTCCTCGGCGATGCGGCAGCGGCGGCTCTCCTGACGCATCTGTTCCACCAACAGCGGCTCGTTCACCCGCGCGAGGAACACGATGAGCGAGAGCAGCATCACGCCCGCCACGATCGAGAAAAACGGCGTATAGCTCATCAGCGCATTTTTCGCCTCGCCCGTGCCGATCGCCATGCCCTGCCCCAGGATGACGATGCCCCCGGCCGTGCCCATCAGGTTGATGACGGCGTTGGCCTTGGAGCGCAGCGGGCGGACGGTCACATCCGGCATCAGCGCCACGGCGGGGGAGCGGAACGTGGCCATCGCCAGCAGCGCGATGAACAGGATGCCCTTGATCTGATGATGCGGCGCGGGGTTCTCCTGCGTGCGCGCGGCGGCGTAGGCGTGCCGCGCGGGCACGACGTAATCGGTATAATCCGGGTTGGCGGCCATGGCGCCGTCCACCTCGATTTCGGACGTGATGGCGAGGAACTCCTCGCGCGTGAACAGCTCCGAAAGCACGAAGGGCTCGCCCTCCGGCGTGAGCAGCGGCGCATCGTACTCATGCTCGTACAGCACGGCAAGGCCCGCCGGGTCGTCCACCGCGGCCACGGCCGCGATGTTCTGCCGCTGGCGGTTGTCCGCGAACGACAGGCACACCAGCGCCGCGCACGCCACGAGCGTCCCCGCGAGGATGAACGGCGTGCGCCGGCCGCGCCGGCTCTTGCAGCGGTCGGACAGCGTGCCGAACAGCGGCAGCAGGAACAGCGCCAGGATGTTGTCCAGCGCCATCACGATGCCGGAGGCCGCCTGCGTCATGCCGAACTTGTCCGTGAGGATCTTGGGGATGATCGTGTCGTACGCCTGCCAGAACGTGCAGATGAGGAAAAAGGCGAAGCCGACGAAGATGGTGCGCGGATAGTTGAGCTTCATGTATGCCTCCCGTGGTGCGCTTTGCCGCCAGGCGCGGCGAAAAACCGCCTGCTGTACATTTTATCGCATCCGCACTATAATCACAAGGGAGGCTTGTCAATATGTGGTGGTTTTTCGCGGCGCTTGCGGCGCTTGGCGCGCTGACGGCCTGGTGCGCGGCCCCGTCGCGCCAAAAGGCGGCGGCGCGCGCGGCGGTTTGCGGCCGCACGTTTGCCCACCGCGGCCTGTATGCGGCGGATCAGAGCGTGCCGGAGAACTCGCTGCCGGCGTTTTATGCTGCGGCGCAGGCCGGCTACGGCGTGGAGCTGGACGTGCAGCTCACGCGCGACGGGCGCGTGGTCGTCTTTCACGACGATACGCTGCTGCGCGCCTGCGGCGTGGACGCGCGCGTGGATGCGTTCACCTTTGACGAGCTGGCGGCGCGGATGCGCCTGTTCGGCACTGCCGAGCGCATCCCGCTGCTGACGGAGGCGTTCGACGCGCTCGGCGGGCGCGCGCCGCTCATCGTCGAGCTCAAGACCGGCGGCGACCGGTACGCCCTGTGTGCGCGCACGCTCAAGCTGCTGCGCTCCTACGGCGGGCCGTACTGCGTGGAGAGCTTCGATCCGTACATCGTCCGCTGGTTTTACCGCAACGCGCCGGACGTGATGCGCGGGCAGCTGGCCGAGCAGATGCGCCGCTCGCGCCCGTCGCTCGGGCTCGTCCGCTCGCTCCTGCTGAGCCGCACGCTGACCAACTGCCTCACCCGGCCGCACTTTGTCGCCTACCGCGTGGGGCCGCTGCCCTGGCCCGTCCGGCTCTGCGCCGCGCTGGGCGCGCTGCTGGTGGGCTGGACGGCGCGGCCGGACAACGGCGGCGCGGAGGCGGCCATGCGCGCCTATGGGGCCGTCATCTTCGAGCACTGCCGCCCGCCGGCGCGCTACTGACCCTCCTGCATGCCGAGGCGCTGCAGCACCGCGGCGAGCTTTTCCTTCTGCGCGCTGCTGAGCATGGGCGCAAGCTCCCTTGCAAACGCGCGCATCCCGGCGCGCTCCTCCTCGTCCATGCCGCCGAGCGCGCCGAGCAGCTCGTCCTCGCTCCTGCCGCCGTAGGCGTCCAGCAGCTGCTGCACCGTCCGCCCGTCCGCCGGGCGCTTTTTTTCGTTTTTCAGGCTTCGCTTCATGCCCCATCCTATGCGGCGCGGCGGCGAAAGTTGCGCGCCGCCTGCACAACATCCCCCGCGATGCGCATACAATAGCAGCAGAAGGGGGTGGGGGCGTGCAGCGGTATATGCCAGGCAGGCTGCCGTACAGCGGCGGCGAGCGGCCCGGCGGGCCCGCGCAGCCGCGCGTCTCGCCGCTGCAGGCGGCGGTCGCGCTGGGGGAAAACGTGCGCCCCGAGCACGGGCGCGCCGGCGCGCAGCGGCCGCCGCGCAGCAGCGCTGCGAACACCTCCCAAGC
>URSN01000167.1 GCA_900550525.1 uncultured Eubacteriales bacterium
CCGGCGCGGCCGCTTCCGGCCCCGTTTTGCCCGGCAAGGGTAAACTTTCTGTTACAAGCAAAACGCGCCGTTGCAAAAGCGGGCGCGGCGGGGTACAATAAAAGGAGTACCGGGTTTCCAGAAAATGCAGGAGTTTCGGGGGTTTTGCGCCATGGCGGACACACAGGCAGGCAGCTTTTTCATCAATTCCGAACAGGTGGGGGATTTCGTCACCGTAACCATGCCGCCATGCGGCGGCGAGGTGGGCGAAGCCATCCGCGGCCACTATCTCGAAGCCGGCGTGGGGGAGCCGCTGCTGCTCATCCACGGCATCGGCCAGTCGCTCTACACCTGGCGCAACGTCTTTGCGGAGCTGAGCGAGAACTACCGCGTGCTGGCCGTGGATCTGCCCGGCCACGGGTACAGCGGCCGGCCGGAGCGCTTTGCCTACTCCATGGACGAGATGGCGGCGCTGCTCAATGGCTTCCTTGCGCAAAAGGGCATCGAATCGGCGCACATGATCGGCTTCTCCACGGGCGCGGTGTACATGATGCGCCTGCTCACGCTGTATCCCGACCGCGTGGCCAACTGCATCGCCATCGCGCCGGGCGGCATCTCCAAGCACATGCCCAAGCTCTTCCACCGCATGAAGGGGAGCATGGCGGTGTTCGCGCGCAACCTGTTCTCCGCGGGCGACGTGCGGCATATGCTGGACGAGTGCGTGTTCGACCGCACGGCCATCGCCGAGCGGGACGTGAAGCAGTATTACGCGCCCATCGCCGACGGGCTCAGCCGCGAGGCGCTCATGTACGCGGTGGCCAACTTCGACATGCGCGGCACGGCGGACGCGCTGCGCAGCCTCGACCATGAGATCCTGTGCGTCTGGGGCCGCGAGGACCGCTGGCACCCGGCCTCCGGCAGCGTCTATTTCCAGGGCGTGCTGCAAAACGGCCGCTACTATATGATCCGCAACACCGGCCACCTCGTGCAGGAGGAGAACCCCGGCAAGCTGCTGGAGGTCGTGTTCTCCTACATCCCGCCCGCCTCGCCCAGCTACGAGGCGTACACCTATACCGACCGCTCCGGCCGAGGCGAATGACCGGCCCGTTTGCCCTGGGCGATACGGCGGTGATGAAAAAGCCGCACGCCTGCGGGGAAAACCTCTGGACGATCATCCGCACCGGCGCGGACGTGAAGATCCGCTGCCGCCGCTGCGGCCGGATCGTGATGATGGACCGGGCGGATTTCCTGCGGCAGTGCCGGCGCGTGCTGCCCGCCGGGGGGGAGCAGCCGTGAGCGGCGCGCGGGAGGATGCGGTGGCGGAGCGGACGGGCATGAGCAGAAGGGATATGCGGCGGCTGTGCCGCCTGGCCGAAAAACAGCGGGAGCGCCTGCGGGGCGGCCGCTTCTGGCGGCAGCTCGATTTTTTTGTGTCGCTGGCGTTCCTCGCGGTGCTGGCGCTCGGCATACGCGCGTTCCTGGCCGAACCCATCCGCGTGGACGGCAATTCCATGGCCCCCACGCTGCTCAACGGCGAGCACATGTTCGTCGAAAAGGTCAGCCGCTGGTTCGAGCCCCCCGCGCGCGGGGACGTGATCATCTGCTACTACCCCGGCTATACGGAGACGTGCGTCAAGCGCGTGGTCGCCACCGGCGGCGAGACGGTCGAGGTGCGCGGCGGCACGGTCTATATCGACGGCAGCCCGCTCGATGAGAGCGCCTACTGGCGCGGCGCCATCTACGGCGATTTCGGGCCCGTCACCGTGCCCGAGGGCGAGGTGTTCGTCATGGGCGACAACCGCAACGCCAGCAAGGACAGCCGCAACGCATCCGTCGGCACGATTCCGCTCAGGCGCATCGTGGGGCGCGTGCGCGCCGAGATCCTGCCGCCGGGCAGCGCGCGGTGGCTGTGACGCGCCGGCGGGGCGCGCCGGACCGCCGGCCCCGCCCCATCTGAGGAAAGGAGCGCGACGCTTTGGAACAGACGCGCAGAAGCCCCTCCCGCAAAAAGCTGTACCGCCGCCAAGCGCTGCTGGGAGGAGATACGCCCCACGCTGCCGGAGGCGGAGCGCGCGGGCCATCCGGCGCGCTACGCGCTGGTGGAGCTGGTGAACATCCACGACCCGGCGGTCGTGTTCCGCCCCATACACCGGGTGATATCCGGCACGCGTTCTCTCATAATCAAAGAGAAACATCTGTGGGGCTTCACTGTAATGATCTGTCAGATATACCCACATCCAGGTTTGAGATGATCCTTTCTGATCCGGTTCGTCAATTACCTGCATCCTGGTT
>URSN01000168.1 GCA_900550525.1 uncultured Eubacteriales bacterium
AAGACGCCATCCGGCAACGACATCCCCGTCAAGGCCGGCCTGCGCGCTCGCAAGCAGGCGGCCGAGCAGCAGCGCAAGCAGCGCAAGCAGTACTTCCACGACAAGGCGGTCGCCGCCGCGATCGAGCGCAGCCGCCAGCAGAAAGAAGAACAGGATTAACAAACCGCAGGGGAGGCACGGAATATGAGACGGATCGGCATTTACGGCGGCAGCTTCAATCCGCCGCATCTGGGCCACGTGCTGGCGGCGCGGAACGCGCGCGCGCATCTGCAGCTGGGCGAGGTCCTTTTCATCCCGGCGGCCATCCCGCCGCATAAGGCCGTGGCCGGCGGCTCGCCGGACGGCGAAACGCGCCTCGCGCTCACCGAGCTTGCCATTGCGGGCGAGCCCGGCATGTCCGTCAGCCGCATCGAGCTTGACCGCCCCGGCCCGAGCTATACCGTGGATACGCTGCGCGAGCTGCACGGGCGGTACCCCGGCGCGTCGCTTTACTGGATCGTCGGCAGCGACATGCTGCACGATATGCCCACCTGGCACCGCGTGGAGGAGATCTTCCGCCTGTGCGAGGTGGCCGCGTTTGCACGCGCGGGCCAGGATGGCGGCGACGGGGAGGCCGCCGAACGGCTGCGCCGCGCGTACGGCGCGCGCATCACGCTGCTGCATGCGCCGGTGGACGGCGTGTCCTCCACGCAGGTGCGCGGGCGCGTGCATGCCGCGCTGCCGGTGGAGGGGCTGGTGCCGGAGGCGGCGCTGCCGTACCTCTATGAACAGGGACTGTACCTGCCGGCCGCGGTGGAGGCGGCGCGCGCGCGGCTGTGCGCGGCGCTGCCCGCGCGGCGCTACCGGCATACGATGGGCGTGGTGCGGCAGGCGGCCGTGCTGTGCGGGCGCTACGGCGCGGACGGGCGAACCTGCCTTGCCGCGCGCATGGCGGCGCTGCTGCACGACTGCGCCAAGGCGCTGCCCGCCGCGCGCCTTGCCGTGCTCGGCGGGGACGATACGCCCGGCGCGTCCGAGGTGCTGCACGCGCCCGCGGGCGCGGTGCTGGCGCGCATGGCCTACGGCGTGACGGACGACGCGGTGCTGCGCGCCATCCGGCTGCACTGCACCGGGGACGCGGACATGGCGCTGCTGGACATGATCGTATACCTGGCCGACCTGACGGAGCCGGGGCGCGCGTTCCCCGGCGTGCAGCGCTACCGCGAGGCGCTTTCCCTCGGGCCGGAGGGCGCGATGCGCGCGGCGCTTGCCGGGGTGATCGCGCACCTGCGGGCGCAGGGACAGGCGGTCCATCCGGCGTCGCTGCGCGCCGCGCGGTATTTTGCCGCCGCGCCGGAGGGGGAAGGAGCTTTGCAGCCGCCCGCGCAGGGCTGACCGCGCGGGGAAAAGTATGTAAAAATACAGAAGGAGGAACACCGTTGGACACACGCTTGCCGGAACAGGTGGAGGCGCTTTGCGCGGCCCTCTACGACAAGAAGGCGCAGGACATCGTCGCCATCCACGTGGGGGACAGGACCATCATCGCCGACTGGTTCGTCATCTGCAGCGGCCGCGCCACGCCGCAGGTCAAGGCGCTCTGCGACGAGCTGGAGGAGAAGGCGGCGCAGGCCGGGCTCACGCTGCGGCGGCGCGAGGGGTATGACGCCGGGCGCTGGATCGTGCTCGACTATGCGGACATCCTGGTGCATATCTTTCATCCGGAGGAGCGCCGCTATTACAACATCGAGCGCCTCTGGGACATGGACGGCGGCGCCGTGATGTATTCGGCCCTGCGGGACGCCGGGGAGCCGACGCAGCGGGACTGACGCCGCGCCGCGCAGGGCGGCCGGACGATGGGAAGGGAATATGGCAGATATGGCTAAGACACTGGGGGAATTGCAGCCGGGGCAATCCGGCGTGGTCAAATCCGTCGGCGGCGGGAACGCACGCGTCAAGCGCCGGCTGTTCGACATGGGCGTGACGCCCATGACGCGCATCGAGGTGCGCCGTATCGCGCCGCTGGGCGACCCGATCGAGGTGAGCCTGCGCGGCTATGCGCTCTCGCTCCGGCGCGAGGATGCGCTGGAGATCGCGCTGCTGAGCGAGCAGGAGGCCGCCGAGTACCAGAAGAAGGAAGCGGCGCTGCGCGCGCAGGGCGCGGAGCCGCTCTCGCACGGGCCGGATGAGGACGTCGAGGCGCACCGCCGCGCGGAGCTGCTCACGCGCTGGGCCATCCGCTCGCCGCAGGGGCGCGCGTCGGGCGCATGCG
>URSN01000169.1 GCA_900550525.1 uncultured Eubacteriales bacterium
CTCCTGCGGGATGAAGTACGACCCCGGCCAGCAGCGCGCCTCGTCCCTGAGGCGGCCCGCGTCCTCGCACACGGCCTCCATGTCGTAGAAGGTGCGGTAGCGCACCTGGCGGAACGTGAGCACGAGGAAGGCCAGGTGCGGCGCGTTCATCTCATACGTCAGGTAGGAATCGTCCGCGCCGTCGCCGTCGGTATCGAGCCGGTCCACGACCATCAGGTAATGGCCGCCGTTTTGCACGATGTCGCCGCCGCGCGCCGCGGCGCAGGCGATCCGATTGTCGCCGGCCTTCTCCCGCTCGCCGCACGCGCCGATGTGCGAGCCCGCGCCCGCGTTGGACAGGTTGACGCCCGCCTGCTTGTACGCCCAGACGATGGCCGCCACGCACTGCATGCCGGTGTAGTAATACGTGCCGTTGCCGTCGCTGGTGGGGTTGGCCAGGCGCGCGCCCCAGTCCGGGGTCACGCCCCAGTCGTCCTCGTCCTGGTACGCCCCATGGCCCTGGTACGTCGCGGAGACGCCGTATCCGGCCAGGCGCGACACGAGCGAGACGCCCGCCGTCACCACGCCGCAGCGCGTGTACAGCCCCGCGGCGGCCACGTCCTGCGCGATGGCCGCGTTGAGCGCCTCCACGGAGGAACCCTCGCCGGCGAGGAAGTCGGCAAGCGGCGTGGTCAGCGCCGTCAGCCCCTCCGCGCGCACGACGTATTGGAAGCCGGAGCGCACCTGCACCGCGTACGGCTCGCTCACGCTGCCGTTCGTGCCGCGCAGCCAGAGGTAATAGTCCCCGTCCACCTTGAACACGGCCAGCTGCCGCGCTCCGCCGCACGCCATCCAGTCCGGCGAATCCGCCGCCGGCGCGCGCGGCACGCTCGTGAAGCAGTACGCCTCCGCCGCCGCCCCGGCCAGCTCCGCGCGGACCACGCCGCCCACCGCGTACGCGCAGGCGACGCGCGGCGCGCCCGCCTCCTCCTGCGCGGCCGGCTGCTCCTGCTGCTGCGCGGCGGAGCGAAGTGGCGCGCTCCCCGCTGCGCGGCGCGCCGCGCCGGGGCAGAGCAGCAGCAGCGCCGCAAGCGCGGCGCAGGTCACGGCCCGTCCACTCATGGCGTTTCCTCCTCCCGTATCAGCGGCAGCGCCTCCTGCCCGTCCTGCACGAGCAGCAGCGAAGCGCCGTCGAGTCGATAGCGCACGGCGTAGGCGTCCCGCCCGTCCGGCAGGAGCGTGAGCACGCCGTTTGCGGCCGTGTACGTCCCCGCCGCCTGCGCGCCGCCCGCCGCGGCCAATTAGCCGCCTTCCGGCAGGTGCGTGAGCGCGAGGGCCCCCTCCGCCGCCGGCCACCGGCCGCTACACCCCGAAAGCGACGAATACCGTCGATTCTGCCGCAAACAACTGGAAATCATCGAATCGCTTCCAGAAATAGACCTCAGCCGGGAAAAAGAATTTTTCAACCAGTTTCTATAAAAACGATATGAAGTACAAAATCGACACGACGACCTGGAAAAGACGCGAACATTATGAATTTTTCAACGGGATGGACGATCCCTTTTGGGGAACGGTCGTTCCGGTCGATTTTACGGAGTGCTACCTCGAAGCCAAGAAGAGCCGCACTTCGTTCTTCCTCTGTTCCCTGCACCGTATTCTAACGGCCGTAAACCGAATCGAGGCATTCCGATACCGGATCGAAAACGGGGAGGTGGTCTGTTACGACCGAATCCACGTGAGCCCGACTATCGGACGCGAGGACGGCAGCTTCGGCTACGGATTCTTCGAGTACATTTCCGACCGGCACGAATTCATCCGGGCGGCCGAGCGGGAAACGGAACGCGTAAAGGCTGCGGACGGTCTTTGTCTGGGAGCGGGAGCCGGGCGCACGGATCTGATCTATTTTTCGGCTGTTCCCTGGTTCGCCTTTACGGAAATGAAACATGCCCGGTCGGCCAATCGAGGCGACTCCATACCCCGCATCTCCACCGGGAAACTGACCCGGTACGGCGATCGGTTTACGATGCCCGTATCGCTCGACGTACACCACGGATTCATCGACGGACGGCAGGCCGGCGAATTTTTCGCACTGCTGGAAAACCGAGAATGAAATCCGGCTCCGGCATTCGATTTCTTTTTTTGAAGGACGGCACAAAACAAATTAAGAAAATACTAAATAAATTCATAAATTTGCCGTTCGATAGTCACACGCGAAA
>URSN01000170.1 GCA_900550525.1 uncultured Eubacteriales bacterium
CCGGCGCGCCGCCCGGCGGCGTGCCAGCGCGCGGGCGCGCGCCGCGCGCGCTGCCGGACGCGGCCATCGAGCGCTTTGAGCGGGAGCGGCGCGCCTGGATCGCGCGCGCGCAGGCGGCGCAGGCGCGGCGGCGGGCGCTGTACCCGGAGCCGACGGCCGAGCAGGCGCAGGCGCTGCGCGAGGAGGCGCTGCGCGTGCTGCCGGAGCGGGTGCGGCACTTTGCCGCGCGCATGGGCGTGTCGCCCGCGTCGGTGCGCGTCACCGCGGCGCGCACGCGCTTTGGCAGCTGCAGCGCAAAGAACGGGCTGTGCTTCTCCCTCTATCTGATGCAGTACCCGCCCGAGGCGGTGGATTACGTCGTCGTGCACGAGCTCTCGCATATCCTGCACAAAAACCACGGCCCCGCCTTCTGGGCGTGCGTGGCCGCCGTGCTGCCGGACTATGCCGCCCGCCGCGCGCTGCTTTTGCGGTAGCGCACCGCGGGTGCGTCCCTGCCGCGCCTGCTGATTTGCAGAGAAGTTTTCTAATTTAATATATAAGCGCCGCCCGGACGCGGCGCACCGTCCTGCCAGATCTACGTTTTGCGCGCGGCGTTCAGTCCTTCTGCGCGCGGATGAGGAGCATCATGGGGCGGCGCATCTCGTCCGCCATGCCGGGCGCATCGCGCAGGGACGGGGGCGGCTCCGCCTCCTGCACGGCGGTCAGGCGAAATCCTGCGCGCAGCAGGCCCATGAGGATCTGCGTGAGCGTATGGTGCTGCTTTTCCACCGTCTGATCGAGAAAGACGACGCGGCGCGGACCGGGATGGAAATAATCGTCCACGGGCCAGTACAGGTTGCGCTCCCCCTCGCGCACCCACTGCTGCCCCACGCCCGCGGTGAAGGTCGGGTGCTCGATGTTGCACACGAACGTCCCGCCGCTGCGCAGCGTGCGGAACACGCCGCGGTAGACCGCGTCCAGATCCGCCACATAGTGCAGCGCGAGGTTGGAGAGCACGAGGTCGAACGCCTCCGGCGGATAGGCGTATTCCTCAAGGCCGCACACGCGGTACGTCACGCCCGGCGCGGCGTTACGGCGCAGGGCCTCGGCGATCATCCGGCCGCTCCGGTCGATGCCCAGCACGGAGGCCGCGCCCTGCCCGGCGGAAAAGCGGCAATGCCAGCCGTAGCCGCAGCCCAGGTCCAGCACCGCCGCGCCCCGCAGCGGCGGCAGCAGCGCGCGCAGCTGCTCCCACTCCGCCGCGCCCGCCAGGCCCCTGCGGCTGCGCTCCATCCCGGCATAGGCGGCAAAAAGCGCCGGATCGTCATACGGGTTCATCGCATCCTCCCTCCCGCGGCGGCCGCGCCGCGACCCTGCAGGCGCGGCGCAGGCCCCGCCATGCGCCCTCGATCTTCAGTCCATGCGCACGCGGACGTCCGCGCGCGCCTCGATGGAAAACGCCTCGAAATACCGTTCCTCCATGGGGATCCAGCGCGTTTCAAACGCTTCCCACGCCGCCGCGCCGTTGCGCGCCGTCACGCGCCGCCGCTGCGCGTCGGGCGGCACGGTGAAGAACGCGCTCACATCCCGGTACGCGCCAAAGCGCGGGTGGTGGCTGTACGCGCCCTCAACGATGCGCCACGCGCCGGCGGGCACGTCCCGCGGCGCGCCGTAGCCCATGGCGGCGCAGTCGAAGCGGCGGTAGGAAAAGGCGGCGCCGGAGGCGAGCTGCGGCAGCACCTCGGCGGCAAAGCGCTCGTAATGCACGTTGCCGCCGGGCTCCGACAGGCGCTGCGGCGTGCGCAGCGCCGCCGGCAAAAAGAAATCGTCCATGTGCACCACGCCAGCGCCGCGCGCCGCCGCAAGCAGCGCCGCCGCGGTGCTCTTGCCGGCGGCCGCGCGCCCGACGCAGGCGAGCGTGCGCCCGCCCGGCCGTCCGGGCAGCGCGGCACGCCGCCCGCACCCGGGCAGCCGCTGCGCAAAGCGCGCGGGCAGCAGGCGGAGAGGGACGGTCTCGGCCGCTTGGATATGGAGCGTCCCGCGGCAGCTGGCCGAGAGGAGCAGACCGCGGCTGATATCGTAATCGCTGCCGCGGCGCAGCCGCTCCTGCGCCGTCGTGTTGCGGGCAAGGCCGCGGAGCGGGTCGCCGGGGCGGATGTCGGCAGGGGCCTCGGCGGAGTACAAACGAGCGGTGCGGCAGG
>URSN01000171.1 GCA_900550525.1 uncultured Eubacteriales bacterium
CGGCGGCGCCGATCGCCGCTTCGGCGACGTGGGCCTCGCCGTCGAGGCGATGCTCATGCACGCGGGCGTCCAGCCCGTGCTCCCGCCGGGCTACCGCTGCTGCGGCCCCCCATCCGGGGGGCGCCTCCGGCGTTTGGGGCGGCCGCGCCGCGCGGCCGCCCCAAACGCGCCTTGCCGGCGAACGCCGCGCGCGGCGAAAAAACGCGCCCGCCGCACATCCTGCGGCGGGCGCGTCCGCACCGTTCAGCCCGGCGGCCATTGCAGCGAGCGGCCGCCCAGCAGGTGCAGGTGCAGGTGCGGCACGCTCTGCCCGCCGTCCGCGCCCACGTTTGTGACGAGGCGGTAGCCGCTCCCGTCCACGCCCAGCGCGCGCGCCGCGCGCCGGGCGGCCGACAGCATGGCCATGACGGTGGCCGCGTCGCCGTCGGTCAGCGCGTCCGCGCTCTCGATGTGGCGCTTCGGGATGACGAGCACGTGTACCGGCGCCTGCGGGTCCACGTCGTGGAAGACGAGCACGTCGTCGTCCTCGTATACCTTTTTGGACGGGATCTCGCCGCGCGCGATCCGGCAAAAGAGGCAGTTGTCCATGTGCGCTCCCCTTTCGTTGCTGGTTTTGCGCCCCGCCGCCGCAGGGGACGGGGGACGCCCTGTACCGGCAGTATACCATCTTTTGCCGCCGCGGCAAAGCCCCGCCGCGCCGCCCGATCGAAATACGCCCCGCCGCGGCAGGCCGCGCCGGGCGGCGCGCCCCGGACGCCGGCGGGAAAAAAACGCCCGCCGCGAAAAAAACGCTTGCCAGCGCCGCCGCGCCCCGCTATACTTGTAAGGGCGCCCCTTTTGCGCCGGAACGCCTCCTCAACGGGAGGCGTTCCGTTTTATTTAGGCGCAGCGGAAAGGAGCGAACGGCATGGATCATACCAAATTCGTTTTCGTCACCGGCGGCGTCGTCTCGTCGCTGGGCAAGGGCATCACGGCGGCCAGCCTCGGGCGGCTGCTCAAGGCGCGCGGCTACCGGGTCGGCATCTGCAAGCTCGACCCGTATCTCAACGTCGATCCCGGCACGATGAACCCCTACCAGCACGGCGAGGTGTTCGTCACCGACGACGGCGCGGAGACGGACCTGGACATCGGCCATTACGAGCGGTTCATCGACGAGACGCTCAGTCGCGCCAGCAACGCCACCAGCGGGCAGGTCTACCTGAGCGTGATCGAGCGCGAGCGCGCCGGCGGCTACAGCGGCGGCACGGTGCAGATCGTCCCGCACATCACCGACGAGATCAAATCGCGCGTGCGCGGCCTTGCCGAGGCGCTGCGGCCAGACGTGCTGATCGTGGAGATCGGCGGCACGGTGGGCGATATCGAGTCGCTGCCGTTTCTCGAGGCGGCGCGCCAGCTGCGGGCGGAGGCGGGCGCGGGCGGCTGCGCGTTTGTGCACGTCACGCTCGTGCCGTACATCGCCGCCGCGGACGAGCTCAAGAGCAAGCCCACGCAGCACTCGGTCAAGGAGCTGCTCGGCATCGGCATCCAGCCGGATGTGCTCGCCTGCCGCTCGGAGCGGCCGCTGCCGCCCGCGCTGCGGGAGAAGATCGCCCGGTTTTGCAACGTCGCGCCGGAGGATGTGATCGAAAACCGCAACGCGCGCTCGCTCTACGAGGTGCCGCTGCTGCTGGAGGAGAACGGGCTGTGCGCGGCGGTGTGCCGCCATCTGGGCCTTGCGGACCGCCCGCCGGAGCTGACGCGCTGGCGGGATATGGTGCGGCGCGCGCTGCACCCCGCCGGGGCGTGCGAGGTGGCGGTCGTGGGCAAGTATGTGGAGCTGCACGACGCCTACCTGTCCATCGTGGAGGCGCTCGCGCATGCGGGCGCCGCCTGCGACGCGCGCGTGTCGCTGCGCTTTGTGGCGGCGGAGGCGCTGGAGCGGCGGCCGCCGCAGGAGCTGCTCGCCGGCGTGGACGGCGTGCGCGTGCCGGGCGGGTTCGGCAGGCGCGGGCTCGTGGGCAAGATGGCCGCCATCCGCTATGCGCGCGAGGGAGGCGTGCCGTTTTTCGGCATCTGCCTCGGGATGCAGCTGGCCGAGGACGAGTATGAGCGCGACGAGCTGGGCAGGGCGGACGCGCACAGCGCCGAGGCCGACCCGGAAACGGCGCCCCCCGTCCTCGCGCAC
>URSN01000172.1 GCA_900550525.1 uncultured Eubacteriales bacterium
TCCAGTGGCGGCGGGACGACTGGCGGCGAGACGACCGGCGGCGGCACGTCCGGCGGCGCTACGGCGGAGCCCGGGCCGGTGCCCGTGCCCGGCGGCGACGACGGCGCGGAGGACCCGCCGGCGGAGGAGCCCCCCGCCGAGGAGCCGCCCGCGGAGAACCCGCCTGCGAACGACCCGCCCGCGTCTGACGGCGGCGCGGCGGACGGCGGCGAAGGCTAACACATCGATGGAACCGGGGATGCGGGCGGCATACGCGCGCATCCCCTTTGCTTGGAAGGAGGGAGGACGATGGATCGGGCCACGCCCGTACGCCCGGCGCGGCGGCGGCTGCGCCTTGCGGGCCGGATTGCGGGCGCCGCGCTGCTGCTGATCGTGCTGGCGGCCGCCGCGCTGCTGATCTATCTGAGCGCGCACGAATACCGCCCGGTTGCGGAGGTACCGGCCTGGACCGCCGGGCAGGCGCAGGATGCGGTGCCCCGCGGCGGGAGCGTATCGCTGCTCACGTTCAACATCGGCTATGCGGCGCTGGGCGAGGAATCGGATTTTTTCATGGACGGCGGCGCGTCGGTGCGCCCGTCCGACCCGGCGGTCGTGGAGAAGAACCTCGCCGGCATCGTGGAGACGGTGGAGGCGCTTGCGCCCGATATTGCCGTGCTGCAGGAGGTGGACGTGTCCGGCAAGCGCAGCTACGATATCGACGAGCGCGCGGCGCTGCATGCGTCCTTCGGCGGCGCGGCGGCGTTTGCGCCCAACTTCCTGTGCGATTACGTGCCCTATCCCATCCCGGATACGATCGGCCCGGTGCACTCCGGCCTGCTCACGCTCAGCCGCTTCCGCATGGAGGGGCAGACGCGCGTGGCGCTGCCGGTGCCGTTTGCCTGGCCGGTGCGCATGGCCAACCTCAAGCGCTGCCTGCTGGTGACGCGCCTGCCGGTGGAGGGGACGGAGGCGGAGCTGGTGCTGGTCAACCTGCACCTTGAGGCGTATGACGACGGCGAGGGCAAGCGCGCGCAGACCGAGCGGCTGACCGAGCTGCTCGTAAGCGAATACGAGGCGGGCAACTATGTCGTCGCCGGGGGCGATTTCAACCAGCGCATCGAGGGCGTGGGGGAGGCGTACCCGGTCGTCGACGCGTCGTACTGGCAGCCGGGCGAGCTGGCGCGCGGCATCCTGCCGGAGGGCTGGACGTTCGCCTTTGCCGACGGCCGGCCGACCTGCCGCCTGCTCAACGCGCCCTACGACGCGGACGACCCGCTCACGCAGTATTACGTCATCGACGGCTTCCTCTGCTCGCCCAACGTGACGGTGGACTTGGTCGAGGTGATCGACGGCGGCTTCCGCTATGCCGACCACAACCCGGTCCTGCTGCGCTTTACGCTCGGCTGAACGCGCCGCACGGCGCATAGGACCGCCCTTTTGCTGCATACACTGGCAGCAGGAGGGCGGTTTTGCATGGATCTGGAGAAGTTGGACACCACGCCGTTTGAGGCGGAAGAATTCCTGCGGCGCCGCAGCGTGCGCCGCCGCGCCGCGCAGGCCGGGCGGGCGCGCCGCAGGCCGGCGGGGCGCAGGCTTGGCGCGAGCATGCTCGTCAAGATCGGCGTATGCGTAGGCGTGCTGCTGCTGGTGCTGGCGCTGGAGCTGTTCGTGCTCCCCTCGGACCGCACGGCCGTGGAGACGGATGCGGACGCGCCCGCCGCGACGGACGGCGGCGCGGACGGGACCCCGGGCCGGCTGCAATTCGTGGACGGCGGCGGGCTCATCGGCGTGTTTGCCGGCCGCGCGCGCTGGAGCCTGCCGGTGCAGGCGGATACGGCCGCCGTTTCGGAGGAGGGGGAACTGCTGGAGATCGGCGCGGCGGCGGGCGCGTCCGTCTCGGCCAGCGCGGGCGGCGAGGTGCGCGCCATCGGCGAGGACCCGGCGCGCGGCCCCTATGTGCGCATCCACCACGGCGAGGTTCTGGAGAGCATCTATTATCACCTTTCGGACATCCGCGTGGAGGAGGGGCAGCCGCTGCTGCTGGGGGACACGCTGGGCACGGTGCCGGAGGACGGCAAGCTCTACCTGCGCGTGCTCAAGACCGGCGCGCCGCAGCAGATCGACCGGTATATGAGCGTGCCGGAGGGGCACAGAGGAGCGCCATTTCACGCTCGGGCGGGCG